>NZ_JBXWNE010000013.1:0-112471 GCF_059610225.1 Ruegeria sp. YTSA105
CCAAAGGTATTCCTCTCGGCCATCGCTCTCGCTGCTACAGTCCTATTCTGGCTGTAAATCAATGAGTCTGGAGCCTACGGCTTTTCAAAATCTGACGAATGGGCTGACAGAAGCAACCCACCGAGCTAACTTCATTGCAAAGAGGAGGGGTGAATGGGAAGACGTCTCACGACGGTATTGGCCGCCGACATTGTGGGCTATTCCGCGCTGATGGATCAGGACCGTACTGGCACAGTCGCTGCATTAAAGACCTTCCGCGAGGACACGTTTCTCCCGATCGTGGAAGATACCAATGGTTCACTGATCAAAAGCATGGGCGACGGCTGGATCGTCGAGTTTCAATCACCATCTGAAGCAGCAGCTTGCGCGATCGCAGTTCAGTCCGCCCACAAACCTGACCACATCAAACTGCGCATCGGGGTTCACACAGGGGAAGTGGTATCTGACGGCGATGACATTTTCGGCGACGGCATCAATGTTGCCGCGCGTCTGGAGGCTCTCGCGAAGCCGGGACAAGTGCTCTTTTCAGATACGTCTCATAACAGCCTTGACCGTAGCGATGCGGGATTATTCGACGGCGGAGACCAAACCGAACTGAAAAACATCACGCGCCATGTTGGAATCTGGTGTTGGCCAAAGGGTACGAAAGCCAATCTCGCGATCAAAGCGGATGTGAGGCCGGGAATCGCAGTGCTCCCATTCGACAATATGTCGGGTGATCCGGAGCAGGAGTTCTTTGCCGATGGCATAACGGAAGACATCATAACTGAGCTATCTCGGTTTCGTTGGTTGATGGTCGTCGCACGAAACTCTTCTTTTGCTTATAAGGGGAAAAGCACGGACATCCGCGACACGGGCCGCGACTTAGGGGTTAGGTATGTACTGGAAGGCTCCGTTCGGCGTTCCGGGCAGCGCGTCCGCATCACGGGACAGCTCATAGATACCGAAAATGGGAGCCATTTGTGGGCGGACCGCTTTGACGGTGTGCTCGACGACATCTTTGATCTTCAAGATCAAGTCACCGAAGACGTAGTTACAGCTATTGAACCATCGGTGCGGCACGCTGAAACAAATCGTGCGCGTGCAAAACCCACCAAGGACTTACAGGCATACGAGCTCTACCTCCGAGCATTATCACATTTCCACTTGCTGACTGACCAAGACAACATAGAGGCAATACGACTGACAAAACTGGCTTTGGATCGAGATCCGGAATACGCCTCCGCAGCGGGCTTGCTAGCATGGCTTCATATCCAACGTCTTGTGCAAGGTTTGGAACCTGTAGATCAGGGACCCAAGTCAGCTGTCGCGGCCGCAGAGCAGGTGCTGCGGAGCGATCGCGCGGACGGCATTGCAAAGGCTTATGCCGCACATTCGATCTCTATGCTGGCACAAGACCTGTCCCGTGCGCGGACAGCCTTTAAGGAAGCATTGTCGGAAAATCCCAACGCGGCGACGGTCCACATGCTCGCCGCTGCAAATCTTTATTTGCTGAATCGCCCTGACAAGGCGCTGGAACATGCAGTCCGGTCTGTCGAACTCAGCCCGGGTGATCCATTGCGGCACGCCGCTTTCATGGGACAGGGTGCCGCCTTGTTTCACTTGGGACGTTATGAGGAAGCCGCGCAGGCCTGTCGCGAAGCCTTGTCTGTGCGTGCAACCTTCCTGATGAGCCACCTGATGCTGATTGCCTCGCTTGCTGAGCTCGATGACATAGATGCGGCAAAAACAGCGGCTGTCAAATTGAACGAAATCGCTCCGAATGCGGCTTCGATAACCGAGACAACACGTTTACCATTATTCTCTATTCCAACCTGCGCTGATCGCTGGCGCAGCGGGTGGAAAAAAGCAGGGTTGCAAGTGTGAAGGCAAACGGCACCCCCCCGGTTCCGACAACCATGCATTCGGTAAAGGATGTTTCGCCTTTGTCTTGAAAATCAGTCGCTGACCAAAACTCTGCCTGGCTGGCCCTCCTCATGGACACGGAACACCAAAATGGTTGCCCCTTCGTCCCCTGAGCGAGCGGTGTGCACTTTCTTCAACGGAACGACGCCTACGTCACCTGAAAAAGCTTCTTGTTCGCCTTCGCCGTCTAGGATGAGGGTGACGCTGCCCTGCAGAATGTAGGCAAATTCTTCACCGGGATGCCAATGCATTGGTAAAGTGAGGTTTGGTGGTAGGGCAACATGGCTCACGACAACCTCCAAGCCCTCAGTGCTTTTGAGCGACTCGGTTAGCAAGTCCTGAATAAGCGGTTTTTGCAAAGTCGCTGGATCCCGCACATCGTGCGACATAGCCGCTGCGGCACCAGTCAAGACAATCAAAAAAGCAAATATGATTGGTTTCCACATCTAATCCCCTCCTACTTTTAGAAGATGATGGCATTGGGACCTTTTCGAAATCAATGCTGGTGTGCACGCGGTTAACTGCGGCGTTCCAAATTGTTGTGTCAAAGGCTGTTCCAGGGTCCGCAAAGTTCGCGGAGCGCTTCTTAGTGGACGGTGCGGCGAGTGGCGGCTTAGTCCGCTCACCTACCATTTGCCGCTCGGGTCTGAACGTCCGGAATGTGCGGTTCGCTACGTGCCGCACATGCAAAAGTCCGAAGCTCGGTCGACGGCAGGTAAGGGCTCTTACCACCAATCGATGACCACCGCGGAGAATGGCGGCAGTGAGCCCACAACGGAACTGTCGAATTCTCGTTGCGTACGCTCGCATCATAAGAAATGTCGAAGTAGCACAAACTGGTGCGCTGCGACGCAGCAGGACAACGGGTCATTCATGCGGGCCCCGCCAAATCTGAAACTGCAGACTTACATAGCGGCAAACTATCTGTGAGTTCGTAGCACTTGTGTGAAAGATCTTTGGTTCACTTCGGGTTTAAGCAATACTCAATGCGGACGGGCGATTTGAGAGATACGCTGGAATTTCTTCCTGTATGCCGCCGGCGACAAACCGGTACCGCGTTTGAATACGCGCCGAAAGGATGCCGGATCCTCATATCCAACAGCCGCTCCGACATCGTCATTTGAAAGCTCATCAGTCTCCAGCATTTGTTTGGCTTCTTCGACGCGAAGCGCCTGAACATACTCGATCGGGGCAAAGCCCGTCGCCATGCGAAATCTTCGCGAAAAGGTCCGTGCATTCAACCCCGACCGCTCAACCATCTTCTCAACCGGCTTGGCAGAGGCGTAATGATCCGCGATCCAAACCTGGCAATCAGAGATCGGACCATCGTTTGATTCCATCGGGCGGGTCATCACCGAATAGGGTGACTGACCTTCGGCGTGCCCACTGAACAGGAAGACCTTGGCGGTTTCAATCGCGGTTTGGTAACCACAATATCGTGCAATCAGATAGACCGTGAGGTCATGCCAGGCGGTGACCCCACCTGCGGTTACGATCCGGTCAGCCTCAGCTGCCAGGCAAAGTACTGTTTCATTGCGAAATGTAATCTTGGGAAAATGGCGCTGAAACATATCGCGATAGGCCCAATGTGCAGTCGCCTGATGGCCATTCAGCAACCCGGACTCCGCGAGCAACAAGGAGCCGGAACACACCGATGTCAGTAACGCCCCCTGCTGGTGCATCCGCTTGAGCCAGTCGACTTCGCGTGGATATCGACCTTTGGGCACATCATAAATCGATGTGTACAGGTCGCAGATCACAACAGCGTCGGCATCGTCAATTTCGCCAATGGAGCTTTGTGGCTCCACCGGGATATTGCCGATACAGTGAAAAGGCTTGCCATCTGCGGATACGATGCGGACATCCAGAAGTTCATCACCCGGGGCACCGGTCACCATATCCGGATAAACTGCACCTGCTGACATCAGGACATCGTAGAGCCCATAGAGGACCGATGCGGATGTTTCCGGGGCGGCGAGCAGCACGATGAGCGGTTTTTTGGCGGTGTCCATATAACCCTCCTGTCTGAAATGGCACGGTTTTGGCAAGTTTGCCATATTCGTTTGTCCAGTATGCCGCATCTTTGGCCATCTTGCCACTGATGTGGGTGCCGCCAGTGGCATAGCATCCCAGAAGATCACAAAGGGAATTGCATTATGAACAGTATGGATACAGACCAGAATTTATCACCTGTCGGACTCAAAGCTGAGACATTGATGCCCGGCATGGCAGAGTTTGATGAGACGCGCGCCGTGTGGAACGCGATGATCGACCGGAAGCCTGCAATGATCGTACGCTGCCGGAATGCAGATGACGTTGTCGCCGCTGTTAATCACGCGCGCAACAACGATCTTCCAATCTCTATTCGCGCGGGGGGCCACAATGTTGCGGGCCATGCAGTTTGCGACGAGGGTCTGATGATCGACCTCAGACTGATGCGCAACGTGACTGTGGATGCCGACAATCGCACCGCATCGGTGGAAGGCGGAGCGCTTTGGCGGGACGTGGACGAAGCAAGCCAGGCCCATGGTTTGGCAACACCCGGTGGCCTGATCTCGGATACCGGTGTTGCCGGATTGACCCTGTCAGGTGGGATCGGCTGGCTGAGGGCCAAGCATGGGTTGTCGATTGACAATCTTGTTGCGGCAGATGTGGTGACCGCCGATGGTAAGTTGGTTCACACGAATGCAAAAGAAAACCCTGAACTGCTCTGGGCACTCAAGGGCGGTGGCGGCAACTTTGGAGTGGTTGTCCGGTTTGACTTTGCCCTGCATCCCATCGGCCCCGAAGTCATGTTTGCTGCCCCGATCTATGCTGTTGAGGACGGGCCTGGACCCATCCGGGCATGGCGCGACTTTCTGGCGAAACACGGTGATCTAGTTGGATCACTGTGCGAGTTTTCAACGGCGGGCGGTGAAGACTTCCCAGAGGAAAGCTGGGGAAAACGCGTCTATACTTTGGCTTGTGTCTACAACGGAGATGCCGCCGAGGGAGAGGCGTTGCTGCAACCCCTTAGTGAACTCGGCAATATGGTGACCGACTTCTCGAGCCGAATGAATTATTGTGATGTGCAACAGCTCTTTGACACGCTGATGCCAGCCGGAGAATATCGGTGCTACTGGAAGGCGCGCTACCTGTCGGAATTGTCGGATGAAATGATTGATCTGGCGATGAAGAACGCTTCCGCCGCCCCTTCGGACAACTCGATCTCGTCTTTGTGGAACTTTGGTGGTGCCACGGCAGCAGTCGCGGCAGAGGCAACGGCCTTTGGTGACCGATCCATGGGCTGGATGTATTCCCTGGATGGCGTGTGGTCAGATCCGGGTGACGATGCGGCCAATATTGGCTGGTCACGTCAGGGCTGGGAAAGCGCTGAACCGTACGGTCATCACGGCCGGGCCTATCTGAACTTTCCTGGCCATGGAGAGGACGGGGACGCGTTGACGCGGGCTACGTTTGGCGCGAATTATCAGCGGTTGGTCAAGATCAAGATCAAATATGACCCTGAAAACCGGTTTCGCTTTAACCAGAACATTCAGCCGGAGGTCTAATATGACCGTTCAATCCCCACTTCCACCAATGGGTTCCGGCGAGTTCTTTCTGACCGAAGGCGGTACAGAAACAGAAATCATGTATCGCCATGGGTTTGAATTGCCTGAGTTTTCAATGCTACCGCTTATGGACAATCCTCGGGCTGTTTCCGCAATGCGAGATGTGATTTCTCAGCAGCTTGATGTTGCTGCCGAATTTGGCTTGTCGTTTCTGCTGACCGGCTTTGACTATCGCGCCAGCCCGGACTGGGGTGCAAAACTGGGCTATTCAGCGTCAAGCTTGGCAGATGCAAATATTGCCGCAATTGAGCTTCTCCGCGAAATTTCAAAAGGGTATGAAGGTGATATTCCAAACCTTCTGATTGGCGGAATTCTCGGGCCACGCGGCGATGCCTATAGCCTCAATCAGGAAATCACCGCCGAATCCGCCGAAGAGTATCACGCCGTTCAACTGGAGACATTGAAGCGGGCAGATGTGGATTTCGTCAGCGCACTGACATTCAACAATATCGAGGAATCTGTTGGTGCCCTACGCGCGGCGGAACGGATCGGTCTGCCATTGTCGGTTTCTTTGACGCTCGACAGTACGTGCAGGCTGAAATCAGGCCCCACGCTTGCCGAGGCCATAGTTGAAATCGACATGCAGGCCGGAGAGGCGGCGCCGGAGTACTACATTGTCAATTGTTCCCACCCGCTTGAATACGAACCGGCCCTTGAGAACGGAAACTGGATCAAACGGCTGCGCGGCGTGCGCCCGAATGCGTCGAAGATGGAGAAGCTGGCCCTGTGCAAATTGCACCACATTGAGGATGGCGATCCTGTCGAACTTGGCTCACAACTGTTCAGCCTGACGGAACGCTACCCGCATATGGACATTTTCGGCGGTTGCTGTGGAACAGGGCACAGACACCTGCGAGAGATTGCGAAAGCGCTGGTAAGACATTGACGGTCAAGTTCAGCTGATGCACCGATTTCCTCAGTTCTGTCTGCAGAAATGAGCATTGAGGGCTCAGTCACTCGTGTCAGCCAGCAGCCAAACCATGCGGTCCAGAAACCAGAGCTTTGCACCTATAGCCAGCGTCGAGCCTACGAATACCCAACCCAATTCGAGCCGCCAAAGCCCGACTGCGAGAATGACGACCCCGAGCGCGGCGGCATATGTCAAACGACTTATGACTTGTGCATGATGGATGGGGATCGACGCCGTTTTGCGATTAAGCCAAATACGCTCACCCAGCACACCTTTGGTCATCCAGGCGTCGTGATGCTGCGGCGGGCCAAACAAGCGTGGATTGAGCCAGGTCCAAATGACAACGGCCAGAACGAACCAAAGTGCGCCCCAGCCCAGCCAGACTCGGCTCCAGATAGCCAGGCAAAAGAGCGGAAGGATTGTCATGCGCGACCAACCACTCCACGGGTTCGCATGTCGTTGCCAGGTGGCGTCATCCATACCCATCAGGCGGGCCGATAGTTCCGCGATATCCATGGTTCATTTCTCTTGTGTAGCAAAAACCTTGCGAGAACAGACTCCGCGTCATCTGATATCAGAGGCAAGCGCATCCTGAACGTAGGTTAGCGTTTCGATCCGATTTGCGTGGGCTCGTATGGCAGGCCAATCACGGGTGCAAAGCCCAGAGTCGCATATCCAGCGAGACATAACATACATGTAATAATCTGCACCATTGGGAGTGTCTGCACACAAATATTGCCGCCCCGTCAATTGTGTCTCAATGACGGACAACCGGTTTTTCAGGTGATGTTGACCGGGCACAAGGAACTCTCGCGGGGTGTTCGGGCGAAATAGCGGGCTGAAGCTTTTGTGGATTTCTGTCGCAACAAAAACAAGCCAAGTCATGGCCTCTTGTCGCCAAGTGGTCCCTTGCAGGCCCAGCAGCGCGGCCTTTGGTGCTTTGAAGTCGATCCAGTCCAGAATGGCAATCACCTCTGTCAGGCAACTCCCATCATCCAGCACCAATGCCGGGACATAGGCCTTTGCGTTGATTTTGGAAAAGTCGGAACCATCCCGCAATTGACGAGAAGCGTAGTCAACTTCGATCAAATCAAACGGAATGTTTGCCGCCCGCAGGGCAATATTGACGACAAGCGAACAGGCGTCTGGGTAGTAATACAGCTTCATTGGAAACAATCGACCGCGACGGGTGCTTGTGTGAGTACAACAAGAGCCAGATCATAAGGTCCTTCATTCACCTCAAACATGCGATGACCTTTCCCCTGAAGATCACGCGCCAGAAACTGATCCCCAACCTGCAAAATCCGCGTATCCAGATTGCTGGTTTCTATGCGCACGGTCCCGCGCAGGACCGTCCCAAGAACCACGGCTGGCGCGGTGTGCCATGCATCCACATAACCTGCGGGATGATGCATCATCAGAATTCTCTCGGCGTCCAACGGTGGCGAGATGCGGTATCCCGATGGAGAGGGCGGCGTGAAACTGCCTTCTTCCAGAACCCAGGCATGATCCAAAAATCGTGAGCCTCCGGTTTCATCCTGGTCAATGCAAATGATCTTCATGGCTGGGCTCCTTGTTGGGGCGGTTCTTGCGGGTGAAGTCATGTCTTGGCCTCGTAGCATAGCTTGCCCAGACGGGAGGTGGTTTGCACAACCGGCAACCAGTCCGGCAAGCCTCGGACATCTATCGTTGCGTCTCACATCTGTTGAGCGGGGCAAGACGTGGAAGCGGTGTGTTGTATTACATGACAATTTGCACCTGCTTCCAATGATCGGAGCGGGCACAAAACCCGCTCCAATACGCAGCCTCAGAGACCGGTGCGTTCAGGCAGCGCGACATACATCTGAACATGCGTGACGGTCGAAAATTCGCCCGGCAGCGGACCATAGGTCTTGCCATCGGAGTGCCACGCCAGACCCAGGTCGGCAGCAAGATGTTCGCCGCTGAGCTGAAGACAGGGTGTGATCGTGCGCTCAAAATCAGCGGACCCGTCGGCATTGGCGATAAAAGTATTTTCAGATCCATCGCGGGCGCCAAATGGCAGATCATAGGTGCCGATGAACGGGTCAGTTGGTGGCCAGACCATGAAGTCATGCCATATCGTGTAAACTCCGTTCGGGATCAGGTTTTCAAAGGCCAAATCGACGGTGCCGACACCATTTTCACAGGTGTATGTGCCGCTGCCTTTGGCCGCGAACCATTCGCCAAGGGTTAGTCCCAGCGGACGGCCCTTGGGGTATGGACCTGTATCACTGGTGTCAAGAAAGTTGTGTTTTACTTCGACCCCCGGCGCATAGAGCGGCGCGTCCATATCGCGGGTCGCCGCTGTGGGACGGAACACCTCTCCTGAGCCCGGGACTTCTTCATAGAACACATCCTGTTCGGCCATGCCGTCGTCAATGTGAAAGACAAAGGTCAGCGACATGCTTTCCGGCGGATCATAACTGGTCTTGGTGGCGTCCTCTGCGCCAGATTGGGTCGCAGTGGTAAGGGTAAGCGCGGCAGCGCTGATAAGAAAGATGGGTTTCATTTTAGGGTCCTTTTGGTTGGTGGGAGGCAAATCTGCCTGGTGAACCGGCGGGTACGGGTGCCGGAGCTCTGGTGAAATTGCAGATGGGGCTGGGAGGTCGCGGAGTGGGCCTTTAGCCGTCCGGCAATTTCGGCGTCGGCTGCGGAGTAAGTCCTGAGGGAACGCTTCGCGGAATAAGATCAGAACGATCTTTGGCAGAGGGATCCGTCAATGCTTCGAGGAAGGCCATAATTCTGGCCACTTCGCGATCACTCAGCGTCACAGGTGCCAGGGTATTTGCCTGTGCAATCCTTCCACGCAACGCATCAGATTTCTGCACCCATGTGTCACGCAGATCAAAGGCCGTACGCCGTTTCGGATTCACAGGGCGAAAGATCAAAGACGATCCATTGCCGGTCTGTTCAATGAACTGGTCAATGACCGGTAATTCGGTGGCATCGGCATCATATGCCTCCAGCGAGGCCACGCTGTCGAGATGATGGCGCACCATCATTTCCAGATCAGCAAAAACTCCGTCATGCCCCCATGGTCCCGTGAGCGTGACATTCCGCAGGGACGGCGTGCGGAACGCAAAGAGGTCAGTCGGGTCGAATGATACACGATAACGGCCCTCATCCTCTGTGGCACGGGCAAACCCGGATGCCCGCCAAAGGCTCTTGTCCTCACCGTGGCCTTTGCCCGGCCCGATTTGCGGCACGGCAATGGCGTGAAATTCGTGATCAGTCAGCAATTTGCCCATGTGGCAGGCCGCACATTTTGCCTTGTCATAAAACAAATCAGCCCCGGCGCGAGCGTCCTCGGACAAAGCCGTAAGATCGCCGCGCAAGAAGGCATCAAACGGGCTGTTGTCTGAGCGGAAAGCACGGGACTGAAATGCGGCCAGCGCATTGGCCGCTGCCACCATGGTAATCGCGTCCAGATCGGGAAAGGCGGCGCGGGCCAAATCCTGGTATTTTGGTGTGGCCTGCAGACGTGCTGCCAGCAAATCCCAAGCGTCGGTGACCCTGTCTTCGGCCACTGCGGTTGCCACGGGGTTTTCGCCTTTTTGTCCTGCCATCTCAGACGCGGAAAGTACTGGGAACATGGCCTGCGCCGCCAATAGGTTATCCAACCCTTGTGGCAGATGTTCGCGTGCGGGTGTCCAGAACCCGCTTTGAAAGGTGTGCGCCGGATCAGGCTCCACCCGCCCGTCATGAAACATCGACAGGTACTCCTTAGCGCCGATGTTCCATAACGCCTGTGCATTGCGCGGAATACGTTCGGTGATGCCATCTTTGGTCCGCCGTTCCGGGCCAAACCCGGTCCCTCCTTCGCCTATAGACAAGGCGACGCCATCGCCGCTGCCGCGCGCCGGATCATGGCAGGTCCCGCAGGAAATATTGCGATTGCCCGAAAGGATCGGGTCGAAGAACAGATTGCGCCCGAGCTCAACGAGGGCTTCGTCTGGTGCGTCTTCAAAAAGGAAATCACTGTCCCGAAGGCTATCCGGCCATTGCGCTCGCATCAGGTTTTCCGCCCGAGTAGATCCTGGCGCCAGCAGCAAGACCAGCGCCAGCGAAGTACCCGCTACAGCAATGTATCCCGTCAGCGTCGCTGCGGTAAGCGAACCGATTGATCCAGGGGCGGTGGCCAATTTACAAGTCTTGTAGATAGACATTTGGTTTCCTTTGGGACTTGGGGCGATTGAGACTTGCGTTGCTAAAGTATGCGATGCGGGAATTTTGGATCGGTTTTGAGATCACTGAGATGTTCAAGCCCGACATCCCGAAACAGACCGAGAGGCAGCTCTGCGAATCTGCGGCCCCTATGGGCAAGCCGTCGCCGATCCCTCCACATGCAAAAACGTGCCATAACGTTGTAGAAGATTGTTGGTTTGGAATAGGGCACATGGGTGCTGTTTGTGATGCTCATTGTTCTGCTCCTTTTGCGAAGCGGGGCTGCATCTGGGGACGATGGGCAACCTGCCGCTGGTGCGGCGCATTGGGTGCCCTTTCCGTGCGGGCGGCCACCTGCGAAGCGATGCGAACCGCGCTTACCCCGGCGGCATGGAAAAACCCCTGAAACACGGGAGCATAGCCTGTGAACCACAGGCCGGGATTGTTGACGTCTTCCTGCCCCATCGGCTGCCGCGGATAGCCCTTGGCATCCAGTGCACCAAGTTCACCAAAAAGCCGCTCAAGATCAGGCCTGTAGCCTGTTGCACAGATCACAACGTCTGGGCGAAGTTTACGGCCATTGGCCAGTTCGACGGTGTAGTCGCCAAAACCAACGACCTGAGGCACGGCCTCAAAGCGCCCCGCTTTCAGCGCAGCCACAAACCCGTCATCCAGCGCAAATGTCACGCCATCCTTGAGCATGCGAGAGCCGCCGCCAAGCTTATGGCGCGGCAAGCCATGGCGCCGCAGATTGCCAAAAAACGTCCATTGCATGAAGCCAAATACCGGATCGAGCGACCACTTTGGGAAACGCGCAAACAGGTTCGCCATGCGTTGCAGTGAAAAGCCCAGAATTTTGGACGGCAGGATCGAAGGTCCATGACGAACGGCGACCCAGACCCGGCCGGGGTTGCTGCGCGAGAGGTGGTTCAGCACATCGGAACCAGAGTTTCCGGCCCCGACAACAACGATATTCCTGCCGTCATAGTCCGACGGATCGCCAAATTCTGCAGCATGGATCACCTTGCCGCCAAAGTCCTCCAGTCCCGGCCAAACGGGCATTTCGGGCACTTTTTCGCGACCTGTGGCCACGACAACATCAGTGCACGTATATCTGTCGTTGTTGGTGTTGACTTGCCAATGATCGCCATCACGACGCACGGACAAGACAGACGTATTAAACACAATGTGTTCTTTCAGCCCGTCCGCGTAGTCGCCCAGATAGTCAACCACAGCGTCACGAGGCAAAAACCTGTCCATTGCGCGTGGCTCATGGTGCCCCGGCAGGCGGGTAAAATTGCGATGGATGTTCAGTCGAAGCCTAGGATGACGCGCGCGCCAAGGGTCAGCGACGCGATCGGATGCCTCAAGGATGGTGACAGGGACGCTGCGTTTGAGCAGTTCCGTGGCCGCAGCCATGCCGGACAATCCGGCACCGATAACGATGGCATGTGCGTTAGGGGGAATAGTCATTTTGTGTCTCCGTTGATGCTTTGAGGCTAAGGGCGCGCAAGAAAATAGGCGTTGAGCGGGTCGTGAGGCAGGCGATGGGTTTCAACCCGATCAAACCCCGCGCGGGCGAGGTATTCTTGCGCGGTTTCAACCCCCCACATCGCCCCAAGACCGGGGCCGCCCTGACCAATTGAAACCGGCGTGCAATGCATCAAAGACAGGCTGTACAGCAGCGGTGCAAAAGGGTTCTCGATGTTCTTTTCCAGATCACGTGACCCGCCGATGTCTTGCATCAGGAACAGCCCGTCATCGGCCAGAGAGTTTTTCACAAGATCCAGTAGGCCTTGCGGGTCCTTTTGGTCATGGACCGCGTCAAAAGCAGTGATCAGATCGTAGCTGCCCATTGTTGTGACGCCTGACAGATCCTGTCCACGAAAGGATAGGTTGGAAAGCCCGTTCCGATGTGCCGTGACCTGCGTTACCGCGAAGGCATCGGGGCAAAGATCGACACCGACAAACCGGCTGTTTGGAAAGGCTTTGGCCAATTCCATCATCGCCCGGCCTGCGCCGCACCCGACGTCAAGCACGTCAATGCCGCTTTCCAGCCGTGCAATCAGCCCGGGGTCTAGAGGCAGAATGTGTTCAATCAGCGCGGATACCACAAGCTGCGCACTGTCTTCGGCCATGACTTCGTGAAAGCGACAGTAATCGTGATACTGCGTCCCACCGCCATCGCGGAACCGGGCAACCATCTCTTCTTCGACCGACGCCATCACGCCGATAAACTGGCAGGTGACCGCCATATTGTCGGGCGCCGCCGCAGTGGTGAGAAAGGCTGCGTGTTCAGGGGGCAGAAAATAGGTTCCTGCCTTCGCGTCATATTCCACAACCCCGGATGTCACCATCACGCCCATCCATTCGCGAACGTAGCGCTCTGCCAGGGCCGCGCCGTCAGACAACGCGCGCGAGGTTGAATTGGGCAATGCTGCCAATGCGTCAAACAGGCCGGAGCGATGGCCGATCGAAGACATAAGCGCCAGCGAGGCTGCGTTCAGCGCGCCACCCATGAGTTCGGCAAATCCTTCAGCCTTGGCCGTATCAAATGTGATTGCGGGTTGCTTGTTCATTGGAATTCTCCGGTCTGACAGGGTTTTGGCTTAAATGCTGGAGACTGTTTGGCAGCCGCGGCCGAGTCGCGATATGCTCAGATATGCCTATAACGGTGAATTTCAGACACCCTCACCCTTGTGCTACGGACCAGCGCCCTCCCTTGGAGGCACTCAATCGTGCGCGTTTTGGTCAGGAACGAGGCGTTGCGTAACGAGGTTTTTTGATGTAACGCCCAATAAACTCCAAAATAGGTGAATATCGGACACTCTGATGCTGCAAGAGAAATCCACCTGCCGAACTGCAGTTCTGACCATGCCCTGTGTCGGCACCTCAACCGCTTATTGCATTCTTGACGCGCTGGCGTCCGTCGGACGTGACTGGGAAATGTTGCATGGTACGGCCCCTAAACCGCCTGTTTTTGATGCGGCTCTGATATCGTGTGACGGCGCCGCCTATCAGGACATCAACGGACGGCGCATCACACCGGATGGATCGCTGGACAGTTTTGTAAAGCCCGATCTCGTCATCGTCCCAGACTTTCACTTCGCACCGGGAACTGGTGTCCCGGATGAATTCGCCCCGATGATTACCTGGCTTAAGAAAGCACGCGATGACGGAGCCTTGATCACCTCGGTCTGTTCCGGCGCTTATCTGCTCGCCGAGGCCGGGATGCTGGACGGTCTTGATGCGACAAGCCACTGGAGTTTCTGTGATGTGATTGCGCGGCAGTATCCCGACATAAAAGTGCGTCGCGAACGAATTCTGGTTCCGGCGGGAGAAGGGCACCGGATCGTGACAGCGGGTGGCGCATCATCCTGGGGCGATCTCGTGCTCTATCTGATCGGGCGCATCGCAGGCCCTGACGAGGCCCGTCGCATTGCCAAGATCTATCTGTTGCAGCCCCATACAGAAGGACAGTTGCACTATGCCTCGCTGACGGCTGGCACACAGCACGATGATGCACTAGTTGCAGACGCGCAGGTTTGGGCCGCTGATAACTACGCATTACCGAAGCCGGTCGCCGCCATGGCAGCAAGAAGCGGTTTGACTGAACGTAGCCTTTTACGCCGTTTTCGAAAAGCCACAGGGCAAACCCCGGTTGATTACGTTCAAACACTGCGGATCGAAGAAGCTAAACAGATGCTGGAAACTACGGATCTGCCAATTGACGAAATCGCCGGAGAGGTTGGGTACACAGAAACGTCGAGTTTTCGAAATGCTTTCCGGCGATATGTTGGAATGCCAGCGTCGACATACAGAAAGAAGCGGCTTCTACTCACGCAGGTCGGTTCCGAAGACGGCTGAGCATTAGGCTTTGCTCCCGCATGTTAGAGCTTTATCCAGCCCCGCGCGGTCGGGCTACCTAGTTGGCGTTTCTCGATATGGATTTCCGACAAAGGTGGACGCATGTTGAGCGCCTGATGCGGACCAGAGTCTGGCCACGGTGGCTCGAACCACGGCAGAACGCATTCCTTGGACCCCCCACGCGATCATCGGTCAAACAGTGCTTACGATCGTGCAGACTGCGCACCTGTGACTCGGTGCGACTGGTTATTAACGATCTGGTCAGGGAAGACCGGTCTGGCGACTTCAGCTGCTCTGCAGCGATGAACGTGCCGCACAGGCGAGCGAATGCTGCGTCAGCAAACATTCGGAAGAGCAACGGCGGCAAAGTCCGCTCACCCACCATTCGTGACCTGGCACCGAACGTCCAGAATGTGCGGTTCGCGACGCGCTACACATGCGAAGAATAATAGCCTAGTCGATGGCAGCTCAGGGCTCACTGAAACTTTCGCCGCTCGAAATACGAACGCCCGTTGCAGGAGCATTGCGGCCATTCGTATTACCCTCGGCGAACAGGAAACGAGCGGACATTCCCGACTTTGGATTTTCGAAGAACGCTGGCGCAGCATCTATTCGCAAGCGCAGCATAAGTTTCGAGTCACCGCAGCGGGGTTCCCGTTTCCCGCCATTCAATGGTGCGAGAATCGGCGATTTCCAAAATGTCCCTTCGCCGCAGTTTTGAGAGACAACCATTGAGCGGGACTTTGCTGACCTTGATGATTTTGACTCGAATGAATGCTTTTTCTAACCAAGAGAAAAGATGCGGCCAAAAATTTGGTGTTAGAAGCTAGGTTTGCTGGCTCTCCGTCGCTTGTGGCTGGATGAACAAAGTTCGATTGCTTGCACTCAATTTCATGTGCGGCTCAAAGGAATTTGCCTCAATAACAGCACGCCTTAGTAGATCCGACACCTTTTAGAACCAATATCCATCCAAAGAACATCAAAACGGAATCTTTGCTTCTCCGATTGTCTCGATAAGCGGTGCTAAGTGAGATTCGTAGTTTCGCCATTTCTCCTTTGACGAGCTGTATAATGGCTGGCGCACTTGATGAACACTTGCAGTGCGGACACGTCGTGCCCCTTTGTAAAACTCGAGACAACGATTATCCCACTCGAGGCCACAATATGCTATCAAGCGTCGCGCTTCGAACTCGATATCATCGATAAGGCTCTCATAGTGAATGGTGTGAAAGCTGCCGGCGGGGAGAACTTCCTGCCAATGCTGCATAACGCGCACATAGGCATTAAAGTATCGACCCAATTCGATCTGGTCGTAGCTGTGGAGCTGACTGCGCTGAAACACTCGGGTGAAGCAGGACAGACACGTATCTAGCGGATTGCGCGCGACATGCACGATCCGCGCATTGGGCATGATCGCATGAATTAGGCCAACCATCAGAAAGTTCGCAGGCATCTTATCAACGATATAAGGTTTACCAGGAGCGTGCGCATCGAGCCGCTGGACATATCGTTGGGCGCGTTTTGAAAGCTCCTGATCCGAGAGAGCCGCAATCAGACTTCCAGTTTTCTTGTTTCCACCGCGCAGTTGATCGGTGAAAAGTTTGTGCAAATAGTTAAGCTCTCCGGCTCCGAATACGTCTGGATGGCTGGCGAGGATCGACTCCGTCAACGTCGTTCCAGACCGCGGCATGCCAACAACAAAAATTGGCTGGCTGCTGTCCACAGAGCTCTGGTGAAGTTTTTCGAGCAGTTCCGGTGTAAAGACCGTGATCAGGTCGTCTGCCGTTTCCTCGATTTGGTCGGCATCAAAATCGATAATGCTGCGCTTTATTGCAGCCCCTTTTGCAAAATGCTCAAAAGCGCTGTCGTAGCGCTTGAGGTCCTCATAACATTTTCCCAATGCGTAGTGATACGATACCGATTGTTCAGGAAGCATCTTGTCGGCTTCAGGCAACGCAGCCACAAGACCCTGAAAATCAAGGTTGTCTTCGGTAACTTTATCCAACTTAACCAACGCGATCTGCGCATTCAAACGCGCCTTGTCCCTTTCTGCGGCCTTGTTGAACCAGCTGCGGGCAGCGTCAAAATTGCCCTGCTCCATCTCCAGATGGCCCAATGCGATCATTGTGGCCGAGAATTCCGGTTTTAGCTCAAGGGTCTTCTCGTAGTTGGCAAAACCGGCCTCGAGGTCGCCAAGGTGCGATTTGCAAACGGCTATATAGTGGTATGCAGGCGCGTGGCCGGGGTCTATGTGCTGCGCTTTTTCTGCCTCGACAAGGGCAAGTTCATGCAGGTTTTTCTCGATCAGGACCTGCGCAAGCCCGACATAAGCTTCGGGCTTTTTTTCATCTAGCGAAATCGCATTTCGAAAACAGCGTTCGGCTTCGTCCCATTCGCACTGCAAAACGTGTAACCGTCCCCGATTGCGGTGCAACTCTGCGGAAATATGCCCCTTGCCAAGACAGTCATCTGCAAAATCTCTGGCTTCTTCTAGCTCCTCAGCTTCTATCATTACAGAAATGAGATTGTTGACACTCTCGAGATAGTCCGGGCGCAAATCTAGCACCCTACGATAGAACGAGATTGCCCCTTCCCTGTCCTCGTTGTCGCGCGCGATTGATCCAAGATTATTCAGCGCAGCAATCAGATCTGGATTAAGGGCCAGCGCTCTCTTCTGAGATGCCTCGGCTTCGGATAAATCACCTATATCGTAATAGGCAAGCCCAAGGTTTGAATGCCCATTTGCAACCCCCGGAGCAAGCTGGACTGCACGTTTGCCAACCCTGATCGCTTCTTCAGGTTTTCCGTTCGTGCGTAACACCTCGGTGAAGTTCGACAGGAACCCAGCATTGTCCGGCTGTAATCGGATCGCTTCGCGCATAGCATTTTCAGCTGGCCCGCTTTGACCGGTTTGAAACGCAATTACGCCAAGCAGTTGATGCGCTGGCGCGTATTCGGGCGCAGCCTTGAGCACTTGGTTCAGAACATTGACAGCTTTATTCAAATGCCCTGTATCGTAGGCCTGAACTCCTTGGTTGTAGGCCTCACCGATGGATAATGTCTGGTTTTTAGGCATTCAAGTAGCTCCGGGCTGGCGCATGACGACAGCCTGATCTCAAGCGCCGTCAAGTCGCCACATTGTGTTGCAGTTTTCCTACGAATTTCCAACAGCAATAGGTCATCCTGTGCAATGGAAAATTGGTAGATTGCATACATGTTAACGATTTATTAACGGTTCGTAAGCGGAGCCGATTGCAAAAACGCGACGAGTTTCGAGAAAAAAACAAGATAATCTAACGGGATAGTAAATGTCTAATAATGGGTCGAGGGCGAACGCCCCCAAGCTCCGTGGGGGGCGTATTTTCAAGTGGAAAGGCCAAATTGTCAGCGCGGCTCCAGCTGCGTTGCTGGCGCAAGTATCAATGGTTGCCCTGATGGCCGGGGACGTACATGCGGATACGATCTCGAATGTGGTGAAGACACCTCAGGTTTTCTCGACCGATGCGGATCACAAAGTAACGGCAAGCGGCGCGATCGAGATAACTTCTTCCACCGCTGCAGCTTTGACGATCACGACAGATTATTCGAGCACATTTACGAATAACGGCTCGATTTCGGTCACGGCAACGGATACCGATACTGCGACGGCACTTTTGCTGGACGGAAATTTGCAGCAATCCGGTGCTTTGGTGAACAATGGCACCATTTCTGTAGATGTCACCGGGTCTGATCCTCAGGATATCTATGGCTTGCTGGTGAACGGTGACGCCGACGGGGTAATCCAAAACACCGGAACGATTGATGTCGACGTGTTGTCCACGGATGGCGATATCGAGGCCTGGGGTATCTACGTTGACGGTGACGTTTCTGAAACAGGTAAGATCGTCAACACCGGGACGATCAAGGTTGATGGGCTGATCACCGACGGAAGCACCGCATCAATCTACGGTATTGCGGTCGACCGCGACGTCGCGGGTGTGATCAGAAACAGCGGCACGATTGATGTCCGCGCCAGATCATTCGCCGATGATTATGCCTATGCCTGGGGCATTTACGTGCAAAGTGACCTGGAAGAAACCGGTCAGATCGTGAACTCGGGAACAATCAAATCGGTTGCCATATCGACCAGTGACAGTACCGCGTCTGCCTATGGGATCGAAGTCAATGGCAATGCGCACGGTGTGATCCGCAATACCGGCACATTGGAAGTATTGGCCTCTGCCCCGTCGACCTATGAGGCGATTGCCTATGGAATTTTGGTCGATCGTGACCTGTCCGGTCAGATCGATAACAGCGGTACCATCGAGGTAACCGCAATCGGTGTTGAATCCGACGCTTCTGCTTTCGGCATTTACGTCGATGATGACGTATTGTCCGGCGCGTCCGTACATAACAGCGGTACAATTGAGGCCTTTGCCAGCGCGGATACCGATGACGTAGCATATGCGAGCGGGCTTTACCTTGAGGACCTTGTTGACGGGATCGTGGTAAACTCGGGCACGATTACGGCCACTGCTTTGTCTCTCAACACCGCGGACGAGGCGACCGCGACGGGCATTTATGCCGGGGATGACGTTTCCGGTGCAATTCGTAACTCGGGCACTATGACGCTTTTCGCAGAAGCTGCCGAAGATTCTGCAGAAGCCTCGGGGTTTTATCTTACCGATGACCTAAGCGGCTCTCTGGCAAACTCGGGTGAGATTACAGCGACTGCGATTTCGCATGACACCTCTGCCGAGGCCTATGGGATTTATGTTGATGAAATCGTAACCGGTGACATCAAGAACACCGGAAGCATCACCGTCACCGCCAATGGTGCGCAACAGAATGGTGGGCCACCGCCAAACGCATCCGAGGCATTCGGCGTGTACGCCGGCGACATGCAGGGAACGTTCTCGAACACGGGCCCGATTACCGTGCACGCGACCGGCAGTTCCGGCACCCGTGCAGCCGGTATTCAGTTCGACAATTTCGACGGAACGATTCATGATCTGGGGACCATCAGGGTGTCGGGGAATGATGAGGTCTACGCCGTCTACCTTGGAACCGGCACGGGGACGCTGAATGTCGATACAATGGACGACGTTGAGGGTCTGATCCGCGTTCAGGACCATGACGTGAACCTAGAAGCCAAAGGCGGCAGTGGCGTGTTTGCGTTCGAAGATGCCGCGCCGGGTACGGGTACCTTCAAGACCACCGTGTCTGACGGGCAATCCGCTTGGTTCGTGCAGGACAAGGGCGGCGCGGCCCCGATCTATTCTGTGGTCGACGGCAATGACATTGCACCATCGGGCGATGTCGCGGCCCTCTTCGGCAGCATTGTCGGCGGCAGTGGCAATGCGCTTAGCTATGGTCAGGGACCGCAGGTCGCGCAGGGCGCAACTTTCGCTGGTTTCCGGCCCTTCGCAATGATCGACGCCCAGTATCGAGAGTTCGAGAGCGGCTCGAACGATGACACGGACGTGACGATGTTCAGCGGAAGCGCCGGGTATACGGGGCAGATGGACAACGGAGTGTCTCTGGCTGTTGCCATGGGCGTGTTCACTTCGGATGGTGACAACAGCACCACTGATTTTGACACGAATGGCTTCTATCTTGATGCCGCAGTGGGTCGCCAGTTTGGTGCCTACACGCTGGATGCCGGATTCGGCATTGGTTGGCTCACGACTGATCGTAGCCGGTCGATCTCGGGCAGCTCTGACGCCAAGGCCGACTATAACAGCAGGCTGTTGACCGCGAACATCGGGGTCGAGCGTGCATTCGACGTCAGTGACGATTTCGGTTTGCTTGGTTTTGCCAGCGCCCGTTACACCAACCAAAAGGATGACGGCTATACCGAGACGGGGTCATCTGCGAATGCCACCGTCGGCGATATCACCACCGAAGTTGTCGAGGCCCGTTTGGGGGTTGAGGCATCAAAGGACCTTGAAAACGGCGGTGTTCTCAGCGGTCAGCTTGGCGGCGTGTTGCGGCGCGACCTAGGCAGTTCCGAGGGCGACGTAACCGTCTTCTCTCAGACCGAGTCTCTGGCCTTTGCGTCAACCGACTTTACCGGCGCCAGTGTCGTGGTCGGATACGAGCAAGATCTCATTCAGGACATGCGGCTTGAACTGACGGCGGAACAGGAAATCGGCAGCGACGCTCAGGGGCCATTCCTGCGCGCCGGACTTCGCTGGTCGTTCTAGATCTAAAGAGCACTGCGGCACCGAGAGCGGTGCCGCAGAAATCGGCTCCAAGCTGAACTATGTCGGGCTATTTGGTGTATAGTGTTGACCCTTTCACAAGTCTATTTGAGCTTCTCAAGTAGTCGACAATTATCCGAACATTATTGCGGTTGCCTGAAACCTATTATGCAACTGTTTCTTGAGCTTGTGTAGCCGAGCTTGCGAAGGAACTTGCCAATGGCATTGGGGTGAGCGCGAACGCCCGTTGCGTCGAACAGGGCCGCGCTCAACTCTGGCATCGTTATGTCGCCATCCTGACCGATGATCTCGGCAAACAAGGCTCGGTACGGGTCAAGCTTGCCCCTACCTTTCGGTCGCCCCTGAGGCGCTGCCTCCGCACGACCTTTCTGTCGGATCGCAAATGCCCATCGGGCTCCCGTGGCTGGCGAAAGCTTCAATCGCTAGGCCGCCGCCGGCCCGCCTAACCCTTCCTCAATCAATCTCTGAAACCGCGCCCGAAGGGCTTCCGGCAAAGGTGCTGACATGATCCATCCTCCCAATCAGGGTGAATCACAAAATCAGCTTGTTGGGAATCCCCACGATTCAGGTTTTGGGCGGCGCGCTTTAAGGTCTGTCAATTCAGTGGTCGAAGTGTCTCAAGGCTTTGAGAATACCAAATTCGTATGCCTCTGATGGCACTCGCGCTGATTTTCGGATGGCTACCAATGTAGTCGAGAATGGTATTTTCAAAAGGTGGACTGTGGGGTGGTCTGAAATAATTCTTAGAACGTAAACTATTGATAACCATGTAAATTTTTAAGGTATATGGTGCTGCTGGAGAGAATTGAACTCTCGACCTCTCCCTTACCAAGGGAGTGCTCTACCTCTGAGCTACAGCAGCCTATCCACTTCAGGGCACCGGGAAAAACGCCCTACTAATACCCTACTAATTTTAACCACGCCCCGCTAACTCACTGTTCAAACACACCAATCTGGAATGGACCAACCCATTACCGAGGGAGTGCTCTACCTCTGAGCTACAGCAGCGCTGTGGGCGGGTGATTAGACTCAAACGAAACGCGGCGCAAGGGTGTCTGGACGGTTTTTTTCGCCTCCTGTAGAGAAAGGTTATGGCAGAAAAAAATACACCTAAAAAACACGGCAGATCCGGCGATGTGCGCGAAGAGCGGCTGAAAGCGGCGCTCAAGGCGAATATGGCGCGGCGTAAGGCGCAGGCTAAGGCGCGGGCAACCCAGAACGGCAAAGCCGACAAAGACGAGGGATAAGAGCAGATGGATTCGATTCTGGTGACAGGCAACGGGCCGCTAAAAGGTCAGATACCGATTGCAGGGGCAAAAAACGCGTGTCTGACGCTGATGCCGGCGACCTTGCTCAGCGAAGAACCGCTGACGCTGACCAATGCGCCTCGGCTGAGCGACATCAAGACGATGACGGCTTTGCTGCAGTCCTTGGGGGCCGAGGTGTCGTCATTGCAGGATGGTCAGGTGATCGCAATGTCCAGCCACGACCTGACCAGTCAGACGGCGGACTATGACATCGTGCGAAAGATGCGCGCGTCAAACCTTGTGCTGGGTCCTTTGCTGGCGCGGTTCGGGCAGGCAGTCGTCTCGCTGCCCGGAGGCTGTGCAATCGGCGCGCGTCCGATGGATCTGCACGTCGAAGGGCTCGAGGCGCTGGGCGCTGAGATTGAGCTTAAGGACGGGTATCTGCATGCCAAAGCTGTGGGCGGGTTGAAAGGTGCCGTGCATGAGATGCGATTTGCATCCGTGGGCGCGACCGAGAACATTGTCATGGCGGCCACGCTGGCCAAAGGCACAACGGTTCTGAAGAACGCGGCGCGCGAACCTGAAATCGTCGATTTGGTCGAGTGTCTGAGGAAGATGGGTGCCCAGATTTCCGGTGAAGGCACGCCGACCATCGAAATTCAAGGCGTAGACCGGTTGCATGGCGCCACCCATCAAGTAGTCACTGACCGGATCGAGCTGGGCACCTATATGCTGGCGCCGGCGATTTGTGGTGGAGAAGTCGAACTGTTGGGCGGGCGGATGTCTCTGGTGGAATCATTTGCCGGGAAACTGGATGCGGCGGGCGTGAATGTCTCGGAAACAGCAAACGGTCTTTTGGTCGCCCGCAAGAACGGGCGTGTCAAAGCCGTGGATGTCGTGACCGAGCCGTTCCCGGGTTTTCCGACCGACCTGCAGGCCCAGATGATGGCGCTGATGTGCACGGCCGAAGGTACCTCGGTGCTCGAAGAACGCATTTTCGAGAACCGTTTCATGCACGCCCCCGAATTGGTGCGGATGGGCGCGAATATCGAAGTGCACGGTGGCACGGCAACCGTGACTGGTGTCGAACGTCTGAAGGGCGCACCGGTTATGGCGACAGATCTGCGCGCTTCGGTTTCGCTGATACTGGCGGGGCTGGCTGCTGAAGGTGAAACAACTGTCAGCAGGGTCTATCATCTGGATCGTGGGTATGAGCATGTTGTGCGCAAGCTGGAAGGCGTGGGCGCCAAAATTGAACGGATCAAAGACCAATGACAGACGCAAGTTTCCAAGATGGGCGTGAGGCTCCACTGAATCTGGGTGGAGAGGATGGGGATGACCTTCAGGTGATCTCGACTTTGACACAGGATGCGGTGTTCCCAGTATCCGAAATGACCTGGCACCCGTCGCAGCGCCGCTTTGGCCTGTTGCTGAACCGTTTCCGCTGGGAGGACAAGGATGCGGCCACGCGCCGGGGCCGTCCATTCGAAAGGGTGCAGTCTGTGCTGGTGTTCGCTTCCGTTCTAACCGTGGCCAGCCAGGGTATCGACCGTAGCGAGAAGGATTTGGTGATGTCCTTGCTTTCGGTCGATTTTGAACCCGGCGAAGACGGCGCGGGTCAGATTTTGCTGACATTGGCCGGTGATGGCGCGATCCGCCTGTCGGTCGAGGCAATAGACGTCACGCTCAAAGATGTGACCCGCCCGTATCAGGCGCCGTCGGGGCAAGCACCGCATCATGCAGAATAAGCGCGGTATCGCGCAGGCCTTCTCAGAACCACCCGCTGGTCTGATGTTGCGCCGCGCGACCGTGTTTGATGTCTTTGATTTAAGCCGCGTACTAATCCGTTCGATCACGCAGCTGTGCCGGGTGGATCATGGCGATGATCCACAGGCCGTTGCGGAATGGACCGCCAATAAAGACCCGGAGACCATTCGGGGTTGGATCAAGGCCGGAGCGCAGATTTGGCTGGCCGAGCGCGCAGGTCAGGTTGCGGCTGTCGGCGGATTGCGTGAGGGCGGCGAGATCACGCTGCTCTATATCGACCCGGCTCATACCGGTCTTGGGGTGGGAAGCGCGTTGTTGGCCCGGCTGGAACAGGAACTGGCCGCTGCCGGTTGCACCGAGGCACAGCTTGAGGGGACACGGACGGCCCAGGCGTTTTATATCCGGCATGGCTGGAAACCGACTGGCGGCTGCGCGGCGCGCAAAAGCATATCCTGTTTTGAGATGCGCAAATCGCTGCACCCGGTGGACTGAGGGTTGAGGACAGCCCATCCCGGCGATATGACCCGGTGGAACGCTACGGAGTGCCAGATCATGCCCGTTTTCCTAAACACCAAGACGCCCGAGTTTGAAGCCGCTTTTCAAACCCTGCTGTCGGCCAAGCGCGAAGACAGCCCGGATGTTGATGCCATCGTAGCGCAGATCATTGACGATGTCCGTGCCCGCGGCGATGAGGCGGTAATCGAACTGACGGCCAAATTCGACCGGTTAGAGCTGACACCGGATACGCTGGCTTTTTCGGCAGAGGAAATCGACGCCGCCATTGCGCAGGTCTCGGACGCGGATCGTCAGGCGCTCGAACTGGCAGCCGAACGCATCCGGGCCTATCACGAGAAACAGATGCCCGCCGATCACCAATGGACGGATGAGGCCGGGGCGACCCTTGGCTGGCGCTGGTCCGCAGTGTCTGCGGCGGGGCTGTATGTGCCGGGAGGGCTGGCCTCGTATCCGTCGTCGGTTCTGATGAACGCGATCCCGGCCAATGTCGCAGGGGTCGAGCGTCTGGCCATCGCCGTGCCCACCCCAGACGGTCAGGCGAACCCTCTGGTCCTTTTGGCCGCGCACCTGTCAGGCGTGACTACGGTCTATCGCATCGGCGGGGCGCAGGCGATTGCGGCACTGGCCTATGGAACAGATACCATCGCAGCGGTGGACAAGATCACAGGCCCCGGAAACGCTTTTGTTGCTGCCGCTAAACGCAGAGTCTTTGGTAAGGTCGGTATAGACATGATTGCGGGACCGTCCGAGATTCTGGTTATTGCTGACAAAGACAACGACCCCGACTGGATTGCACTGGATCTACTCAGCCAGGCAGAACATGACGAAAGTGCTCAATCCATTCTGATCACGGATAGCGCCGATTTTGGACGGGCCGTGGCGCAAGCCGTGGAAAAACGTCTTGAAACCCTGCAACGCCGGGCCATAGCCGGGGCCAGTTGGCGCGATTTTGGTGCGGTGATCACTGTGGGCAGTCTGGATGAGGCAGCCTCTCTGTCGAACCGAATTGCCCCGGAACACCTTGAGCTATGCGTCGCAGATCCCGTCGCTCTGAGCGAAAAGACAATTCACGCAGGTGCAATCTTTCTTGGTCAATACACGCCCGAGGCAATCGGGGATTATGTTGGTGGGCCCAATCACGTCCTACCCACCGCCCGGTCGGCGCGTTTTTCTTCCGGTCTGAGTGTGATGGATTTCCTTAAACGCACGACTCTCAGCCAGATGACACCCGAAGCCCTGCGGGCAATCGGGCCAGCGGCAGAGCAACTTGCGCAGTCGGAAAGCCTTGAGGCGCACGGGCTGTCCGTGACCGCACGGTTGAAACGATTGAACGGATGATCACCTATGGTCAGAGGGTCACACCTGCAATTACCTCATCCGATTTTCCCCGATAGGGCTTGAAATCAAGGGGCAAATTGCGGCGCTCTTTATGTGCGACCGGATCTAAAGGAGGTTGATTTGGAACGTGTGGCGACCCTCTGGATCGGTAAGCGCTTTAGCTTTTTGGAACATCTGTGCCTGAAGTCCTTCGCCGATGTCGACCAGAAGCCAATCGTCTATCACTATGGCGATCTTGAAGACATTCCGGATTATATCGAGCCGCGCGATGCCCGCGAAATTTATGATACTCCCGAGATCTACCGCGATCCGATAACCCGATCCGTGGCCGTTCATGCAGATCTTTTCCGTCTGCAGTTGATGCAAAAAACCGACTATATCTGGGCCGATGCGGATGCTTATGCGGTCCGGCCATTTGAGACACAGAACGGGTATCTTTTTCCGAATGCGAACCTCAAGAAACAACGGATCATGAACGGTGTACTTGCGTTGCCCAGCGACAGTCCGGGGCTGCAAGCCATGTGCAAATATGCTTTTGACAGCGATCTGGTGCCGCCATGGTGGACACAAGAGCATAAGGAAACCTACAGCCAAATGTTCAACGGGTCGACCTATTGGAGCCTGCCAATTTTCAGCTTTGGTCCGCCCATGCTGTTTCACTTTCTTTATGGCACACCAGAGCATGAGATGGCTGTGCACAGGTCGGTCCTCTATCCTATCCCATTGCGATATCGCAGCCTTTGGAATGACCCCGACCTTTCCAAACTGGATTTTTTGAAGTGGGACCAACAGATGTCTGTCCATTTTTTTGGATCCTGGTTCCGAAAGATCTTTCTTGGCCGCCAAATCAACTCTGGTTCACTGGTCGATACGCTGTTGCGCAAACACGGAATAGATCCGTCCGAACACCCGCTTTGACGATTTTCGTCGGACGGCCCGTCACTGCGTTGCCCATTTATTTCCATTGGGATAAGTCTGTCCCGACCTGAACGGACCAAACGACCATGACCCGAATTTCGCACATCGAACTGGATGATAGAAACTTGCCCCCGCCGACACCCGAGATCGAGCAGGAGCGCAAAGTGGCAATCTATGATCTGCTTGAGGATAACGCTTTCGCGCTGCCCAAACGCGATGATCGTGTGGTTCCGGAAGGGCCGTATCATGTGCAACTCTCGATCCGTGACAAGCGTTTGGTCTTCGACATTGCCACCGAAGCCGAAGAAAAAGCGGCCGAGTTCCATCTGTCCCTTGGACCATTCAGGCAGGTGGTCAAGGACTACTTCCAGATCTGTGAAAGCTATTTCGACGCCGTAAAGACTTTGCCGCCCAGCCAGATCGAAACCATCGACATGGCCCGGCGCGGTATCCACAACGAAGGCAGTCGGGTGTTGCAGGAACGTCTGGAAGGCAAGGCCGAAGTTGATTCAGACACAGCCCGTCGCCTGTTTACGTTGATCTGCGTATTGCATTTCGGGGGGTGACGGGTGACGTCTCTGCCGCAGTCCATCTTGTTCTGTTGCGACCACAATTCGGTCCGATCTCCGATGGCCGAAGGCATCATGAAGAAGTTTTATGGCACCGGCACCTATGTGCAATCCGCCGGGGTGCACAACGATCTTGAGATCGATGGCTTTTGCATTTCGGTCTGTCATGAAATCGACGTCGAGCTTTCACGTCACCGGTCCCGGTCGTTTGATGAAATGCAGGAATGGGGCGACGACCTCAGCTCGTTCGATCTGATTGTAGCGCTGTCGCCGGCCAGCCAGCGCCGTGCGCTGGATTTGACGCGGGTTTTTCATCTGGATGTCGATTATTGGCCAATAATGGACCCTACCGGGCTGGGCGAAAGCCGCGAGGAAAAGTTACATCACTACCGACAGACCCGCGATCAGATCATTCAGCATCTGAAGGACCGCTGGGGTGAACCAACGGAGTGACCATGAACGAAACCGTCAAAACCTATTTCGAAGCCTTCAACGCCGGGGACGTAACCGGCATGCTGGCCTGTTTGTCCGACGACGTGGCCCATCATGTGAACGAAGGCCAGATACGAGTGGGCAAAGAGAAATTCGCAGCTTTTTGTGACCACATGAACCGCTGCTATCGCGAGAACCTCACCGATATCGTTGTGTTCGCGGCCGATGGCGGTACCCGTGCCGCCGCTGAATTCATCGTGAACGGCACCTATCTTGAGACGGATGAAGGCCTGCCCAAAGCACGCGGGCAGACCTACCGCCTACCAGCCGGGTCGTTCTTTGACCTGAAGGATGGCAAGATCACGCGGGTCACCACCTTTTACAACCTGGCCGACTGGACCAAGCAGGTCTCGAATGGCTGAGGTCACAGGCGTTCGCGCCTTGACCGGGGCGGCGCTTGAGGCGGCTCTGGATGACGTCGCTCGCTTGCGGATCGAGGTGTTTCGGGCATGGCCGTATCTTTATGACGGCGATCTGGAATACGAGCGGAAATATCTGCAATCCTACCGTGACAGCGACAGATCCATCGTTGTTGGTGCCTTTGACGGGGATCGTCTGATCGGCGCATCGACCGGCGCCCCGCTAGTCGACCATGCCGCCGATTTCGCGACGGCCTTCGATGGCTCTGGGCTGGACTTGTCCCAGATCTTCTACTGCGCCGAATCCGTCTTGCTGCCCAACTATCGCGGGCAGGGCGTGGGGCATAGGTTCTTTGACCTGCGCGAAGCCCATGCGCGCAGCTTTGGATTCACCAAATGTGCCTTTTGCGGTGTTCAGCGCCCAACCGATCACCCGATGCGGCCTGACACCTACCGCCCGCTGGATGCTTTTTGGAGCGCGCGGAAGTATGAGCCGTTGCCCGGCGCTGTCGCGCAGTTTTCGTGGAGGGATATCGGCGAAGAAGGCGAGACGCTGAAGCCTTTGCAATTCTGGATCAGGGATATCACGGCTTAGATTTATGGCTGACGTTTGCGCCCAAGAAGGCCGTATTTTACGGCCCAAGCCCTGATTGACCGGCGTTTCCGCCTTTGCTGTCTCGGAGTTGATTTTGATAGCGCTCCACCCGTTCGGTTGAATTCGTACACGTCGATAATCCGTTCGGCGCAACCGCAGGCTTCTCCCATGCCAACCTTTGTGTAATAGAACTTTTCGAAACTTTCCCGGTTTTGCATCGCAACTCTCCTAATCTTATTTAGCCATTTCAGGCTTGAGATGCCAACTCACAATCCCTTGCTGGGCCGGTATATGCGCATATGTGCCTGTACTTTTCAGGGCGCCCTCAACTAGTGTTCGCCAAACCAGCGCAATGAAAGTTATTCCATGAAAGCTGCCACCGCCGCCTATAACCTCGACTGGCTCGAAAACTGGGCGCAGTATGAAGATAAGCTGGCCCGCTGGGTCTCGGATGCCGCAGGGCAGGGGGCAGATCTTCTCGTTTTCCCCGAGTATGGCGCGATGGAATTGTCGACTTTGGACGGGGCCGAAGTGGCGGGTGATCTGGAACGCTCGATCCGTGCTGTTTCAGATCGGATGGGGGACGTGCAGGCCCTGCATTCGCGTTTGGCTCAAGAGCATGAGACCTACATCCTGGGCGCATCCGCTCCAGTGATTGACGGGTCAGGCCGTCCGGTAAACCGGGCTGTGCTCTACGCTCCGAACGGGACGTTTGACCATCAGGACAAACAGATCATGACCCGCTTTGAACGCGAAGACTGGGATATCGCGCCGGGCGGACCACTGAAATTGTTTGATACCCCACTTGGAAAAATCGGAATCCTGATCTGCTATGACAGTGAATTCCCCCTGCTGGGCAGAGCCCTAAGTGAGGCGGATATAATCCTGGTTCCCTCATGCACCGAGGCGTTGGCAGGATACTGGCGTGTCCGCATCGGGGCTATGTCGCGTGCGCTGGAAAACCAATGTGTTACGGTCATGGCGTCTCTCGTGGGCAAAAACGAATGGTCCGATGCGGTGGATATGAATACAGGAACGGGCGGTATTTTTGGTCCACCTGACAAGGGTTTTCCCGCGACCGGAGTGTTAGCAGAGGGTGCGCTGAACCAACCTGGCTGGACCTATGCCGACGTCGACTTGACTACGATCGCCAATGTGCGCCGGGATGGCCATGTGTTGAACCGCGCCCATTGGGACGAGCAGTGCGGTCGAGTCGAAACAGTCACAATATCCTCTCTTTAGGTGAATACGCCCTTGAAATAAGCCCCAAATAGGCTCATTTAGGCGCACATCCCCGTAGATTCTGCGGGTGCAACGTAATTATGGAGACAACATGGCCAAGGAAGATACGCTCGAATTTCCCGGTGTCGTGAAGGAACTCCTGCCTAATGCGACGTTTCGGGTCGAGCTGGAAAACGGCCATGAGATCATCGCACATACGGCAGGCAAGATGCGCAAGAACCGCATCCGTGTTCTGGCTGGCGACAAAGTTCAAGTCGAGATGACCCCCTACGATCTGACCAAAGGTCGGATCAACTATCGCTTTAAGTAACGCCCGACACATGGCGTTTATTCTTGGATCGGGCAGCCCAAGGCGGCTGGACCTGCTGGCGCAGCTTGGCGTACAGCCCGACGCCATCCGCGCCCCTGACATTGACGAAACGCCTTTGAAGGGTGAGTTGCCGGTGCCTTATTGCCACCGGATCACGCGCGCCAAAGTGCAAGCAGTTCCCGCCGAAAGCGATGATGTCACGCTGTGTGCGGACACCACGGTTGCGCTGGGCCGGCGCATCCTGGGAAAACCCGAAGATGCAGGTCAGGCGGCCGAGTTTCTGCACGCTCTGTCCGGGCGGCGGCACCGGGTGATCACTTCGGTCGCTGTTCGCCGCGGAGAGCGTGTATTGCAACGCGACGTCGTTTCTCAGGTCAAGGTCAAGCGCCTGTCGGATGTTGAGATCAATGCCTATCTGGCGACGGGTGACTGGCAGGGTAAAGCCGGTGCATATGCGATCCAAGGGCCTGCAGGAGCCTTCATCCCATGGATTTCCGGATCGTTTACGGGCATCGTGGGCCTACCATTATCCGAGACCGCCGGATTGCTGCAGGGCATCGGCTATCCTTTGTATCGCGAGGCACCATGAAGGGGCGTACCATCGTTTTAGACCACATCAACAACCGCGAGGCCGCGGCGTTGATGGTGGACGGAAAGCTTGACGATTTCCTGATTGCTTCCGAAGCCCCGGCACCCGGTACTATCTACCGGGCGCGGGCGGATCGCCCGGTCAAGGGGCAGGGCGGGATGTTTCTGGCCACGCCGGACGGCCAGGCCTTTTTGCGACAGGTCAAAGGATTGGCCCCTGGAGAGCTTAAGCTGGTCCAGGTGACCGGTTTTGTCGAACCCGGAAAGGCGCTGCCGGTGACGGATCGCGTGCTGTTCAAAAGCCGCTTTGCGATTGTCACTCCGGATGCACCGGGCCTGAATATATCGCGCAGTATCCGGGATGAGGATGAACGCGACCGCTTGCTGGAAATCGCACATGAGGCCATGGCAGGCAGCGAACACGGGTTGATCCTGCGGTCCTGCTGTCAGGGCGAGAATGCCCAAGAGATTGCCGAGGATATCGGCGTCATGCTGGCTCATGCCGATGCTGTGATGAACGATCCCGGTACCGAGCCTGAGGTTCTGCTCGCAGGTGATGGGCCGCATGTTTTGGCCTGGCGCGACTGGACCGACCCGGCCGAGGTCGTCACCGAGCCCGGCGCCTTTGAGGCGCATGGTGTCTTGGATGCATTGGATCAGGCGGGCGGAATATCAGAACCATTGGCCGGGGGCGGACACATCTATATCCAGCCCACCCGCGCCCTGGTGGCCGTAGATGTAAACACGGGTTCAGACACCTCGATGGCCGCCGGAACCAAGGCCAATTTCGCCTGCGCAAAAGCACTGCCACGTGCATTGCGTGTCCGTGGGTTGGGGGGGCAGATCACGCTCGACCTCGCTCCAATGCCCAAGAAAGACCGGCGCGGTTTCGAAGCCGCTTTGCGATCTGCATTCAAGTCTGATCCGATCGAGACGATTCTGGCAGGATGGACCCCGTTGGGTCACTATGAGTTGCAACGCAAACGCGGCCGGATTTCCCTTGCGGAAGTGCTGAAATGAGCTGTCCGATCTGTCACGAACCAACGGTGTCTCAATTCCGTCCTTTTTGTTCGAAACGCTGTGCAGACATTGATTTGGCCAAGTGGCTGAACGGGTCTTACGCGGTTCCTTCGCAGCGTGAAGAAGACGTTGAACAGGGTGTTTCTTCAACTGAAACTGAGATGACGCGCCCACATTGAAAAAATGTAAAAAAGCCTCTGGACACTGCCAGTAGCAAGTCATAGAACGCCTCCACCCAACGGCAGAAGCCGTATCCGTGCCCGGGTAGCTCAGGGGTAGAGCAGTGGATTGAAAATCCTCGTGTCGGTGGTTCGATTCCGCCCCCGGGCACCATAAAAATCAAAGGCTTAGACTTCATCCGGCTTGATGCACTCAAGTGCACGTGTAATTCGTGTGTAATCAGGCCGAACTTTTCGACTTCAGCCTACGGATGTTGTCATCCTGGGTGCCGCTGACCCGCCCTTCCAGCCGATCCATTGCGGCTTCGATGTGCGAGCCGCTTTGATGCGCGTAGCGTGCAACCATTGACAACGTCTTGTGACCGGAAATCCGTTGAACTGTAGGCAGGTCTACACCCGCCTGAACCAGATGCGTCACCGCCGTATGGCGAAGGGTGTGAGGGGTGATCTGATCGGGATCAAGCCCAGCGCGTTCAGCAGAGCGGCGAAAGGCCTTACGGATCGTGTGGACGTGGCCGGTGGCGCTTCCCGGAGAGGGAAACAACCACTCGCAACCGGGCGGCAACATATCAATGTGTCTTCCAAGATACTCGGCCAGTTCGCGCGTGATCGGTTGCTCACGAGACCCTGCTTTGGCCTGCGGCACCCAAATCACTCGCTTTGCGACGTCGACGTCTTCACGAAGGATCGCGAGAATTTCCGCATGACGCATCCCCGTGTGCAGTCCGACCATGACGAAAGCGTGGACGTTTTCGTTGTGATCCGATGCTGCTGCGTCCAACAACGCAACGCACTGATCATCCGTCAGGTACACGATCCGCTGGTTATCTTCTTTGAAGCGATTGATTCTGACCGACTTGCTCTTGATCCACTTCCACTCGACCGCCTGGTTCAGCAGGTGTGAAAGTGTGGCCAATTCCCGGTTCACGGTAGCCTTTGCTGCGCCCGCGGAGCGGCGGGCCTTTTTGTAGCGTTCAACGTCGAAGGACTCGATGGCACTCAAAGGCTTGGCTGCAAGAAACGGCACCAAGTGCTGCCTTAACTGACGCTCTTTGATGTCGATGTTCTTTCCGTCACTATCCCGAAGCCTCTGAACGTAGCGGTCTGCCGTTTCTTCGAAGCTCAGGGGCGTTTTGCGCCCCTCGGGCAACTCCAATCGCTGACGCCTTGCATCGGTTCTGGCTTGGGCAATGAAGTCTTCCGCCTGCTGCCTCGTAACGCCTTCGGACTCTCGACCAATCACACGATGAATACGCCTACGGTCAACCATGATATTGACGGAATATACGCCATCTCCATTCGCGTCACGGCGGAACGTGATGCCATGTTCGGTTAGGCTATTACCGACCTTCAGGGCGCGGATTGCAGGACGTGTCAGTTTGGAAAAACGAATTGCCATGAAAATGCGCCCTCAAAACGGAATTTCTTCGTCGATGTCTCGCTTGGGTTCCGGCTTTCCTGACTTTTCCGTCACCTTGGGGAGCACGTCTGCACTCTTCTCGCCCAAAGCTACGGCAAGAAGATCATCCCAATATTCATCTATGCGATCCCTAATGATCGACCCAAGGTTGGTGCTGAACTTCCAGCGCTCTTTTTCCCAGCGACCCAGCCAAAAATAACCATTTTCTTCGATAAGCGCCCAGACGTGCTGTTCTTCGAATGTCATCAGTTCTGGCGCGATCAGTGCCAACGACACAAGACGCTGGCTTTCGCGCACATGCCAGAGCGTTTCGGCGGCATCACCAAAGGTATTTGGGTCACCATATCCCGGCTCACGCCACTTGTTGATGACGAGTGTTTGAATCTGCTCGGCCAACATCGACTCGATGAAGGAAGATTTGGTGCGGCGCTGCGATCTGGCCGCAAGTTCGCACAGGAAATTGAGACGCGGATCAAGCCGAATCGAGACGGTCTCCGTCCTGCCCAACTTCGATCCAGAGCCCTTTGGAGCCTTAATTGCCATGATGTCCTCGTGTCGAAACGTTCTGTCGTGATCCATTTTGCACGTTATGTATTGAGTTTCAATACATGCCTTGCTCTTCTTGTCGTGTGCTGACCGACAAAGCCTGTTGAGCAAGGAAACAAACCATGAAAATCGATACTGATACCCAGCGCGTCTTCATTCACCCGGACGGGCGCATGGATCGCAAGAACGCGGCCCGCTACCTTGGCTGCTCGCCGAAGACGCTCGCCGACTGGGCGATGAAGGGTCAAGGACCGCAGTACGTTCTGTTGGGTGGGCGCGCTTTCTACTTCCTCGAAGACCTGCAGTCCTGGATCGCCGCCGCCCCTCGCCTCGCCGGAACCGGCGGTCGGGAAATCCGGGCGAGCGACTAGGGCCGAGAGGATGCCGGGAGCCAAGAACCCGGACCGCAGGCGTATCCGCATTAGGCGTACTTACTCGGTGCCTGAAGTCGCGGCGCTTCTCGAAGTTCACGTTCACACTGTTCGCCGGTGGCTCAAGAACGGGTTGGGTGCGATTGATGGCCAGAGCCCAACCCTGATCCACGGCGCGGAACTTCGCAGATACCTGGACGTCCGTGCCAAAGGCAGGAAGCAAAAGTGCGGCCCAGACGAGATGTACTGCTTGTCATGCCGTGCACCGCGCCTGCCAGTCCTGGGCACAGTCCACATTGCTGATCTCAACGAGAAAACGGTTCGGTTGGTTGGGGCTTGCTGCACATGTGGCGGGAAAATCTGCCGCGCAGGGAGCGCTTCCCGACTGCCCGAATACACCACGTCATTCGGACCACTCCAGAGGCGGACCCCAAGCCTAAAGGGGAGCAGCATTCCCCTCTTGGATGGTGTCTCAAAGGAGCAAGACGAAAATGGACAAGTTCAACGCGGAAAATGAACGGATCAAGCGTGACTACGCTGAGTTCTTGCGCGAAGCGGATCAAAAGTCTGAAGCCACCGTGCGCGGGGTCGAAAAGGCGATCCTGCGCTTCGAGGAGTATACTGGTTTCTGCGACTTTGGACGCTTCAATCGCGATCAGGCGAAAGGCTTCAGGGCGGAGCTGTCCTCCCCCGCCGACGAAAGCAAACGCCTCGGAAACTCGACGGTCCTGTCGACCTTGAAAGCGGTGCAACGGTTCTTCCGGTGGCTGACAGTACAGCCGGGCTTCAAGTCCAAAATCGACACCAACGCCATCGCCTACTTCAACCTCTCTGAAAAAGACATACGCGCGGCGACATCTTCGCCGACGAAGCCCTCACCGACCATGGACCAGTTGAAGCGTGCATTAGCATCGATGCCTTCGGAGACCATTCTGGAGAAGCGGGACCGTGCGGTATTTGCCCTTCTCATGATGACCGGCATCCGCGACAACGCAGCCGCCTCTTTGCTGCTAGGCCATGTCGACATCGAACGCCAGATGATCGTACAGGACCCGAAAACCGTCCGCACCAAGAATAGCAAGTTGATTGAGTCGGTTCTATTGCCTCTTGGTCCTGAGATTGAAGTCGTTCTATTCTCCTGGGTCAGCTACCTACGCGACGATCTCCAGTGGCAGCCCAACGATCCTCTTTTCCCACAATCGCGGCAACGGATTGATCCCAAAAAAGGGCCGGTTGTGGACGGAATCAAGCGCCAAGTCTGGTCCAATTCCCAGCCCATTCGACAGATTTTCAGGCGCGCGTTTGAGCAAGCTGACTTGCCGTATTTCACACCGCATCGAGTGAGAAACACAGTCGTCGAGTATGCCTACCTCACATGCCGGACACCCGAAGAATTCAAGGCATTCAGCCAGAATCTAGGTCATGAGAGCGTCGTCACAACCTTGTCGAGCTATGGACAGATCCCCCTAGCTAGGCAACGAGAGCTCATCCGCAACGCCGGGAAAAGCAAAGACTTGGAGGCCAAGCTAGAACTCTTGTTGGACAGGTTTGATCAGACGAAGGACTGAACGCTCTTCCTATCTGTGGGAACTGAAGCGCAAGCCACTGCAGCCACAAGAGATGAGTGTAGGTGCGACCCCATCGTGCAGCTTGACGCTCTTTGCTATACGCGCGCCATACGCCGCCAACCACGGCGCGAACATATGATTTCCAGAACAAACACAAGATTGCCGCTTCGTCTCCTTTCAACTAGTTTCAACCAGTATCCCTCAGAGAGGACATTGCCGAAATGCCCAACGAAGATATTTTGACTGTGAAAGAGCTCGCTGAGTATCTCAAGATCGCTGAGAAAACGGCATATCGGTTCGCATCTGAGGGCAAGGTTCCCGGGTTTAAGGTGGGAAGTGCATGGCGGTTTCGCAAAAGCGAGATCGACCGCTGGATTGCCGAGCAGGAACAAAAACAAGAAGGGGAGCAAAAATGACTGGGCAACAACAGGCTGAGGCATTGCGCCGAGAAATCTGGAGCATCGCAAACCGTGTACGTGGTGCTGTCGACGGCTGGGACTTCAAGCAGTTTGTCCTGGGTGCTCTGTTCTATCGTTTCATCAGCGAGAACTTCACCACCTACATCGAAGGTGGCGACGATAGCATCAATTATGCAGGCATGTCCGACGCAGACATCCCGGATGAAGCCAAAATCGACGCGATCAAGACCAAGGGCTACTTCATTTATCCCAGCCAACTCTTTCAAAACGTGGTGAAAACCGCGAGCAAGAACGACAGCTTGAACACTGACCTTGCCGAAGTTTTTTCGGCGATCGAGGCTTCGGCCAGTGGCTACCCGTCCGAAGAGGATATCATAGGCCTGTTTGCTGATTTCGACACCACGAGCAATCGCCTCGGCAATACGGTCAAGCAGAAGAACGAAAGGTTGGCTGAAGTCCTCAAAGGCGTGGCAGGCTTGCCGTTGAAGTTCGACGACAACGAAGGCGACTTGTTCGGCGACGCCTATGAATTCCTGATCTCGAACTACGCCGCCAACGCGGGCAAATCCGGTGGTGAATTCTTCACGCCGACCCATGTGTCCAAACTCATCGCCAAACTGGCCATGCACAAGCAGACCAGCGTCAACAAGATCTACGATCCGGCGGCGGGGTCTGGTTCGCTGCTTTTGCAGGCCAAGGACGAGTTTGAGAAACACATCATCGAAGACGGCTTCTTCGGGCAGGAAATCAACTACACCACTTACAACCTCGCCCGCATGAACATGTTCCTGCACAACATCAACTACGACAAGTTCAACATCCAATACGGCAACACGCTCGAGGACCCGCACTTCCAAGATGACAAGCCCTTTGACGCCATCGTGTCGAACCCACCGTATTCGGTGAAATGGAAGGGTGCGGATGACCCGACGCTGATTAACGATGACCGTTTTGCGCCCGCCGGGGTGCTGGCCCCAAAGTCGAAGGCGGATTTTGCCTTTGTCCTTCATGCGCTGCACTACTTGTCGGCCAAGGGGCGCGCCGCGATCGTTTGCTTCCCTGGTATCTTCTACCGCGCCGGGGCAGAGCAGAAGATCCGCAAGTATCTGGTCGACAACAACTTCGTTGAAACGGTGATCGCCCTTGCGCCAAATCTGTTTTTCGGCACGACCATCGCAGTCAACATTCTCGTGCTGGCCAAGAACAAGACCGATACGGGCGTTCAGTTCATCGATGCTACGGGTGAGGAGTTCTTCCGAAAGGGCACGAACAACAACTTCATGGAGGACCGGCACATTGCCGAGATCATGAAGATGTTCGATACCAAAGAGAACGTGCCGCACGTGGCTGAAACCGTCCCCTACGACACGATTGTCGAGAAAGACTACAATCTGTCGGTGAGCGCCTATGTTGAACCCAAGGACACCCGCGAGGTTGTCAATATCACCAAGCTAAATGCCGATCTGGAAGCCACCGTTGCCAAGATTGACCAACTGCGCGCAGACATCGATGCCATCGTTGCGGAGATCGAGGCATGAGCAATCGGAGCTGTCTGGAAAAGCTGTTGGAGGGGGCTACGGTGGCGTGGTTGCCAATCTCAGAAGTTACGTTGCCTACTCGCAACATCAGATGGGGAGAGGTTGCCGGAACGGTCCGCTACATCGATTTATCTTCGGTCGATATCGAGACGCATACCATTTCCGAAACGAAAGAAATCACAGCAGATACAGCGCCTAGTCGAGCGCAAAAACTTGTTGAAACTGATGATCTCATATTTGCAACAACTCGGCCTACACAACAACGATATTGCCTTATTGGCTCTGACTTTTCTGGTGAAGTAGTCAGTACTGGCTACTGCGTCCTGCGGGCTGATCAAACCGCCGTTCTACCGAAGTGGCTGTTATATTGGATCGGCTCACGAGAGTTCAAGCAGTACGTCGAAGAGCAGCAGAGTGGTGCGGCTTATCCAGCTATTTCTGACGGGAAGATAAAGGCATTCCAGATTCCGATCCCATGCCCCGACGAGTCAGAAAAATCGCTAGCGATCCAAGCGGAGATCGTTCGGATTTTGGACAGCTTTACCAAGCTGACCGCCGAACTGACTGTCGAGCTTACGGCCCGGAAACAGCAATACAACCACTACCGAGACGAACTGTTGAGATTTGAAGATGGTGACGTGGAGTGGAAGACTTTGAGCGATGTGGTCGATTTTCAAAACGCCAAACCGCATGAAAAACTTGTCACACCAGATGGTGACATCGCACTGTTGACTGCAGGCTTTATTTCGACCGATGGCAAGTCAGCACGATTTGTAAGAACGACCGATGTTTTGACACCAGCCTTCAAGAACGACGTTGCAATGGTAATGAGTGATCTTCCCAATGGTCGGGCGCTTGCCAAGACGTTTTTCGTTGGAGAAGACGGCCGCTATGCAGCCAATCAACGGGTCTGTTTGCTGAGAGTGAAGGACCCAGAGTCTTTCTCTTCAAAATTCCTCCACTATGTTATGAACCGCAACAAACAACTGCTCAGATACGATAGCGGCTACGATCAAACGCATCTCAAGAAAGACTGGATTCTTAGCGTGAAAGTTCCCGTCCCCTCTGCTGAAGAGCAAGACCGCGTCGTCAATATCCTCGACAAGTTCGACACGCTGACAACATCGCGCAGCGAAGGCTTGCCTCGTGAAATCAAGTTGCGTCAGCAGCAATATGAATACTACCGCGACCTGCTCTTGAGTTTTCCCAAGCCTGAAGAGGCCGCTAGATGAGCCAGACCCTCGAGGAGATTGCAAAGTATCTCAGTACGCCACAGGTCACCCGAACGACTGTGACCAAAGAGACCAAGCAGATTCAGCCCAAAGAGGTTGAACAGACAAAACCTGTCCCAAAAGTTCAGCTGATCTATGCTTTCAACGGCACAGGCAAAACAAGGCTCTCGCGTGCACTTAAGGAGTTGATCGCCCCCAAGTCTGATGATGGAGGCGATGAAGAGCAGTCGCGTCAAAAAATCCTATATTATAATGCGTTTACCGAGGACCTATTCTATTGGGGCAATGACCTGCTGGATGATGGGGAGCCAAAGCTCAAAATTCAGCCAAACACGTTCACCGATTGGATATTGGTTGATCAGGGCCAGGAGGTGAACATTACGACGACATTTCAGAGCTACGCGAACGACAAGCTTACACCTACTTTCAATGAGGCTTACTCGCGCCAAGACAAAGATGGCGAAGAGATACCAGTGCGGGCGTTTTCTGAGGTTTCCTTTTCGCTTGAAACTGGCGGCGACGATGGGAGTGGGAACTTCAAAATTTCCAAGGGGGAAGAAAGCCTCTTCATATGGAGCATTTTTTTTACCCTTCTAAGAGAGGTCATCTCGACCCTTAACTCGCCGGAGGCCGAAGGACAGGACGCTACGCAATTTGAAGACTTAGAATATGTTTTCATCGACGACCCCGTCACGTCGCTCGACGAAAACCATCTGATCGTTTTGGCAGTTGATTTAGCCAAGTTGATCAAAACTGCTCCGCAAGAACTTAAGTTCGTGATTACGACACACAGCCCTCTGTTCTACAATGTGCTCCACAATGAGCTGGGGCTCAAAAAACAAGGCAAGAAAGAAGGCTGCTATCTACTAGAGCGGCTGGATGACGGGACCTTCAATCTGAACGTTAAATATGGCGATGCCAACACAAGCTTCTCTTACCATCTTCACCTGAGAAAAGTTCTGAAGGAGGCGATCGCTGAAAACAAAGTTGAGCGCTATCATTTCACGCTTCTGCGAAATCTATACGAGAAAACAGCTGGCTTTTTGGGGCACCGAGAGTGGGCCGATCTCTTGGATACGGCTCCTGGCGACAAAGAGGCATATGTGCGCGCAATCAATACATTCAGCCATTCCTCGCTATCGAACGAGCAGGTGCGCGACCCAACGCCACCTGAGCGGAACACAGTGAAGCTGTTGTTTGAAAACTTGATGGACAACTACGGCTACCGGCAACAGGACGAACAAAATGGTTGAGCAGACGAAAACCATCGCGGAAACGAAGAATTTCATTGTCCTCGACCAGTACACTAAGGGGTGGGACGCCGCCGATCGCTACCAAAGCGAAGACGATTTGGAACGCGAATTGGTGCAGGATCTGGTCAACCAAGGCTATGAATTCCTACCTGCTCTGACAACCCCAGATGCCATGCTTGCCAATGTGCGGGTGCAGCTCGAGCAGCTGAACAACGTCACGTTTTCAGATGATGAATGGAAGCGTTTTGTCGAAACATACCTCGACAAGCCGAGCGACAGCATCGTCGACAAAACTCGAAAGATCCACGACGACTACATCCATGATTTCGTCTTCGACGACGGGCGCATCCAGAACATCTACCTGGTCGACAAAAAAAACAAGGCACGCAACACGCTGCAGGTGATCAAGCAGTTCGAGCAGGTGGGTACGCACGCCAATCGCTATGACGTGACAATCCTGGTCAATGGTTTGCCCCTGGTGCAGATCGAGCTGAAAAAGCGCGGCGTTGCGATCCGCGAAGCGTTCAACCAGATTCACCGCTATAGCAAGGAAAGCTTCAACAGCGAGCATTCCCTGTTCAAGTTCCTGCAGCTCTTCGTGATTTCGAATGGCACCGACACCCGGTATTTCGCCAACACGACCAAGCGCAACAAGAACAGCTTCGACTTCACCATGAACTGGGCGAAGTCCGACAACGAACTGATCAAAGATCTCAAGGATTTCACCGCGACCTTCCTTCAGAAGCGCACGCTGTTAAACGTTCTGTTGCAGTATTCGGTTTTCGATGTCAGCGACACGTTACTGATCATGCGCCCTTACCAGATTGCGGCGACTGAACGCATCCTGTGGAAGATCAAAAGCTCATATGAGGCCAAAAACTGGAGGAAGCCGGAGAGCGGTGGTTTCATTTGGCACACCACAGGCTCTGGCAAAACTCTTACGAGTTTCAAGGCGGCACGGTTGGCAACCGTGCTGGATTTTATCGACAAGGTCTTCTTCGTTGTGGACCGTAAGGACCTCGACTACCAGACCATGAAGGAATACCAGCGGTTTTCCCCTGACAGCGTCAACGGTTCCGACAGCACGGCCGGGTTGAAGCGCAACTTGGGGAAGGACGATAACAAAATTATCGTAACGACGATCCAAAAGCTGAACAACCTGATGAAGTCAGAGGGTGACCTGTCGGTATATGAACAGCAGGTGGTTTTCATTTTCGATGAATGCCACCGCAGCCAGTTCGGTGAGGCACAGAAGAATCTGAAGAAGAAGTTCAAACGGTTTTATCAGTTCGGCTTCACAGGAACGCCGATCTTTCCTGAGAATGCGCTTGGGGCTGAAACGACCGCGGGCGTGTTTGGGCGCGAGCTGCATTCTTATGTGATCACCGATGCCATTCGCGACGAAAAGGTTCTGAAGTTCAAGGTCGACTACAACGATGTGCGTCCCCGGTTCAAAGCCATCGAGACAGAGCAAGACGAAAAGAAACTCAGCGCTGCTGAAAACAAGCAAGCGCTACTTCATCCAGAACGTATTCGGGAAGTCTCTCAGTATATACTGAACAACTTCCGTCAAAAAACTCACCGGATGCAAGCGGGCAGCAGTGGGTTCAATGCCATGTTCGCTGTCAGTAGTGTGGATGCCGCAAAGCTCTATTATGAAACCTTAAACGCTCTGCAGGCGGGCATTGAAAAGCCGCTGAAGATCGCGACGATCTTCTCGTTTGCGGCCAACGAACAGCAAGATGCGATCGGTGACATTCAGGATGAAAGCTTCGATGTGTCAGCTATGAATAGCAGCGCCAAGGAGTTTCTGAGCGTCGCAGTCAAAGACTACAATTCCTTTTTCAAGACGAATTTTAGTGTCGATAGCAATGGTTTTCAAAACTACTACCGCGACCTTGCCAGCCGGGTTCGCTCGAAGGAAATCGACTTACTTATTGTCGTCGGTATGTTCCTTACAGGCTTTGACGCGCCAAAGCTCAACACCTTGTTTGTCGACAAAAATCTTCGCTTTCATGGCTTGATGCAAGCGTTCTCCAGAACCAATCGGATCTACGATGCGACCAAGACATTCGGCAATATCGTAGCGTTCAGGGACCTTGAGCAAGCGACCGTTGATGCGATCACGCTGTTCGGTGACAAGAACACAAAGAACGTTGTGCTTGAGAAGAGCTACGACGAGTACATGAATGGTTTCGTTGATCAGGAAACCGGCGAGGCGCGACGCGGGTTCATTGGTGTTGTGAAGGAGCTGACCGAGCGCTTTCCAAAGCCGGACGAGATTGTCAAAGAAGCAGATAAGAAAGAGTTCGCGAAGCTCTTTGGTGAGTATCTGAGAGTTGAGAATGTGCTCAGAAACTACGACGAGTTTTCTGCATTGAAAGCCTATCAGGGGCTGGATTTAACAGATCCCGGTGCCGTTGAGGAGTTCAAGCGAAAGCACTACTTGAGCGACGAGAACCTACGAGACCTGGAGGCGGTAGAACTGCCTTCAGACCGGGCAGTCCAAGACTATAGATCAACATACAACGACATTCGCGATTGGCTGCGCCGGGAAAAGTCTGCGGCTGAGCAAGAACAAAGCGATATCGAGTGGGATGATGTCGTGTTCGAAGTGGATCTTCTGAAATCGCAGGAGATCAACCTCGACTTCATCCTCGAGCTCATCTTTGAGAAAAACAAAAAGGTGAAGAGCAAAGGTGATCTGATTGAGGATGCTCGCCGCATCATTCGCGGTAGCCTTGGAAATCGAGCCAAAGAGAGCCTGATTGTGGACTTTATCAACCGGACTGATCTTGATCAGATTGATGATAAGGCAGGTGTGATCGATGCATTTTTCTCTTTCGCTCAGGAAGAGCAACGCAAAGAGGTAGAAGAGCTTATCAGGTCGGAAGATCTAAATTCCGATGCTGCAAGGCGCTATATTTCTGCTTCCATAAAACGCGAATTTGCAAATGAAAACGGTGCTGACCTCAACGCCATACTTCCCAAAATGAGTCCACTAAATCCTCAGTTTCGGACCAAGAAGACGACCGTCTTCGAGAAGATTGCCGCATTTGTCGAAAAATTCAAAGGTGTTGGTGGAAAAGTTTAGCGGGTCAGAAATTGCTTTTAATTTCAATGCCTACGGACACTGTGAGAACATTCAAACATGGGCTGCGATCACCATGTGTAATTTACGTGTAAACACGTTCGGAATGTTCTGGGATTGTCCGGCCTTGTTCGGAACAACAAGAGCCCCCGCTAGCAACAGAAGTTTTGCAAAGTCAATACGTTGAGGCTTTTGCAGATTGATCGGGTCGGCTTGGCCCGAAAATTGAAAATCCTCGTGTCGGTGGTTCGATTCCGCCCCCGGGCACCATTTATCCAGGATCAGATTGTAGCTAACAATCTGTTTTATAAGCCTTAAATGTAGACTGCGTCTGCTTGATTGAATGGGCAAGGGGCTGTTTGCTCCACAATTTGCTCCGCTCAAGATGTGTACTTCACATGGAAATGTTGGGGGTGTCCGAAAACAGTGTTGGCCCGCCATGCGGACAAAGCTGCCAATAATCCATCTTGTTGGAATGTGTGATAACGGCCCTGAGCAGTCCTTAGTGGCAAGTGCAGCGAACGATTGCTTGACCGCCCCACTTGCCATTCTGATCTTATACTGCCCCCTTGGCCTCTTCGAAAACCAGTTCAGGCACTACGACTTCCCAATTGGCGCGTTTAATCAGGTGATGAAAACGCTCATCGGCATCTTCCTTACGCCAGTGTATGATGGCCGCGATCTCGCCGGTGACAAATTTCGTGCCAATCGGGGGCGTAAATGCTCTTGCCATCCGCCCGAGGACCCGCCCTTGAATATCCTCGATCTGCCAGCGATCTCCAACACTGGCGAGCTTGATTGGCGCGCCGACCTGCGCTTCAGCGATCGCGTCATGAACAATGTGCCGATCACCTTGGCGCCCTGCAAATGACAGGTCGACCATCTTCATTTCTGGCGATTGAAAGAACCGGCGCGGGCCAGGGACTGTCGCCAAGTCGGGCACCACGTGCCGCTTGACGACGGAAGGTGACTCGGTGGGAAGGTATTCGTGATTGTCGTTACTCATTACGATCAAATTGCGCCGCGCACGTGTCATGGCGACATAGAACAAACGCCTCGGCGCGTCCTGATCTTCGTTTCGCGAGGGCCGCTCCCAACCACCATCCAGGATCACGACATCGTCGAATTCGAGGCCTTTCGCGCGATGCGCCGTCAACAACTTGAGGCCACGCTGCTCGCCCCATGAGTCTTTCGACCATTCAGCAAACCATTCGATCACGTCAGGGCTCGGAAGCGCTTTGCCATCAACTTCACGCGCAAGTTGGCCAAGTCCCTCGCCGATCCGGTCAGTCCAACGGCTCGTGGGTATCGCATTCAGAGTTTCGGTAAGGTCGCCCAAGCTGACCAAGGCAACGTGCCTCTCGCGCAGGCCACCAATGAACCTCCGCATCTCACGGGTGCGCCACACACTTGGCAAGTTTTCGTTCGCCATTTCGACTGGAATTCCATGCGCCTCGGCAAAATCGCGGACTGGCAGAAGCTTGCGCCAATCACGAGAAATGATTGCCGCGCCCTTCCAGCTCCAATCCGGGATCAGTTTTGACAGGCGGATCATCTCGTTGACCGCCGCAAGGGCCTGAGCGTCATTTCCGGCCGGGCAGCCAAGGATTTGGACCCGCCCCTGCGCAACCGGGTCGAGGCTTTCCATGATCCCCCCGGCCGGGTCCTTTTGCCTCGATTTGTCGACTGTAATCCCATGGCCAGTTTTCATACGTTCCCGAGATCCTTCGATCACGGCATTCGCTGCGCTGATGATGTTTTTCGACGAGCGATAATTGTCGGTCAGAAAGACCGGCTTGGCTGAATAATCCTGTTCGAATTGCCGGATGTGGCGCACCGATGCGCCGGCAAACGCATAGATATTCTGGTCGTCATCGCCGACCGCGAACAGGCTGATGCGTTGATCGGGGTCGTCGATACTGCGACCGGCCACCGCTGCGATCAAGGCGTATTCCTCGGGCCCAACGTCCTGATATTCGTCCACGAGAATCCATCGGAACCCTTGGATCAAGGTCTCTCGTAAGGCTTCGGCCTCGATTTTGTCCAGCCCGTCGCCACGCAAAAGACGTGCCGCATCGATCAGAAGCGTCTCGAAATCAGGCTCATCGGCCGTTTCCCGTCCGGCGAAGCTCGCGCCAATCAACCGCATGGCTAAGGCATGGATGGTCAAGACGGTCACAAAGCGAGCATCTTCGCCAATCAGCAGACGCAAGCGTTCCCGGATCTCGGCGGCCGCGTGACGATTGTAGGCGAGCACCAGTATACCGTTTGGATCTTCGCGCTTGATCCGGACCAGATAAGCGACGCGATGGACCAGCACGCGTGTCTTGCCCGACCCCGGCCCCGCGAGGACAAGGACATTGGTCTGTTCGCGGTCGTCACGCACGATCTGCTCTTGTGTCGAATTCACCAGATTGTCGACGATCTCGGCGTAAGACTGAGGTGTTGCCTGCCGTCTGAACTCCGAAATTTTCCCTGGCATCCAAGTTTTCATGAAGTCGGACTGATCCATTGCGAAATAGTCATGCGCGAGCCGCTGGGCCTGATCGATATCGTCGATACCTTTGCCCGCATATGCCGCCATCACGTGGGTCTGGATGGTTTGTTCAGTGTAGTGGTCTTCGAGCGGCGCGAAATGCTGGGTGGTAAAAGCGCCGCCCTTCTGATTGATGTGCAACGTCATGGCCGAGCGGAACACGGACAAACCCTTGCCCAGAGTCACCACCTGCTGTTCGTGCAACCACAGAAGCGCCCGGTCCATCAGCTTTGCAGGGTGATTGACAGATGTCCGCAATAGCGCATCGCTGTTGATTGCTGCAAGAAGGTCGCCAAGCGTGGTCTCGACGGGAACATCTTTCCCACGCAGGCCAGCCTGAACCTTGTTGATCAAGAATGAAACCAATCGCTCTGCGGCCTGCCTGCGAAGCTGAGCGGTCTGTTCGATTGTCCCCCATGATCTTTGCGTTCGCACCATTACACTGCCTTTAGACACCTTGCGCAGGCCAATATTGCCTCTGCCGCCATCCATGTCGCGGCCATCCTGCGCAATCCCACGGAGCAAACCCTCGACAATATCGGGCCGCACGGAGGCGTGTCCCCGCTCCCGCAGGTCCTGCGCCACTGAGGCCAGATGGCAGGGCACAGCCTCATTGATGTCCGCGTCTGGCGCGTGCTCTCTAAGGATCGCAATCAGGTCAGCTTCCAACCGGGACGCCGCTTGGAATCGTTTCGGCGAGGCATTCTCGACGCGCACATGCACGAAGATGGTGATGTTTGTATCATCTTTTGCAATCCCCAAGGCCTCGAGGTCCGCCAAAGCTTTGCGAACGCCCGACATCGTCAGCCCACTGACCCCGCAGAGCTCGTCCGTGGTGATGCCCTCTTCCTGCGGCGCGTTGATGATATGCTGCACGATGGCGGCCAGATCCTCGCGCCGCCGCTCGGTGATCTCAGCGGATGCAAGGATTTTACGGACCTCCTTCATGCTTCTTACTCGGAGCGAGGCGGGGAACACCTGCACCCGGTTTTCTTCGCGGTTCAGAAGGTGTGCTTCTTCCAGCCAGGCGACGGCCGTCTTCACTCGCGTATCGTCGGTATTGCTGTCCCGCTGGAAATCTCGCTCTTTCTCCTCATGAACGATCTCACCGGGTGTAGCGACTATTTCACCGCCTTTTCCGGTCCGAGCATCAAGGCGCCGAAGTGCCTTCAGGATCGCGCCGATTTCGTGCCGCGCGAGTCGAGAACGCGCGCTGAGGCTGAACTGACGATCAACGTCTTCGGTATTGAACAACAGGACGCAGTTTGCAGGTTCGCGGTCTCGCCCGGCGCGACCCGCCTCTTGCAGGTAGTTTTCCAGCGACCCCGGCACGTCCCCGTGAACCACCAGACGGATGTCCGGCTTGTCGACCCCCATCCCAAAGGCATTGGTGGCCGCGATCACGCGCAGATTGCCAACGCGGAAATCTTCCTGGATCTCACGTTTGTCATCGGCGCTGAGGCCCGCATGATAGCGTTCAGCGGCGATGCCTTGTTGTTTTAAGAACTCCGCCACGCGCTCGGTTGCGTTTCGGGTCGCACAGTAGACGACGGCCCCTGACACGCCCTCGCGCGGAAGCTGGGCTTCGATCGTGTCGAGGATATCGGTCATCTTGGTGGCACGCTGCGTTGGCAGCACCTGGAAGCTCAGGTTCGACCGCGATGCGCCACCGTCGATCAACACCAGTTCGGACCCCAAACGCTCTTTGAAATGATTGCGGATGTCTTGCACGACGTCTGGCTTCGCTGTCGCGGTCAAGCAAAGCACCGGAGCCGGTTCGTCGCCTGAGCTCTCCTTGATAAACCGCGAAACGTAGCGATAGTCGGGTCTGAAATCGTGTCCCCATTTGGACACGCAGTGCGCCTCGTCCAACACCCACAGCCCTATCTCGCGCTGTGCCAGAACGGACCGAACTGTTGTGCTGCGCAGTTGTTCGGGCGAAATCAAAAGGATCGCAGCATCTCCGAGCCGCACCTTGTCAAGCGCATCCTGACGCTCGGGCAATGACAATAGCCCGTTAATAGTCACTGCCGAGGAAATTCCGGCCCGAACCAGGCCCTGAACTTGGTCCGCCATCAGCGCCACAAGCGGCGATATTACGACGGTCAAGGCCCCGGTCTTGTCGAACCGAGACAGCGCGGGGATCTGGTAACAGATGGATTTACCCGTGCCCGTCGGAAGGATGCCCAACAAATTGTCGCCTTCCATGGCCGTCGCCACAATCTTTTCTTGAAGCGGGCGTCCGTTCTCGTCGATTGGTTCCGGGCGGAAACTTGGAAAACCGAACCATCGTTCGAGCGCACGAGTGGGATCATTGTGCTCTGCGCAATAGGCACAGTGCTGATCACGACAATTCGTATCTCTCAGGTCTTTGACCAGCCGTGCTGCGTCACGGAATTGCGCCCGCACCCAAGGCGGCATAACAGAATCCCCACCAGCGACCGAAATCCAGGCAAGGGCATATGCCATCGGCCAGCCCAGCCCAGTGTCCGAGAGCCGCTCGAGCAAGGCGTCCACCTGCGCGCCGCAGGCCAAGTCTTTAAGCAACTTCCGAATGGCCTCGTGCGCTTCTGCTTCTGTCGGGATAGGCGCCCCGCGCACGTCGCTGAACAACCGATCAAACCCGTCGCTACCGGGACCTCGGCAGCACAACCAGTGATAGGCCATCATCGTTTCTGGCGACAACGTGTTCAGCGATACCAAGGCGTCGATCTGATTGCGAAGAACCTCGAACACAAGACGCGCGTCGAGCTCGGGATCGTTGACGTGACCACTTTGAAGCCGCCCATCGCGGTAGTGCTTGACCAGATGATGGTAGGGATTGCGCGGGAACGCCAAGGGGTTGAGCCACAGCGTGTCAATCGGTCCGTCCGCGAGCTTTGCGAAGCGCGGCGAGACCGCCATGAGATGCGGCAGGTCATGGCGCAGAATATTGTGTCCAATGACATGTGCGAAACCGGCGCAAAACAAGTCGAGCTTTTCAAGCGCGGCCTTCGGATCGCCTTTACGATGAATTATCCCCTCTCCATCACCGTCTGGCACGGCTGCAAAGGCGAACAACTTGGCTTCCTTGGGATCAACCTCCAGATCAATCGACAGACAACGCGACAATACGTTGGCTTGTTCCCGCGGCATTTGAATATGCTTATTTCCCGGCGGAATAGCCTCGGGGCTTTCAAGTGGCTGTTGTTTGCCACGGCCAAGGGCCTTCGATATGCCGCGGGAAATTAAGTTTTTCATATTCGCAGGCTAATAATTATTCACAAGGAGCGGAACCTTCGGCGGCCATTTGACAAAATATGTTGTCCCGATGCCATGCCAAGTTTGCTAGGTGCGGCCAGTGTCTTTTTCTTCGGATTTGAAGATCTTCCCATCCGGAGCCAACAGCCGGTCGACAAAATCACTCGGCACCTCTATGTGAGACCGGTGCTGGCAGGTTTCAGACAGGTTTGTTGATCAAAGTTCGACTGTTCTCCGCCCCGCCGATCTTTTACGAATGCAGAATACCCCCGGTTCCCGCCCAAACGACAAATGCTGCGCTCATCCCCTAAGTCGCCTTTGGTCCCGAAACCGACCTCTGTGCGGCGCCCGGTCTACGATGCGCGCACATCCTGCATTCTCGTGCCGACGGTCGCTCCGCCGTCAAATCCGCCACCTACACCGCGCGCACCACCTTCCGGGATGCGCGGGTTAGACGACGGTTTTCGCCGGGCAGAAAGGGTGGCCTCCTGTCTCATGAATTGATCAACTGGACAGGAAACGCCGAGGAGCTCTGGAACGCTGCTGAGCGTTCGGAACGCCGAAAGAATGCAAGAGTCATCCGCGAACTGCGCCCATCCCTGCCGCGCGAGCTACCGCTTCCCGAGCAGGTCCGGCTTGTCCGCGGCTTCTGCCTCTGGCTTCGCGATGAATACGGCGTTGCCGTTCAAAGTTTCGCTTGCCTAATTTGACCGGCCCAGATGGTCGGAGGCTCTTCGTGGAAGTGCGGCACTTTAGATTGTAGGCCTATTTGATGTAAATATAGGTACGGAGCATTGTTGGGCTACGTCAGCCAACGTAAACGCCAGGGAATAAGGGCAATACGAAAGCCAGTTAACCAGATGACAATTGACGAACTATTGGTCGATTAATCTCATTGTCCGAGCAAAACCTACCCAGCGAGCTTCAGCGCTGCTTTCGTTTGACCGAGATAATGCATCCGGAATGCTTCGGGTACCGTGCTGGTACATCACGAGCCATCGCATCCACATTTCCAAGGTGTCGTAGTGCCCCGCTGTTCAGCAACACGCCGCGCCCGGCATCATACCGACGTTGCCCAAATCCGCTGGCAACGCATTCCCAGTTTTCCTTGGCCGCTGCGCTGCGGAACCTCGGCAGGTCGTGCGGGTCATGCCGTCCAGGAGTTGCTGCGACGTGATCGTGTTTCTTAGAATTACGTTGGTGGGTTAAATGGTGGGTCACTTGTGTTGTGCCAGGTTGCTGAACAGTACCGGTTGTCGGCCTCGGCTTTGGGCGCATGATTGTCACGACGCCTTGTGGCTTCGGATGTCCTGGGACGGCCACGTGAGTTGCCGTAGGTTTTGGTGTCAACTGTGGAACCTGGCCAGGAACCGCCGTGGGAACCTGATTGGGGGTTGCGGTTGGGACAAGCGGTGGCGTCGCTGTAGTGCCGCTGGGTTGCGGAACACGGCCTGGCACTGCGACTGGTATTTGGTTGGGTATTGCTGTTGGCACAAGGGGCGGCACAGCCGTCGGGCCAGTAACTTGAGGCGGAACCTGGCCAGGGATAGCTATCGGAACTTGATTGGGAGTTGCAGTCGGAACTTGCGGCGGCACCGCGGTAGGACCGGTAGCCAATGAGGGAACCTGATTTGGAACAGCTGTCGGAACCCGGTTTGGTGTCAAAGGCGGAACTAGGGTCGGCGCTAGGACCGGCGTGGGAACCTGACCTGGAACCGCTATTGGTGTCGCAATAGGAACCTGACCGGGAATTGCGTTCGGGACCGCGCCCGGCGCAAGGACTGGAACAGTAACTGATGTGGGCGTTTGCTGTGTTCCTTTAGGCGGCAACTGATTTGCCACCGGCTGCGTTGGGCCGGTAATTTGATTGCCTGCCCCTTGCCCACCGGCCTGCCCACATCCTTGGCTCGACTGGTGCGGATTCCCTACGCCACGGCACCACCCAAAATGATTTCCCTGCGCGACGACCTGCGTAGCGGCCAGCTCTGCGACCAAACAAGCTGCTGTAAGTAAAACAATGCGGTTTCGTTTCATAACATCCTCACCAACTTGTTGTCAGGGCAAGATACGCGCCAGGATCGCCTGAGTCGGTCAAAGGGCCATCTCTCAAAGGGACACCGACATATCCGGACAGGAAAAGGTTTTGCTTAAACTCAATGTCCAAACCCAGACCTGTCGATGCCAGTGTAGCATTATCAACTTCAAAACTCGCTGGGTCATTGTTCGAGATGTAACCCACGTCGAAAAAGACAAAAGGCGTTAAGCGATGAATGCTTTGGGAACTTGGAAAGTAGGAGTGAGACACTTCGAAAATCGCGGAAATCCCGGAATCACCGTCTACTTCATCGAACCGATAGCCGCGCAATGCATAGCGATCACCAAGGAAGTACTCCTCGACCGAGGGCAACCGGTCGGTTGTGAACTGGCCCCAGATCTCGGTGCGCCAAGCTGTGTTGGGTGACAAGTTCGTAAGTGGGCTTTCGTATCCGATGCCGCCCCGCAGATGCCAGAACGAAGAGTCTCCGTCGTCAAAATTTGCGTCTGTCGTGTCATTGTCATTGTCACCAAAAGATAAGGTTAGCCCCGCTTCCAGAGCTTGCCCTTTCGGATAGTTTTGCCCGTAAAGATACGTAAGGCCAACAACGCTCGCGTCACTGGACAATGGAACGCCGCCACTGACTGAGTCCGCTTTTGAAAGGCGATAATCCAGCAGAAAATATCCATATCGGGCTACATCGCGGATCACGGGGTAACCCATCGCGACGGTGAAGTTCTCGCCGTCAATATCCGTTCTTGCAAAATCCCCCGAGAGGTCACGTTTTGCGTTTATGTTTCCGTAGAAAATCTCACCGTAGAGACCATTGCTGTTCAGCGGCGTGCGATAGGTAACAGCGCCCCACAAAGAGTGTTCGTCGTCTTTGTCCCAATTGTAATTGCCTGATCCCTCAAAGCGCAGTAAATCCCCGACGGTCAGCGTCGAATAAAACTCTTGTACGACATAGAAGCTGAGCGCTTCTCCAAGCTCACGCGGAGGGTTGTCGAGTGTCGCACTCCCGGCTTGTTTGCGCAGAGGCTCTCCCAATACTCTCAGCCTGGCACCTGCCTGATCCGGATAATCAAGTTCGGTCGACAATTCCAAATCAGGTATGTCCTCGGCCAACATAACCGCCCGCTCAAATTGTTTGAGAGTTATTGGATATGCGGTGGTGAGGGGGCGAAAGATCTTTTCCAAGGTTTGGAACGTGCGCGTATCTACACCTTCAATTTCGATGGTTTGAATACGCCCTTCATCAACAACAATGCTCTGCCCATCGGGGCCAGGCCAGGCCTCAGCCAAAAAATAGCCGTCTTCTCGGTAGATCTGCGTGATCGTTGATGCGACCTCCACCGCTGTGATGCGCCCTGACCGATCAAAGGCCAACTGACCGGCAAAAGTTAGCAGCTCATCTGAATCATACACCGTTACGCCGCTGACAGAGTGCTGTGATGCTATGTCCCAAGTTTGTGCAATGCTGTACTTTGGAACTGAAACAATGGCCACAAAAGTGCAAATGATCGCAATTACAACCGAGTTGGTTACGGACATTTTCTACAACCTTAGCATGATTGAGCATGTTAAAACCCAATCCTATTACGAGGTTTGAATGTCTAAGCTTGCCGTTATTCAAATTTGATCACGACTGGTGCTTTCGAGATACACAGCGAACAGACTACAATGCGCCTTCGTCGCCAAGGAACTCGATACCAGCTGTCGCGCCATCACTGTAGGCAATGCAATTCCACGGAGCGCGATCCTCACCAACGCCTACAGTGACTTGTGTTCCCGCCTCGCTAAACGCAGATGAGAGCACCACGACTTGCGAATTGTTCGTCGCGTTGGCTACATCCCGTAAACATGCCTGCTGAGCGGGCGTGAGCTCGGCGGACGCGCTGGACGTACTCGTGTCGTCGCAGGCTGCAAGCAATGCGAAACATGTCATGCCTGCAATCATAATCTTCTTGTTAGTCATTTTTTTCTCCCTCAGGTTCCTTTGAAATTAGTGAAATTGGATGCGCATGTTTGAAGCTTTTGCGTCTGTGCAGCCAACAGAACACACCTCGATCCTTTGACTACCTTTCCCAAAAACTTGCCGCGGGGGGCTTGTGGGGCAGAACGACATTACGTTGACTACCTAGGCCGCCAACAACGTGTGATGGCCGTATGACGTCACTGGTAAAAGCTAGAGCGAACTTGGGAGAGAGGACGAGTACGTTAAGTCTGAGCATCGTGTTCTCCCAAGCCAGATTATTGTGAAGTGCCTTCCGACCGCCGGCACTCACTCCAGCAGTCGGAAGGGCCCGGTTGATCGGGCGACAGCGACAACAACGGAGGTAAAAAAAAGTTGTGTCGAATTCGTATGTTCGAATATATTTTTTCATAAATCAACATTTTTTCCGCGCGTAAACTTCTTTACGCTCTCGTACGATAGGCTTCTGCTTTCAAACAAAAAAGTAAGTGGGAGTCCCCAGAGGGGAGAGTGTGTTCTCCTGAGCGGCGAAATGTTTTGAGGCCGCACAGAAACTGAGAAAGGAATGAAAGATGGGATTCGGTGAAGCAGTTAAAACGTGTTTCTCGAAATACTTCCAGTTCTCCGGGCGGGCTATACGCTCAGAATACTGGTGGTTCTTCTTGTTTGTGGTTCTCGTAAGTGCCGTTTTTGCCGGGTTGGATTCGATCCTGTTCGGGACAAACCCCGAAACAGGCCAAGGATCTCGGGTTCTGTCCTCTGTTTTTCAACTGGCCGTTCTCATTCCAATGCTAGCCGCCGGTTGGCGGAGGCTGCATGATACAGGACGACCTGGTTGGTACTTGCTGCTGCCGATGGCGCTCAGCATTACAACGCTTTTTGTTATGCTGGGTGGGGTGGCGTTCTTTTCGGTATTGGAGCAAGGGACCGAAAACCCCGATGCATTGCGAGGACCCGCGGCAGTCCTGGGCTTGACCGGTATTGTCGTTGTCTCAATTCTGCAATTCGTTCTGTCCATTCTGATGATCTGGTGGCTGACACGACCTTCCCAAGAAGGCGCAAACGAATACGGCGCACCTGCTTCCTGACCTCGCTGTGGGGGCAACAAGTCGGAATCTCTGCTGAATGAAAGTGCAAATCGCAACACCATGGAGAGAGAAAATGAGTTTCAGACCGATTTCCATTGGAACGCTAATGATGGCAATGGCGACCACAGCATCGGCGGAGTGGTCGTTCAGTTCCGGGCCTAATCCCAATGCATTTATTCAGACCGGAAACATGACGCTGGAGCTTCAGTGTAACAGTATTCGCTTTGCTCCAGCTGGATATGAGGACAGCCAGGACATTGCGGAGAAGCAAGGGCTTTCCATTCGTTTTTTGAAGAACGGCACCACCGAGGTTGGGGCATTTCAGGTTGGCGCTGAAAACGCTGTGTTGCAGATCGTTGACAATTATCCCGTCGAGATCAGTTTCAATAGTCAGCAGGACTATGGTTTTGTATTGGACCAGCTTGCGGCCAATGCATCGGTTAATTTGTCGATGATTGATCAAGATGTCAGCTATGGAATCTTCGACTTAAAAGGTTCCAGCGCGGCAATTCGGTCCCTTCGTTCTGAATGTGCTTCGGATGCCAGCCAGGAGGCCTCCTACGAAGCACCCGAAGGCATCGTCTATTGTGGAGGCGGAGCGATAGAACGCGTGATCGAACCCATGATTTTGGAAAACCCGGAGGGGGAGTGGGACGCACGAGTAACGGTCAACGGCGAGTTAATCAGAGCCATGACGGCCTACAGTTACTTCGGAAACTCCGAGCCACCGGCCGGATTTGTCGTCGCCCTGCTTGGGGAAGACAGGTCCGAATTTCTGATTTTTAGCGAAGGCTCGGCAAACTGGCTGGAGTACGGGGACTACAGGTATGATCAGTGCAATTGATGCCACCCACCAACCAGCTTCCCAAATAGTGCGCCAGTTGAAAGGTTTGGTTTCCGGGATTGTGCTTGCTTCAGGCCTTGTTTGGACCTCACCAGCTGCAGCGGCTGATGTTTCGCAACTTCCGCCTGGTTTTGCGGGCCCGTGAGGCAGTATTGTCGAAGTCGATTATTATAAATGGGTTACCGCTGATGGCCCGCGAAGGTATGGGGAGTCAGTGGCACTTCGACGATCTTGACGTCTACTACCAGAACTGTGTGACAGGCGGACCTGGTTCATTCGTAGTCCCGGTGCTTGACTGGCAGGGCTTTGCGGAGGGCGTACGAAGAAAATTGGTACTGGAAATTGGGTCAGCGCCAGCAATAGGAGAGGTTATGAAGGCGCAACTTGCCTCACCCTCAGACTGCCTGATTGGCGAGAAGATCTGGGAACGGAACCAACAAATCTGGAGCGAACCCTAGAAGCGGCCTTTGCATCAACCACCCGAGGCTCGATACAAAAAGCCAGCAGCAATTATCTGAGGAAAACTAGTGTTCTGCGCTTTCAATAGAAATGCACAGATGGTGGTAGATCTTCGACGCAGTGTGAGTAGACAAACTTATTGACATCGATTTGCACGAACCGAGTGAAATTTGCACGCTTATGGTTAATTCGCAATCATAGAACGACAACAGGCTCTTGGGGCTAAACCCTCCGAGAAACTGGGGAGGTTTCGGGGGCATTTTGCGAAGCGCGGGACGAGGACAAAGGACGAGTGAGCACGGGGCATTTCTGACCGCTAGAGAGGCCGCTGCGAGACCACTAGAGACCCGCCCACTGGTGCTGAGACGACCGCTGGCGAGTCTCGTTCCGGGGGCTGACGGGGGTCGCTGGTGCTGGCGGGTTGGGGGTGTCCGCTACTCAAAAATAGACCCGACGCTTGGCCGGGTCAGTTGGTGACGGCGAGGATCGTCACTCCGTAATGTGGTGGTCAATAGTATTCTAGAAAGCGCCTCATTCTGCTTGTTGGGGCTTGCGCCTGACAAAGCGGGAGAAAAGCCGGCCGTCGGTTACAGCAAAGCCAAGGGCAATGATGGCGAACCCGACCCAAGCCTCTGGCTCTATCTTTTCACCCAGGAATGAAACGCCAAGGCCGATAGCGAACGGTGGAATCAGTAAGGTTACCAAAAGAAGGTTGGCAGCACCTGCGCGCGCAAGGATTGCGAAATAGAGAACATAGGCCAGTGCTGTTGATAGTGCGGCCATCCCAAGAAGCGCAGCCCATACGCCAGAAGACAGAGCCAAGTTTGGGGGGCCATCCATCACGAGAACAATCGGGATCATAAGCACTGTGCTGCCGATCAGCATACCAAGCGCATTCACCAGCGGTGGTTGGCCCGAAAGAGCAGTCCTGCCCCATACACCGGCAAATGCATAAGAGAGCGTCGCCCCAAGAATAGCCAGCTGTGCCAGATTGCTCGGATTGAACTCGGTCAATGCGCTTGGCCCCATAATGAAGGCCACCCCCAAAATACCCAGTGCAGCACCTGCTATCTTCTTCGGAGTCAAGGGCTCGTCCTTAAGAAGCAAACCCGCCACGGCCGCTGCAAACATTGCTGTCGTTGCATTTAGGATTGAAGCCAGCCCGCTGTCGATTTGCGTTTGCCCCCAGAAGATCAGCGAGAACGGAATGGCATTATTGAGCGCCCCCATTACGAGGTAAGCGCCCCATGCCCGAGGGGTGCGTGGAACACTCAGCCCTTTGAAAAAGACGATTAGCGCAAGAATAGGAACCGCCCAAAAAACCCTGTGCAATGTAATTGTAAGTGGTGGCACCTCTGACAGGGCTACCTCACCAAAAAAGAACGACCCGCCCCAAACCGCGGCGAGCAAAAGCAGCATGACGCTGGCTGTAAAATCCATTGCTGGCATGGGTTGGTTTGTCATGTCTTCTGCTTCCGTCACTAACTATTACCTAACGGATTAGCTTAAGTGACCGCGACACCGCGACCCGTTTCTTGCGGAAATCCAATACAAAGCCAACTTTCACCTATCCAATTGTGAACGGCTGCGTTCACCTATCGGTGGAGTGCCTCAGCAATCATTTCTGCAAGCCTTTCGGGCTGATCTACGCTCGCCCAGTGAGTGGCGTTTTCGAGAATAATCCGATCCATCTTGTTTTCTTCCAGCCACCGGACGGTGCTGTCCGGACAGTTGTCAGGATTGTAGAGATAAATCACATTTGCCGCGCTTTGCAAAAGCTCGCCGGGCACGCAGCCTGCTGAAAAATGCCGTGCGTCGGTGCCGAGTTGCCACAGCGCCAGAGTATCGGCCTTCGATACTTCATTACGATACCGTCGGATGATTGGTGCCGTTTTCGCCATTTCATCAAGCCGCTCAAGAAAAGCTGCACGAAACGCAACCGGATCACTGTAGTCCGCGGCAGTTCCAGAAAAATAGGCATCCTCGGCGGTGATATTACCCTCTAGAGAAATAATGGTTGTCAAAGGACAGTCGGCCCTTTTGGCGGCCAGGGAGGCTATGATTGAAGCAACCGAATGAGCGACAATGATCTCAGCTCCGTGCTTGATCGCTTTGTCGGCGACGGTTTGTGCAAGTGCTTCAAGAGTTGTTGCCTTTGCCAGAGGCTGAGCGCCAAATCCCGGAAGATTGATGGGTAGCAAACGATAGCTGTTGGCGAGGTGGGTGTCAGCCAAACCTTCAAACATGCTCGCATTGTCACCAAAGCCTGCAACACAGAGAATGGCGGGTCTTTCATCGTTCACTTGACTGGGGTGTTTGGTCATTTTGGCTTCCAGAGCATCGTTTGCAGACATTAACACGGCTCCGCAGTATTCGACAATTTGGGCTCACTCCCTGGTTTCGCCGCCTGAAGCGCGAACTATGGCTCCTGATTTCCCAACGTCCGTGCATTGAACGACATGACACAAGATCAAAGACTTGACCCGATCCTCCTATGGCCGGTCTCGATCAGCCGATCACAACGGTATTGCCGCGCGAGCATCGGGCCGAGCTGAGCCCAAAGCGGGCTGAAATGTGCTCGCAAAAAATGAAGTGCGGCGATAGACATTCTCTTGAGTGGTCCAACCCATCACTAAATGCATTCACCGCCATCGATAACCAAGGCTTGCCCAGTCATAAAAGCGGATTCATCTGAAGCTAGATAGACGATCCCATGGCCAATCTCTTCAACTGTCGCCCACCGGCTCATAGGGATCGCCTGCTCGATGTAGCTTTCCAGTTTGGCACGGCCACCCATCTGCTTCTCGAAGCCTGCATTGAAGGGGGTGTCCACAAATCCTGGACAAAGGGCATTGAAACGGATTGCATGGACAGCGTAATCGGCTGCCATCTGCCGGACCATCGCAACAGCTGCGTGCTTTGTGGTCGCATAGGCGATCATACCCCGGTCGTATTGAACGCCAGAATTGGAAGCAGTGACGATCACGCTGCCTCCACCTTGTGATTTCATATGGGGGACGGCTGCACGCGCGGCAATGAAGTGGGCGCGGACGTTCAATGCCCAAGAAGCATCCATTCCAACCGGTTCCACTTCTTCCAGCGTTCCTTCGATCTGTAACCCAGCATGAGAGTGCAACACGTCGAGCCGACCGAAGTTTTTAACTGCTTCGTCTATGGTTTTGGTAAGGGCATCGTCATCGGTTACATCAAGCTGTAAGGCAGATGCTTGATTTCCCTGTGCAATGATCTCGGCCACAGTGGCGTCAGCAAGTGTTGCATCGCGATCCGTTACCATGACATGCGCACCCTCTTGCGCCATTGCCATTGAACCCGCCCGACCAATTCCTGATCCCGCGCCCGTCACGAGCGCGACTTTACCTGCAAGCCGCATGTCACTTGGCTCCTTTATTTAACTATTCGATTTTGAGGCGCCTCGGCGCAAAAGAAGTTGCGCTGTAACGAGAAGCAAGAGCGACGCGCCCATAACCATAGTGCCTATGGCATTGATCTCGGGCGTTACGCCGCGCCGGATGGATGAGAATATGTAGATTGGCAGGGTTGTTTCTGAGCCAGCTACGAAGAACGCGATGATGAAATCATCAAATGAGAAAGTGAAGCTGAGCAGGAAGCCCGCCAAAATTGCCGGGGCTATCAACGGCAGTGTCACCTGCCGAAAGGTGCCCCAGGGCGTCGCAAAGAGGTCCGCCGAAGCTTCCATGAGCGCGCGGTCCATACCCGATAGCCTTGCACGTACGATGATTATGACCAGCGCCATTGTGAACATGGTGTGCGCAGCGACAAGCGTGGGCATCCCCATGGAAAGTTGCGGGGGATTTGCTCCATCGGGCCATAGGCTGGCAAGAACTGGGTTAAGCCAGCCGAATACGGTAACCAAGGCAATGAGCGTCGCGATACCGATGACGATACCCGGTATCATTATCGCAACATAAATCATCGCGTCGAACAAAGTTCGGAGCCATCCCTTAACCCCTTGTAAAGCGATGGCAGCCATGGTTCCGAGAGTGGATGCGAGGCAAGCAGTTATGAATGCTGCAAGCAGACTGGTCTCGAGCGCGTCCATAACAAATGGGTTGTTGAGCGCTTTGCCATACCATTGGGTCGAGAAACCCATGAACTGGCTTGCGTGTCGTCCGGCATTGAAGCTGAAAAGCGCGATGATGCCGATGGGAATATAGAGAAAAAGGTAGACGCAAATCGCGTATAAGCGCATCGGATCCTCACATCAGCGAGACATCTTCGCGCTGGCCACCCAGACGCGAGATGAATTTCATGTAAATTGAGACAGTGACAAGCATTACGACAACCAGAGTCATTGCGACCGCCGATCCGTACGCCCAGTTTCGAGACTGCAGGAACAGGTCCACCAGCGCATTTCCGACGAAAAAGACCTTTCCGCCACCTAAGATCGCTGGGATCAGAAACTCGCCCATCAGCAAGATGAAGACCAGCATGCAGCCAGTTGCGATACCAGGTACCGACAAAGGAAGTGTCACCTGACGGAACGTACGCCATGGGGTAGAGCCGAGATCAGCCGAGGCTTCCAGAAGGCGTTTATCCAGTTTGTCCAAGCTTACAAAAATTGGGAAAACCATCAAAGGTAGATACCCATAGACAATCCCCACAAGCACGGCGAACGGCGTATTTATCAGGCGGACATCATCGATGCCGATCGACTCCAGTAAAGCGGGCAAGCCACGCCCCCCAAGGATGAAAATCCATGCGTATGACCGGATCAGGATCGATGTCCAGAACGGCACGATCACCAGGATCAACAGCGAAGTTCTCCACTTTGGTGAACAACGCACCGCAAGAAAGTAGGCGAGCGGGTAGGCAATTACCAACGCAGCGATAGTCCCCAGAGGTGCAAGGATCAAAGTGTTCTTAAACGCCGTCCATCGCGCAGGAAGGTTGGCATATTGTTCCAGCGTGAACGCTGGAACATAGCCTCCGGCGGCACCCCGTTCGCCAAAGGAAAAGACGAAGACGACCAGCAGAGGAAGGGCAAGCATTACCAATAGCCATATTCCTGCCGGTGCCAGCAACAGTGCTTTTCTGCCTCGTTCGGTCATATTGTCCTCGTCTTTTCCGATATTGGCGGCCTTGCCGCTTAGGCCGACTTGAAGCGGGCGAGCAACTCGGCACGGTTTGGATCGGTTAGCGTAGCCGCCGCGCCGAACTCGAGCGCACTCAGAAGGTCAGCTGCCGGATAAAGGATCGGATCTTCCAGCAATTCCTTCGGCAGCAACTCATTGGTGCGAGCATCAGCCGATGGATAGCCATGAGCGAGGACTTCTTTCGCATTAACTTCCGGGTTCAGCAGGAAGTCGATCAAGGCATAAGCGGCATCCATATGGGGTGCGCCCTTAGGAATAGCGTAGTAGTCGGACCAGAGTTCACCGCCCTCAGCTCCCAGAACGTAGGCGATTTCAGGCATGTCGACATTCATCTGCTTGCCGTCACCTGTCCAGCACATCGTCATCCAGGCGTCACCGTTACGCATCGGTGGCTGATAGTCCGACGAGATTGCAAACAGATGCGGTTTAGCATCCAGCAACAATTTCTCGGCATCGGCCAGTTCCTTCTCATCGACCGAGTTGAAGGAGTAGCCGAAGTATTTCAGGGCATTACCGATGGTGGTGAGTTGGTAATCATGCACCATTGTCCGACCTGAGTAACCTTCCATAGTAAGGTCCCAGAACTCTTTCCATGTGGTTGGAGTCGGAGCGCCGTCAAGCTTGCTAGTATTCACTGCAAAGCCGGTCGTGCCCCAGTTTTTCGGCACCGCGTAAAGTTGGCCATCGACAGAGCCGGCATCCGAAAAGCGTTGTTCGAATGAACCTGCGTCGTAGTTTGGCAGTTTGGACGTATCGAGCGGGATGATCAGATCTTCGCCCACATACGTAGTGATCGTGTAGTTCGTCGGTACGAAAACGTCCCAACCAGACCCACCTGCCTGCAGTTTTGCCAACATCTCTTCGTTCGAGCCAAAAACATTGACCTGAACATGAGCGCCAGTGGCTTCCGTGAAGGCTTCGAAGTTCATCTCGTCATGGTAGTTCGGCCACGTGGCGAGGATCACTCGGTCGCCAATGTCTCCGGCAGCAAATGCCGGGCGTGGACGCAACCCAGGCATAGCCGTGCCCAGAACGGCCGTTGCCATCCCAAGACCTGTCACGCCCAAAAAATGTCGCCGTGTGACCGAACCCTTTTGGTACCGGCGAAGCTCTTCCATGAACTTTTGCTTGGAAATAGTCCCATTATCCTTGGTCATTGTGAACCTCTCTGTTGTTGGATTGCGGGATTTGTTAATTTTCCAGGATCAGCAGTGCGCCTTCGCCCCATGAAACAAAGGCCTGCTCTCCCGCATTGAACGTCCCCTCGTTCAATTCCGCTTGCCTTGGCACAAGTACGTGGAAATCACCCAGTGCTTCGTTGCGCGCAAGGTATTCTGTGTGCTCCCCAAGGAAGATCCGATTTTGAATGGTAACTGGCAGAGCGATTTCAGCTGCGGGTAGCGCGCGGGTCAGCGTGATCTGTTCAGGACGGATACTGACGCACACTACCTGCCCTACATCGATTGGGATCTCCGGAGTTCCGTGCACCTTTTGGCCACTCGCTAAACGCACAGTGATTTGCTCGGCTGCTGCGTCAGTTACGGTTGCATCAAAGAAATTCGAGGTGCCTACAAATCCTGCCACATAGCGGCTGCGGGGCATGTCATAGAGTTCACGTGGGCTGCCTACCTGCACAATACTGCCGCCTTCCATCACACAAATTCGGTCGGACATTGAAAGCGCTTCTTCTTGGTCGTGCGTGACGAGGACAAAAGTTATTCCTAGTTGTCGTTGCAGGTTCTGCAGTTCAAACTGCATTTCTTTTCGAAGCTTTCGATCCAGAGCAGCCATTGGTTCATCGAGCAGCAAAAGCTTGGGCTCGTTTACGATCGCACGCGCCAAAGCGACGCGTTGCTGCTGACCACCAGACATCTCCCAGATGCGACGTGGGCCAAATCCACCAAGACGGACAGTTTCCAGCGCTTGCTCAACCTTTGTCGCGATTGTTTGTTTGTCTACGCGTGGTCGTTGTTGGCGCAGGCCGTACGCGATGTTGTCGAACACACTCAGGTGAGGAAAAAGAGCGTAGTGCTGAAACACCATGTTGACTGGGCGATGGTGCGCATCCAAGTCGTTGACGACTTCTCCATCGAGCAACACCTGACCTTCGGTTGGCTTCTCGAAACCTGCCAGCATTCTAAGTGCAGTGGTTTTGCCGCAACCAGATGGGCCTAAGAATGACAGGAACTCTCCTTTCCCAATGGAAAGATTCAGGTCTTTGGCAGCGACCACATTCCCGAAGGTCTTGGTCACTCCTCGGAGTTCCGCAATCGTCTGCATGGTGACGCTCATGTCAAAGCTCATATACTGCCGTTTTCCTTTTGCTTGATTTTTTGGCATTTACTGGCATACCACTCAAACAAGGAAAAAGTAACAAAAACTCGGAATAACTGTATATACCACAATTGGGGTATAGGGGTGCTTTTCGAAAATCTGGAGCTGCGAGTGTACGATTGGATGGAGGAGGCCGGCAGGGTCGTGGAGAAGATCGGAACCCCAGAGTTTCCCTGTGTTTTAGCAGATGGCTTACGGCAGGTCGCGCCATTCGATTTTACTGTAGTGTTTGGCCATGTCGGAACCGAAGCACCAATAGACCTTCACGACGATTTCCCCAAAAGCAAACGGCGTATTTTTGTTGAGGACTACCAAGCCGGGCCCTACGTACTTGATCCATTTTTTTTGGCCGCGACAAAACCGATAACATCGGGTCTGTACCGCATGCGCGATATCGCACCGGACAGGTTCTATCAGGGCGAATACTATCGCAGCTATTACAAAAGGACTGGGTTAGCAGAGGAGATTGGCTACTTTATCGATATCCCAGGCGCTGGGATGGTTGTGGTCTCGCTCATGCGAGCAGAGAAGCCTTTTTCCGCCAAGGAAATTCGCCATTTGCACGCTCTATGGCCGCTCGTTCGGGCAGCCTGTTGCAAACATTGGAGTGACTTTCCATCGATGGCCCGCGGCGGCGCAGCGAATGGCGTTAGTCGTCGCGTCGATCTAGCATTCCAGGCATTTGGCGATGGCGTTCTGACACCACGAGAACGAGAAGTTGTTGAGTTCACATTGAAGGGCCATTCGGCAGAAGCTGTCGGCACAATTCTCGGCATCTCTCCAGGCACAGTCCGCATCCACAGACGCAACATTTACGCGAAACTTAGGATCAATTCGCAGGGTGAGCTTTTTTCAAAGTTCATTGAAAAGGCACTTTAAAAGGTTCCTTGAACACCCACTTTGTCCGTATTGTCGACCTTGCTACCGTGTGATCCGGAACGCCCCAACTCTACCTGAGGCGGCAACTGATATCGAAAAGGACGTGGCATTACTTGCTCGGCAGATCAGCAAGTGGGTTGTCCGCTATAAAAATCAGTTCTATCTACCTGAACGTCCCTCACATCCTCTGTCGCAGGCGGAGGCCAAACGTATCTGCTTGGGTAGGATGCGGAGCAACTACCCCACGATGGAGTTTACTCCAGGCCATGTGCGAGCGGTGTTTCAGCGGGCTTTCGAAGAAATCCACGATGATCCTAGCCAGAATGTTCGGATATGGAACGGAACTACGAAATGCCGCCCCGACATCAAAGAGCCGATCATACCTGAGGGCGATACAGTTGCTCTCAACGCTTGGAATGAACCGGCCTATCGCGACCTTGCAGTGGCCGACGCTGACACGACTATGTTCGATCGGTTTCTTGAGCGTATCTTCGGCCACGAGGCTGACCGCCGCGTCGTCAAGGATTGGGTTTCGTGGGGTCTTCAGAATGAGGCTGAGAAACTAGCTTGGGCTTTGTTCTTTTACTCCCGATATAAAGGGACAGGTAAATGCACCCTCTGCACCCTGATCACCAAGCTGTTCGGGGAAGAAAACTCGATCACGCAAAACAGCGTTGCCAAGCTGACCGGGAAGTTCAACAAGCCGATTCCGGACAGTAAGCTTGTGGTATCAGAGGAACTTCAACTGAAGCCGGATTCAGGTCGCTGGTGGACGGGTGAGAGGTTCGGTTGGTTATGACCGCCGTGATAACCTTGAGGATGAGCGTGACCGGCAGGCGAACGGGGTCGATTGGGATATGCTATAGACCTGTGGCTATGCAGAAACCTCGACTTCGGAACAGCTAACCCGTTCCTCCCGCAACGTGGGAGGGGCACCCCCGCAGAACCCGCTATGATTGTTAACGGGTGGTTCGGGTGGCTGGGGCATAAACGGGGGCATTTCTCGGAGGGTTTAGCCCCAAGAGCCTGTTGTCGTTCTATGATCTGATGAACTGGCTGGGGTGGTAGGATTCGAACCTACGATACACAGTACCAAAAACTGCTGCCTTACCACTTGGCTACACCCCAACGGTGAGGCGCTATCTACGATTGTTGTTGGTAGGGTTCAAGAGCTTTCAGGCAAAAAAATTAGGCCAGTTATAAAAAAAATTCAGAGCATCTTTCACGGGTCATGTTAGCAGCACCTCTTCCTGCCCGAAGGTGTTGAACATGGTTTGACGGCAACGGCTGTGAATTGGCTCTTCCGCCAAAGAAGCATGACTCTGCGGACAGATGTTGAACGGCTGGGCCGGGCGAGGATTCGTCTGGCAGGCGGACAGGAAGCAGGTTTTCGATTGGTTTAACGAGGGCGAGTGGCAGTCGCGAATGTGGTCTTTCTGGCGCTGCACCCCTTTGTTGCGCCTCCTGCTTACGTAGGGCCGCCCAATGCCGAAGCAGATAACAAGAATAAGCAAGTTCGAGAGTGGCGGATCGGGAACTTCATTGCCGGTTGCTCTGAGATCAGCGCTACTCGCGAATCTCTGAGGGATCGACGCCCCAAAGGTTGGATTTCAGGGCCCAGCCACGATATCCACCTGCAGAGATGCGACACCACTCGATCGTGCAGGTTCCAAGCCGCGCGACAACGCCGGTTTCAAACCGCGCACTGACCTGCGAGTTTGGGTCCGGGTTGGAATAGACCGGCAGCAAGTCGGATTCGATTAGTACTGTGCGAACGCCAGACAACAAGGCGTAATGGACCCAACCCCCTGCGCCATCGCGGTCCTGAACCTTTCTCCAGTTGCCATATTCCGCCGTCACCTGCAAAGGCATCCCGCGCCGTTTGAACACCCAGTCGATTCGATGCGACAGGGATGGTCCTCTGCGCACGTTTCCCTCGGCCGCTTTCATGGAAACATACCGTGGCAAAGGCAGATTCGTGACTTGGCCGCGCTTATCCTGTGCGCTGGCCACAAAGGGACCAAGCACAAGCAAAATTACTGAAAAAAGCGCCAGAATCCGGCGATTTACTGGTAGGAGAACACTCACTGACAGTCTGCTCTTATGCCTGTTAATTTTGCTTCGAAAAAAGGTTGGATCAATGCCCAGGGGTTCTTGTGCCCCGCCTTATCCTGCGCCACGATGCCATGACGCGCGAAAGTTTGCAAAGCAGTGGGAGTACACAGGTGCCTAGAGAACGTCTGAGTGTTGTCGTTACGCGACGGTTGCCCGAGGCTGTTGAAACCCGATTGAGCGAGCTTTTCGATGTCCGGTTGCGTGCGGACGACGCACCCATGACCCGAGAAGAGCTTGTAGCGGCCGTACAAGAAGCGGATGTACTTGTACCAACGGTTACAGACTCGATTGATGGCGGATTGCTGGGGCGGGCGGGTGAAAGGCTGCGACTGATCGCTAACTATGGGGCAGGGGTTGACAATATCGATGTCGCAACCGCCCGTCAGCGCGGCATCCTTGTGTCGAATACGCCCGGTGTGCTGACCGACGATACTGCGGATATGACCATGGCGCTGATATTGGCCGTGACCCGCCGCATCCCCGAGGGGCTGTCCGTCATGCAAAAGGGGGACTGGCAAGGATGGTCACCCAACGCGTTGCTGGGTGGGCGGATCGGTGGGCGGCGTCTTGGCATTTTGGGGATGGGCCGGATTGGTCAGGCGGTTGCCCGTCGTGCCAGTGCCTTCGGAATGCAGATACATTACCACAACCGTCGTAGGTTGAGGCCGGAGACAGAGCAAGAGCTTGAGGCGACCTTTTGGGAAAGCCTTGATCAGATGGTCGCGCGGATGGATGTGATCTCGGTCAACTGCCCGTCTACGCCTTCGACTTTCCACCTGATGAATGCCCGGCGGCTAAAGCTGATGAAGCCCAGTGCAGTGCTCGTCAATACGTCACGTGGCGAAGTGGTCGATGAAAACGCGCTAACCCGCCAAATCCGGTCAGGCGATATCGCAGGTGCAGGTCTTGACGTTTATGAACACGGAACGAAGGTGAACCCTCGCCTACGGCAGTTGCCGAACGTGGTTCTGTTGCCGCATATGGGATCTGCCACGCTTGAGGGGCGGATCGAAATGGGCGAAAAAGTTATCATAAATATTAAGACATTCGAAGACGGCCACCGACCACCGGACCAGGTTGTTCCGTCCATGTTATAGTACGCGGCTTGGTGGCCGGACGATACAAAGTCAATTTTTCAGGAGGATACTATGAAACGAAGTCTGATTTCGGGATTGCTTTTGGCAACCATGACCTTTGCCGGGCCGTTGGCCTCTCAGGAAGCTGCGGATGCGGTTGCACCTGAGGGTGGTACTGACGGGCAGGTTCAAGGCCTGACCGCAGAAGTCATAGCCTCACTCGAAGCGAAATTGGCCGGTGAACCCGTGACGTCGCAGAACTGGATGGTGGCCGCGGCCAACCCTCTGGCGGTTGAGGCTGGGGCCAAGGTGCTGCGGGCAGGCGGTTCGGCGGCTGATGCGATGGTTGCCGTGCAGGTTGTACTTGGTTTGGTCGAGCCGCAATCCTCAGGCCTTGGTGGTGGTGCATTTCTGGTCTGGTATGATGCGGCCTCTGGCAAACTGACAACACTGGACGGACGTGAATCCGCCCCGCTTGAGGCCACTCATCGTCTGTTTCAGGACGAGAATGGCGAACCGCTGAAATTCTTTGATGCGGTTGTCGGGGGACTTTCTGTCGGCACACCCGGCACCCCGGCTTTGTTGGAAGAGGCGCATCGCCGCTGGGGCCGCAGTCCGTGGCCCGGCCTGTTTTCTGACGGCATTACGTTGGCTGATGAGGGTTTTTTGGTTTCCCCTCGATTGGCCAGCCTTGTTGAGAATGACGCGGAACGCCTGTCGCGATTTCCCGAGACAGCCGCGTATTTCCTGCCGGAAGGACAGCCGCTTGCACAGGGGCAGCGGTTGACGAACCCGGCCTATGCGGAAACGCTGCGCATCATGGCTGCGGAAGGATCAGCTGGATTCTACGGAGGAGAGATTGCCGCCGGGATCGTCAGCGCGGTTCGCAGCGCGCCTGGGAATCCGGGCGTGCTGTCTGGTACAGATCTGGCGCTTTATCAGGTCATCGAACGTGACCCCGTCTGCGCCACCTACCGCGTTTATGAAGTCTGCGGAATGGGCCCGCCATCCTCAGGGGCGCTGACGGTCGGGCAGATTCTGGGCATGTTGAACGGCTATGATCTGGCAGCGACAGGCCCCGAAGATATCAGATCCTGGCGGCTGATCGGGGATGCTTCGCGTTTGGCTTTTGCCGACCGTGGGCGCTATATGGCTGACCATGATTTTGTCCCGATGCCGACACAGGGGCTGGTCGATCCTGCCTATTTGTCCGAACGGGGCGCGTTGCTGAGCGGTGAGGCCGCATTGATCGACGCCGGTCCGGGGAATCCCGAATTTGACCATGCCTCGAACTGGGCGGATGATATCTCGCTGGAACTTCCGTCGACCTCGCATATTTCGATCGTGGACCAGTATGGCAATGTGCTGTCCATGACCACGACGATCGAAAACGGCTTTGGATCGCGGCTGATGACCAACGGGTTCTTGCTGAACAATGAGCTGACGGATTTCTCGTTCAAAACCCACAGTGATGGCGTTCCGATTGCCAACCGTCTGGAACCGGGCAAACGCCCGCGCTCATCCATGAGCCCGACCATTGTGATGCAGGACGGTGCACCGGTTCTGGCCATCGGATCGCCGGGTGGAAGCCGGATTATCGGCTATGTTGCCAAGTCGATCATCGCCTGGGCAGATTGGGATATGGATGTGCAACAGGCCTTGGCACTGCCGCATCTGGTCAATCGTTTCGGCACGTTCGACGTGGAACAGGGCACCGGGGCCGAAGGGCTTTCGGATGCGCTGACCGAACTTGGCTATGAGGTCAACGCGCGTGATCTGACATCAGGTCTTCATGCCATCGAGATCGGGGACATGCTGACAGGCGGTGCCGATCCGCGACGTGAGGGCATTGCGCTGGGCGAATAGTCTAGCGGCCAGTCAGAAAGGGAAAGCATGGTGCAAGCAAAGTCGCTTCGGCGAAACGAGGCGGGGATTGAAACGGTCGTCGGCATTCTGAAACAGCAATTCGGCGACCGTTTGCAAACGGGTCAGGCGATCCGCGAGCAGCACGGGCATACGACCACATGGATCGAAAACCAGCCCCCTGATGCAGTGGTGTTTCCGCATTCGACCCAGGAAGTCTCGGAAATCGTCAAGGCCTGCGCCACGCATAAGGTCCCTGTGATTGCCTTTGGCACCGGAACCTCGCTGGAAGGGCATGTGAACGCGCCAGCCGGTGGCATTTCGGTCGATCTGTCTCAGATGAACAAGGTACTGGCCGTTCATTCCGGTGATTTGGATTGTGTCGTGCAACCAGGTGTAACGCGAGAGGAGCTGAACACTCATCTGCGTGATCAGGGTCTGTTCTTTCCGATTGATCCCGGTGCGAACGCCTCGCTGGGCGGTATGGCGGCGACCCGTGCCTCGGGAACCAATGCGGTGCGCTATGGCACGATGAAGGACAATATCCTTAGCCTTGAGGCCGTGATGCCGGACGGGCAAATCATCCGGACCGGGCAGCGGGCCAGAAAGTCGTCGGCCGGGTATGACTTGACCCGCCTGATGGTAGGCGCAGAGGGCACGCTGGGCATCATCACAGAACTCACTCTGCGTCTGCAAGGCATCCCCGAAGCGATCACCTCGGCGCGTTGTGTTTTTCCTTCTGTCGACGCGGCATGTCAGGCTGTAATGATGACGATCCAGTACGGCGTTCCCGTGGCCCGGATCGAGTTGTTGGACGAGGTGTCGGTGAAGGCCGCAAACGCCTATTCGGGACTGGCCTTACCGGAAACCCCGCTTTTGCTATTGGAGTTTCATGGATCGACTGGTGGTGCGGTCGAGCAGGCTGAGACATTTGGTCAGATCGCCGAAGAGTTCGGCGGCACAGATTTCGCGGCCACTTCGACAACCGAAGAACGCAACAAACTCTGGCAGGCACGCCATGATATGTATTGGGCCAGCTTGCAGTTGCGCCCGGGTGCGCGGGGCATATCAACCGATGTTTGCGTACCGATCTCGCGACTGGCAGAATGCGTGACTGCGACCCGAAACAAGGCCAAGGAACTTGGGCTTTTGGCGCCGATTGTCGGGCATGTAGGGGACGGTAATTTTCACACCTTGCTGTTGATCGACATGGAAAACGCCGACGAAGTGGCCAAAGCGGACGGGTTTGTTGGGTGGTTGAATAACCTTGCGATCGAGATGGAGGGAACCTGTACCGGGGAACATGGGATCGGGCAAGGAAAGCGGTCATACCTGGCCAAGGAGCTAGGGGCAGCGCTGACCTTTATGGAGGCGGTGAAAAAGGCGCTTGATCCCGACAATATCATGAACCCGGGAAAAATATTTCCGGCTCGGGACGGGTAAAAACCGCGCGGATTATTCCGTATCTAGGCCACAAGGATGCCTCAATTTTCAAAGATTCTGCGCGAAATAAGCAGTGAATGAATATTGAGGTAATTTAATGGACGCGTTGCGGCTGATCGGGTTTGCGCTGATTGTTGGATTGGTTGTCGCCGGGCTGGATTACTACCAGCAGGATAAGAAACACGAAGGTACGCTGTCGGCAAACGGCTATGTGGAAACGCTCAAAACGCGGTTCGCCCTTTATCATGAAGAACTGGATGCCGAAGCGGCAGAACGCGACCGCCAGAAGCGTTGGCGCGCAGGGGGCAAGCCCTATATGCCGGTCCCGGATTCAGTGCTTTCGCGTCGGGCAATAATGGACAGTGACTTCACGCTCGATGCGCGTGAAGGGGGGGGCTTGAAATCAGTCAGTGAGGCCGCGCGCCCGCTTGCCAGTAAGGTGGCTGTTCAAAAAGCTGAAATACAGGCCAAAAAACTGGATAAGGTAAGCTGGGTTTATGAAAAGGCTGGTCACACTTACTGGATTGAGATCAAACTGCGGCAGGAGGCTTCCGCGGATTCACTTGCGGGCAATATCGCAAGATCGATCGACTCGATGGATTTCGGCGCCAGCAACTATGCTCCGTTCGGTGTGATCGGGGGCGTTGCCTATTTTCAGTTCGTCGAAGCAGAGTACAGCCCGATCCATCTCGATGTCCGTAAAGTCTGGTCGATGATCACTGCCAAAGTGACGGATCTGACACAGCCGGTTGGGTTCCAGATCTATACGGGCACCCTGGGTCTGGGTGAGGAAATCCGTGTTGAGATGTACACGGATGCCCCGGAGCAGGATGTGCGCATATTCCTCAGCCAGCTTGACTATGATGGGATGAACGCGTTGCTTAGCCGGCCGGTGCCTGGTGTAGGAAACGAGGCGGTTACCGACCCGGATGGCGGCATTGAGCGCGCCTTGCAAATGGCCGAAGTCCGGGCCGAGTTCACCCGGCTGCGCAGCGAGATTGCTCAGTTGCGGATCGAAAACATCAACGGGTTGGCCTTGCTTGCCAATACAATGGCGGCACAACACGGGTTGCCATCTGATGCTTTCGATCTGACGGCAAACAATATCCAATCCCCGGATGATTTGATCCAGATCGGGTATCGCAAAGGGTTGGCTGGCCTGGAAATTGAAAACGCAGATGCGGATGGATCTGGCGGCAGTGTTTTTGGGCGACTTTTCGGGAAGCTAACGGGTGGGTCGGAAGAAAAAGAGGTCGAACCGAAAAGCTCGAGCGGTTTGTTCGGCGGCCTGAAGTCGTTTTTTAAAGGTTCAGAAACTGCCGATGCTTCTGGGAAACGTGTGAACGAAGCATCCGAGATTCGTGTGAACAAGGGTGGAGCAGGGTCTTCGGGCAAATGCGCCTTCAAAGATGCGCGCAAGACCTGCTCGCTGTCTGGCGGCTGAGAAAGTTCAAAACTTTTAGGAAAAACGACCCCCAGATGTCTGAGGGTCGTTTTTTTTATATCACTGGTCGGATGAATGTCGCGCGGTGGGCGCTGATTGCGCCATATGGTGGCAACAGATTCCAAGGGGAGACACCCGGCTATGAAAACCCAAGTCAAAGCACTGGTCGTTGGCGGCGGCGCCGTCGGCACTTCGATTGCCTATCATCTGGCCAAGGCAGGCTGGGACGATGTCATGCTAATCGAGCGGGACGAACTGACGTCAGGTTCGACCTGGCATGCGGCGGGTTTGCTGCCGCTGTTCAACATGTCCTATGCGACCACGCATATCCACAAATACTCGGTCGATTTCTACAAGCAGCTTGAGGATGAGACCGGCCTGAACGCGGGTTTCGCCGTGGTTGGTAACCTGCGCATGGCGCAGACCCAGGAGCGCATGGACGAATACATGCTGTACGCGTCGACCGCCGAAACCTGTGACGTTGCCTATGAATGGTTGACTCCGGACCAGATTAAGGAACGCTGGCCGCTGATCGAGACCTCGGACCTGAAGGGCGCGATATATCACACCGAGGACGGCTATATTAACCCAGCAGACGTGACACAGGCGATGGCCAAGGGTGCGCGTCAACGCGGAGTTGAGATCGTTCGCAAGCTGCAGGCCGATGCCTTCCATTGGACCGGCACTCATTGGGAAGTCACCTGCACCAAAATGGTCGAGAAGGGCGGTAACCTCATTCCGTCGGATGAGCAGGTGGTTATCACCGCCGAGCATGTCGTGACCGCATCGGGCAACCACGCACAGCGGACCGCGAAAATGCTGGGCATCAAGATGCCTGCGATCCCGGTCGAACACACCTTTATCGTCATGGACAAAGACCCCGAGTTGGTCAAATGGCGCGAGGCGGGCAACCCGGAACACCCTGTTGTGCGTGATGCCGACAACGAATCCTATGCCCGCGAAGAACGCGGTGGCTGGATTTTGGGGATCTATGAACATGGTGCGCCGGCGCAGTTCGAACACGGCGTGCCCGATAGTTTCCGCGCAGACTTATTCCCGCTCGATCTGGACCGGATTGCGGATCAGTACATGGCGATGGCCGAGCGTGTGCCGTCCTGTGCTGAATCCGGTCTGAAAGACGATTTCAACGGCCCGATCTGCTACACACCCGACGGTAACCCGCTGGTTGGACCCGCGCCGGGTCTGCGCAATATGTGGCTGGCCGAGGGGTTCTCGTTCGGTATCACCGCCGCAGGCGGCACCGGTTACTATCTGGCGCAGATGATGGTCGACGGCGAAGCCGAGATCGACATGGCTTCGCTGGACCCCAAACGTTACTCGTCGAACTGGATGACCACCGAGTTTGCGGCACGCAAGAATGAAGAGTGCTATGAGCACGTCTATATCCTGCACCACCCCGATGAAGAACGTGCTGCCTGCCGCCCGCTGCGGACTGTTCCGGCCTATGACCGTCAGAAAGCGCGTGGCGCACAGTTTGGCTGGGTTAACGGCTGGGAGCGCCCGAACTACTTCGGTCCGCTGGATGCACCCGAAAACTTCGACCATGATGCCCGCTCGTTCCGCCGCGGTGGCTGGTGGCAGCATGCCGTTGACGAAGCCAAGGCGATCCGCGAAGGCGTTGGCCTGATCGACGCATCGGCCTTCACAAAGCATGTCGTCAAAGGCCCCGGTGCGACCCAGTTCCTGGATTGGTTCACCTGCAACAAGCTGCCCAAGGTCGGTCGTATCAACCTGACCTACGCGCTGACCTCGCACGGTACCACCCGCACCGAATACACCATCGTCCGTAACGGCGAGAACAACTACTACATCGTCTCTGCCGGTGCCTGGACTGAGTACGACGCCGATTACCTGCGCAAGGCGGCCGAGGACAAGATGGAGGAGTTCGGTTACATCGAGATCCAGGATGTGACCACTCAGTGGGGTGTCTTCGCCATCGCCGGACCCAAGTCGCGGGACGTTCTGAAAGAGGTCATCAAGGACGCCGATCCGGAAACCGCGCTGTCCAACAAGCGTTTCCCATGGCTGTCGGCCCGTCAGATCGAACTGGGCATGTGCCCGGTCAACGCGATCCGCGTGGCCTATACCGGTGAGCTGGGTTGGGAACTTCACCATCCGATCGAAATGCAGAACTACCTGTTCGACCTGCTGGAAAAAGCGGGTGAGAAGCATGGCATGAAGCTGGTCGGCGCACGCGCCCAGAACTGGCTGCGTCAGGAGAAATCCTATCGCGCCTTCGGCACCGAACTGGGCCGCGACGCGACCCCGCTGGAAGCCGACCTGCCGCGCTTTGTTGACCTGTCCAAGGACTTCTATGGCAAGGCCAAGCTGGAAGAGACTGGCGTGCGCGCGAAATGCTGCACCCTGCTGATCGACGGACCGGAGGATGCCGATCCGTGGGGCCGTGAAGTGTTGTATACGCCGGAAGGTGAACGCGTCGGTCGTCTGACTTCGGGTGGCTATTCAGTAGCCTTCGAGAAATCCATCGGCATGGGCTATGTGAAGCCCGATCTGGCGGTGGAAGGCACCAAGCTGAAGGTCAAGCTTCAGGACAAATTGTGGGATGCGGTCGTCACCTGCGACAGCCCCTATGATCCGAAAAACGAAACCATCCGCAAGGACGGCTGATCTGGATAAGAACGGCGGCACCTTTTTGGTGCCGCCTTCAAATGCCCGCAGCACGCGGGCTTTTTTCATGCACTCAGCTCGTCGAAACAGTCCAGCGCCTTAGAGGCGTACATCATCGACGGCCCGCCTCCCATCTGAACCGCCATGGACAGAACGTCCGAAACCTCGTCACGTGACGCGCCGGCTTTGATCAAAGCTTCGGTGTGCAGCATGATACAGGGTTCGCATCGGTCCGCTATGGATATGCCAAGAGCGATGAATTCTTTGGTCTTGTAGTCCAGCGTTCCGCCTTGCTTGACCGCCGCGCCAAGCGCACCGAAGGCGCGGGCGGTATCAGGGATTGCGCCGTTCAAATTGCGAAGACCTTTTCGCGTGTCGTTGATCTTTTCCTGCCAGGACATGCTACATTCCATTTAACATCGTGTGTTTGGAATATGTTTAGTTGGCCTCGGTCCGGCTTTGATCTGGATCAGGTGTTAGGTTTTTCCACGATGAAGGCCAGGTTATTTGCAGGCATCTCCGCGACTTCCAGGATTTTCAGGTCGTGATTGGCCAAAAGCTCAGAAACGTCTCCGTCGTTTTTATATCCGATTTCAGCATCCTGCTGGACCAGAGCCGTATGAAATCGTTGATCCCCTGCGCTGGTCAGGCGATTGTTTCGCATGAAGGGACCATAGAGGACCAACCGACCATTCGCGTTCAGTGCTTGCGCCGCCTCGCCGACAAGCGTTTCCACTTCGGCCCAGCTGATCAGGTGCAAGAGATTGATCAGAACGATCAGATCCCTGCCGCCAAACGGCTGATGCCAACCCTCGATGGTTGCATCCAGAGCTTCTGCTTTGGACACATTCGGCAGGCCCGCGGTGTAGGCATTGATGCTGGCCCGCCGTTCGGATTCAACCTCACTGGGTTGCCAATGCATGCCGGGGCGGCATTCGGCAAAGGCTGCGATGTGCTGACCGGTGCCACTTGCCAGTTCCAGCGCTTGTCCGGTCAAAGGGGCGAACCGGTCGAGAAGGTCGCACAAAGCCCCAACGTTACGGCTGGCTGCCGGAGCGACCAACTGACCGTTCTCTCCTACAGTCGCGACGCTGGCGTTGGAGGGTAACGGGCGCTTGTTCATCTGTGCAACCTGTCTGGTCTCAGAGAGGCGATGGTCGCCGTGTCCAGACTTGATTGGTTGCCGACTGTCAGATCCGCTACCAGTTGGGATGCAGCAGGGGCCGTCTGAAACCCGTAACCACCCTGACCGGCAGACCAGATAAACGTAGGATCGGTCGGATCGGGCCCCAAAACCAGGCTGCCATCCGGTGCGAAACTGCGCAAGCCCGCCCAGTTGGTTTCGACCCGTGTCACAGGCTCGGTGACCATTGCCTCGTACCGGGCCAAGCCCTCGGCCAGAACCATGTCATCGGCATATGCATCATGGGCGGCGGTCGGATCGGCATCGGCAGGTGAGACCAGCAATTTGCCCGCGTCGGGTTTAGCATACCAGCTTTCGCCCGCACCCAACATCATGGGCCAGGCGCGCAAGTCATGCCCGCCGGGGGCCGGGATACGGGCCATTGAGCGGCGGCGCGGCTGGATACCAATCGGCGCGATACCGGCCATCGCCGCGATTTCGTCAACCCAGGCGCCGGCTGCATTGACGATGTTTCGTGCCTCAAAGCTCTCGGTGGCCTCGACGATCCAGTGCCTTTGTTTGCGAATTGCCGTGACGCTTTGCCGGGTCAGAACGGATCCACCATTCCCACGGATCGTCCGGGCGAAATCCTGCATCATGCGGTCGGTATCTATATCTTGTTCACTGTCGCTGTGCGCCGCGAACCCGACGGTTTCGGGGTTCAGGATCGGGATAAGGGATTGTGCCGCGTCAAAGGAAATCTGTCGGCCGCCAAGTTGATCGGCATCCCGGTGAAATACATCGTGTTGGTCTTTCCCGCCGATCAGAACCCAGCCGCGTGGCGACAGATAGTCATTCGTCTCAAAATGCGCTGCGCTGGCAAGGTTGAGGGCAATAACAGCAGGCGGACCATAGGCGGGTGCAAACATAGCCGCGGACCGGCCTGATGCGTGATAGCCCAGCGCCTCTTCGCCTTCGAGCACGGTGACCTGGCCGCGCTCTGACAACCGCGCGCCCGCGCTAAGCCCGGCAATACCGCCGCCGATAATCAGGAAATCTATCATGTCGCCCCTTTGCTGGCCGCAGTCGTGATTTTCTGACGTCGAATGCGTCGTGCACGACCGTAGAATTCTAATTGAGACTTTAAGCAGGGTTGAATTTGCGCATCAACCCATCCAAAGAAGTGGAAAGCAATTAGAGGAGGGCAGGGTGAGCACAGCAGATTTACACCCATTGGCCACGGGGCACATTCCGTCTTACGTGACCCAGGCGGATGGCAGCGATTTTCTTTTGACGGTCATGTTCATTTTCACGGTTGTGGTAATCATCCTGATCGGCGTTGGCTATTTCACCCTGCATTCGATCCCCGAAAAGCTCGCGCATGAATCCAACCACCCGCAGTTTCAGCTTGTGGGAATTCTAGCGCTGCTGGCTTTGTTCACTCATAACGGATTGTTCTGGATTGCAGCCATTTTGGTCGCCGGATTCCAGTTTCCCGACATAGGTGCGCCCTTGCGTGCCATTGCCGATGCGATCCGATCTTTGGCGCCGCAACCGCCTGCTGATCCCGATCCCGTTCCATCCCCCGAACCCGTCGCGCAGCAGGAGCAATAGGACATGCTTGAAACACTGATGTGCGCGCTGGTTACAGTGCTGCCTGATTATCTGTTCCGCCGCTTTGTGCAGGGAAAACGTTTCGGGCACGAGATCACATTATTCACCATGTGGTACGAGTTGCGCTGGGGTCTGACAACCTGTGCCATTATGGCGCTGACCGTGATCACCACTCTGTTCTATTTTCACCCGGCCAGCAAAACTGCGGCCTCGTATTTCCGCACAGTAACGATCTTGCCGCAACTGGGTGGGCGAGTGTCCGAGGTCTATGTCTCCAACAATCAACAGGTTGTTGCTGGGCAGCCAATCTTCCGGATCGAGGACTTTACTCAGACTGCAATGGTTGAGGCAGCGCATGCGCAGATCGCGCAAGTTCAGGCATCACTGAAAGTTGCGGAGACCGATCTGGCCGAGGCCGCCGCCGGGATCGCGGGCGCAAAAGCGGCGCTGGATCAGGCGCTGGAGGACTTGCAACGCAATACGACCCTGCGGGACGAAGGGTCAAGCGCCGTCCGCCTGGCCGAGATTGACCGGCTGGAAAACCTTGTCGCTGAACGAGAGGCCAAGCTGGTTGCGGCTGAATCGCAACGCGCTGCCGTCGTACAGCAAATCGAAGAGCTGATCCCGGCCCAACTGGCCAGCGCCAATGCGAACCTGGATGCTGCTTTGACCGAGCTGGACAAGACTGTGATCAACGCGGGTGTGACGGGGAGGATCGAACAGTTCGGCCTTCAGGTTGGCGATTACGTCAGTCCTCTGCTGCGTCCAGCAGGTATTCTTGTGCCGTCAAACTCCGGGCATGACCGCTTTCAGGCTGCGTTCAATCAGATGTCGGCGCAGGTTATCAAGCCCGGCATGGTCGGAGAGCTGGGCTGCATGACCAAGCCGTTCACGGTTATTCCGGTTGTGGTGGTCGAAGTTCAGGATGTGATCCCATCGGGACAAATTCGCCCGTCAGACGAGCTGAGAGACGTGCAGTCCAACAAGGTGCCGGGCTCGATCCTGGTTTATTTTGAACCGCTTTATAAGGGCATGGCGGATGATATCCCGCCCGGCAGCAACTGTCTGGCGAATGTCTACACCGATAACCACGAGCGGCTGGAGCATGAAGATTTGGGCTTTTGGCACTCTGCTTTCCTGCATGTGGTCGACACGATCGGCGTGGTTCATGCGGCGGGTCTGCGCCTGCGTTTGATCCTGATGCCGGTGAACACGCTGGTTCTGACTGGGCATTAACGGCCCTTACTTAGATCAGAATTTGCCGTTGTCATTCTTCCACTCGCTACGGGGCGCTATGGTTTCCATAGTGCCCCACTGCTCGACGATCACTCCGTCTGCGACCCGAAACAGATCATAAAAGCTGGTATGTTTTCCGTGACTGGCACCTTCGCTCATGCACAGGACGAAATTCCCTTCTGCCAGCACACGATGGACGCGGTGATACTGAACGATCAACTCCGCGTCTGATCTAGCTTCAAGCACCATGCGATAGGAGTCGATGCCGTCAACACCATCGGGATCGTGTTGTATCAGGTTCGCATCAACAAACGCCTTCATCCGCTCGGTTTTCCGGTCTATCAGGACCGTTTGCGAGAAGTTGTCGACCAATTCCCGGTTCTGTTCGGTTCTGTCAATATCCGTGATTTCAGTTGGCCCTTCAAGCATGCCGCGTCCCGAAGCGTTTGGGCCGCGCAGGGGCTGAATGTTATCCCAGTGCTCAACAGCTTTGCTGTCTTCAAATCGAAAGACCTCGAACGCGGCCTTAACTTCGGCAAAATCATATTCGTTATGGGCAAAAGCGAATTCGCCATCTTCAAAAACGCGAATAAATTTAACCTTGGGATTTGTTTTCGACAGGCGGGCAAACAACGTGGCCAGCCCCTCGCTGCCTTCATGGGTCTGGGGATTGTGCTGGATGTATTTTTCTTCGTTGACGACGGCTGCGGCCTCGGCGTCCCCGGTTTCGATACCTTTCAACAGTTTCTGCAGCAATTCGCGTTTTGAATTCATCTGGTCCTCGTTGATCGGTAGAGCCGCGGATCAATGTGCTTGGCGCTGGTTTCGGGCTATCGAAGATCAAGAGTGGCATAAAACAGGTGGCAAAATCAAAAAGGCCCGCACATGGCGGGCCTTTCTGCGTTATCCTGTGCCGCCTTACTGCGGAATCTCACCTTCCAAGCCTTCGACATAGAAGTTCATGCCGGCCAGTGTACCGTCGTCTGCAGTCTCGCCTTCGGCCAGCCAGTCACTACCGTCCTGCTTTTTCAGCGGTCCGGTGAAGGGGTGGTATTCACCCGCGGCCATGGCCGCTTTCAGCGCCAGTGCCTCTTCTTTGACGTCAGCGGGAACCGCGTCCGAGATTTCGCCGATTGCAACCATGCCTTCGCGGATGCCATCCCATGTATTGGCGCTTTCCCATGTGCCATCCATGACGGCCTGGGTCCGTGCAATATAGTAAGGCGCCCAGTCATCGATGATCGACGAGACGCGCGGGTACGGAGCGTATTCGCTCATGTCCGAGGCCTGGCCGAAAGTGATGACGTTGCCCGCCTCTTGCGCAGCTGCTTGCGGTGCGGTCGAGTCGGTGTGCTGCAGGATAACGTCCGCGCCCTGTTCGATCAGAACAGTGGCGGCATCTGCTTCTTTCGCCGGATCGAACCAAGTGTAGGCCCAGATGATCTTGAACTCGACATCCGGGTTGACCTTCTTGGCGTGGATATAGGCCGAGTTGATTCCGCGGACCACTTCGGGGATCGGATAGGACCCGATATAGCCAACAATGTTCGACTTGGTCATTTTGCCCGCGATATGGCCCTGTACCGCACGACCTTCATAGAAACGTGCCGAATAAACCGAAACGTTGTCGGCTGTTTTATAGCCGGTCGCGTGTTCGAACTTCACGTTCGGGAATTTCTTGGCCACGTTGATGGTCGGATCCATGTATCCGAACGAGGTGGTAAAGATCAGGTCTGCACCTTCCAGCGCCATCTGGGTCATCACCCGCTCTGCATCCGGGCCTTCGGGCACGGATTCAACAAACACGGTTTCGACCTTGTCGCCGAACTCTTCTTCAACCGCCAGACGGCCCTTGTTATGTTCATAGGTCCAGCCGCCGTCGCCCACCGGGCCGACAAATACAAAGCCGACCTTGGTTTTGTCTTCAGCTATGGCAGTAGTTGCCAAACCCAGCGCCATGGCGGCGCTTGCCAGAAATGTAGTAATTTTCATGTGTTACTCCCCAAGTTGGTTCAGTTGTCCCCGTCTAATGCGAGGCATGGAATATCCGGCCGAGTGAGGCAGGTGCGCTGCTTTTGTCGGCGGAAAGGATCACAAGCACAAGGATCGTGATGATGTAGGGCGACATTGCCAGATACTCGACCGGGATGGCAACGCCCGCTGCCTGCAAATTCAGCTGCAACACGGTGATACCGCCGAACAAATAGGCACCCAGCAGGGCGCGCCATGGCTTCCAACTGGCGAAGACGACCAAGGCCAGGGCGATCCAGCCGACACCGGCTGTCATGCCCTCGGTCCACTGTGGCACCCGGATCAAGCTGATATAGGCCCCACCCAGCCCGGCACAGGCACCGCCGAACAGGATCGCCATGATGCGGATCTTGATCACCTTATAGCCAAGCGCATGTGCCGCATCGTGGTTTTCACCTACCGCGCGCAGGATCAGTCCGACGCGAGTGTATTTAAGCGTAGCCCAGACGGCCGCTGTCAAAGCGATGCCGACATAAAGGATCGGGTCATGCTGAAACAGGATCGGGCCAATCACCGGAATATCGCTGATCACCGGGATATGGATATCGCCCATGCTGGGGGGTTTGACCCCCACATAGCTTTGACCGAGCAGGGCGCTGAACCCTAAACCAAACAGAGTCAGCGCCAGGCCGCTGGCAACCTGATTGGCCAGCGCCACCTGCGTCAGCAGCACAAACAGCAGGGACAGTACTGCACCGCCTATGGCCGCGGCGACAAAGCCCAGCCAGGGCGACCCAGTCTCGACCGAGATCGCAAAACCGCTGATCGCGCCAACGATCATCATGCCCTCTACGCCAAGGTTCAGAACTCCTGCTTTTTCGACGACCAATTCACCGATCGCGGCCAGAAGCAGGGGAGTTGCAGCCACCATCAGTGACGCGACCAGAAGTACGGGATTAATCTCACCTAGGTCCATGATTACGCCACCTCGCTACGGGCCGCACGGATGCGGTAGTTGGTCAAAAGGTCGAAGGCCAGCAGGAAGAACAGCAGCATCCCCTGGAATACTTGAATAGCCGCGGCAGGAAGACCCATTTGGGACTGCGCAATTTCACCACCGATATAGGTCAACGCCATTAGACCACCGGCTAGCAGGATGCCCACCGGATGCAGTCGACCCAGAAAGGCCACGATGATCGCGGTAAAGCCATAGCCGACGTTAAAGTCGATGCTGACAACACCCGAGGGGCCCGAGACTTCGAACATCCCCGCCAGCCCGGCCAGTGCGCCTGACAGGCCAAGACAGAACAGGATCAGTCGTGCTGGGTTTACCCCGGCGAATTTGGCTGCGCGCGGGGCCTCACCCGTCAGGCGGATGTGAAAGCCCAGCATGTGCCGGTTCAGCAGGATATAGGAAAAGATCACGGCTATCAGTGCGGTCACAACGCCCCAATGCATCCCCGATCCTGCGATCAGCTCGGCATTATGCGCACTCTCATAGGATTGCAGATTGCGTGAACCCGGAAAACCGAACCCTTCGGGGTTTTTCAGCAGTCCCAGCGAGACCGAGGCCATCATCTGTTCAGCCACATAGACCAGCATCAGCGAGACTAAAATTTCATTGGTGCCAAAGCGCACCTTCAGAAAGGCCGGAATAGAGGCCCAGAGCCAACCGCCAAGCGCACCTGCCATCACCATGATCGGAAAGACATACCAGGCATCCAGCGGGTAAAAGGCCAGCCCGGCCCCCGCACCAAAGATGGCGCCCATGATATACTGACCCTCGGCGCCGATGTTCCAGATACCGGCGCGGAAGCCTAACGACAGGCCAATCGCAATCAGCACCAACGGCGCGCCCTTCACCAGCAGCTGCGGGCGGTAATAAAAGGCGAATTCACCGAACAGAGGCTCCCAGAAAATGGTGCCGATGGCCTGAACCGGGTTTTTACCCAGGACGGCAAACAATATGCCGCCAAACAGCATCGTCGCCAATACCGCCACAAGCGGGGTCGCATAAGACCACGCCTTGGACGGCTGTGGCCGTTTCTCCAATACAATCATCTGCTCACACCCCCGTCGTCATATTTTGTTTTGCATCAGACATGGGCTACCTCCATGCCATGTGCACCGCCCATCATCAGGCCGATCTCATCCACGGTCAGACCCGTGGTTGTGCGTGGCGCGCTGAGCCTGCCTTCGTTCAGGGCGGCAAAGCTGTCCGAGATTTCCATCAATTCGTCCAGATCCTGGCTGATGCAGACCACCGCCGTGCCCTTGGCGGCAAGGTCCAGAATGGCCTGTCGGATCGACGCAGCGGCAGCGGCGTCCACCCCCCATGTGGGTTGGTTCACGACCAGTACATCGGGGTTCTGCAACACTTCGCGCCCGATCACGAATTTCTGTAGGTTGCCGCCTGACAATGACCGGGCCGCATTCTCGGGCCCTGGCGTGCGCACATCAAAGGCGCTGATGATCTTTTCAGCAAAGCTTTTGGTATCTGCCCATTTCAAGAACCCGTTGCTTTCCAACCCTTCGCGGACCGATCCGGTCAGCAGGGCGTTTTCGGTCAGGCTCATGTCTGGGGCGGCTGCATGTCCCAACCGCTCTTCGGGGGCGGTCAGTACGCCCAGCTTGCGCCGTGCGGTTGGGCCCAGTTTGCCAATCGGCTGGCCATCGAACTTGATCGCATCGGCAGCTGTCTGGATTTCGCCAGACAGGACACCCAGCAGTTCGTCCTGTCCGTTGCCGGCAACACCGCCAATTCCCAGCACTTCGCCTTTGCGAACTGTCATGTGGACATTCTTCAGCGCGGTGCCGAATTCAGACGGTGAGGGCACGGAAAGCCCGCTGACATCCAGCGCGACCTCGCCGAACTCGCGGCCTCCGCGCTCAGGTGTTTGCAGGGTTGAACCGACCATCAACTCGGCCATCTCCCGGGCCGAGGTTTCAGACGGAACGCATTCGCCCACATTCTTGCCCAAACGCAAGATCGTAGCGTGGTCGCATAGGGTGCGGATTTCTTCAAGCTTGTGCGAGATATACAGGATCGATGTGCCTTCAGACCGCAATTTATTCAGCGTTTCGAAAAGGATATCGACTTCTTGCGGAGTCAGAACACTGGTTGGTTCGTCCATGATCAAAAGCTTTGGATCCTGCAGAAGGCAGCGAATGATCTCAACCCGTTGGCGTTCCCCCGCGGACAGGTCACCGACTGTACGAAAGGGGTCCAGCGGTAGACCGTAGGTTTCCGAAACTTCCCGAATGCGCGAGGCCAGGTCGCCCATTGGTGGCGGGTTCTCCATCCCCAATGCGATGTTCTCGGCCACGTTTAGCGCGTCGAACAGCGAAAAATGCTGAAATACCATCGCGATTCCGTCAGCACGCGCGGCGCGCGGCTCGGGCGGAGCAAAGGGTTGGCCACGCAACAGCATGGTGCCGCTGTCGGGCTTCACCAAGCCATAGATCATTTTGACCAGCGTGGATTTTCCCGCGCCGTTTTCGCCCAACAGGGCATGAACTTCGCCCTCACCGATGTCAAAGGACACCTGATCATTGGCCACGACGCCGGGATAGGCTTTGGTCAGTCCTTGCAAACTTAGCAGTGGAGTGGTCACGCGCTCAGATCCTTCTTCAAATTGTTTTGCCCGATCGGGCGCAGCAGTTGTGATGCGACGCCCACGGCAATCATCTGCGGGTGCTTGCCCAGGCCCGGGTCGCCAATCGGGCAGGTAATCCGGTTGATCCGCTCGGGCGAGTGCCCCAGCGCCGCCAGCCGGGACCGGAACCGCGCCCATTTCGTAGCCGAGCCGATCAGCCCCGCAAAGCGGAAATCGTGCGAAAGCAGACGGTTGCACAATTCCAAGTCCAGATTGTGTGAATAAGTCAGCACCAGATGTTCAGCATCACGCGGCGCATGCCGAACCAGTTCCGCTGGTTTCGCGGCAGGGACGGCGGTGACTCCGTTCGGTACGGTTTCCGGAAACCGCTTGGATCCTGTATCGACCCAGGTGATTGCGAGATCGGGCAGCGGTGACAGGACATCCACCAAGGCGCGACCGACGTGACCCGCGCCCCAGACCCACAGTGCACGCGCGGGTTTGTGGACCGGCTCGACCATCCAGCCTTCGATCAGCTGTGCCTCTGGTGCAATCCCCTGTCCGCGGGCTTCGGTCAACAGGCGTTTGACCGACAGTGGCATGTCCTGGCTCGATGTTGGGCGCGCGATGATGCTGTCGTCCAGATCGTTGATGTTGTTGCGGTCATAGACCTCGCTTAGCAAGGAAACAGCGCCACCGCAGCACTGGCCCATGTCGGGGCCAAGCGCGTGATGGGTCAGGCGCGATTGGGCGGTTTGTATCCGCGCCGCTTCGGCTGCCTGAAACTCAAGTGTGCCGCCGCCGATCGTGCCGGATTGCCCGTCCTGCCAGACCAGCATTGCGGCACCAACCTCGCGTGGGGACGAGCCCTTGATCCCGGCGATGACTACCCGGATCACGCGCCCATGGGTTTTGACCGCCTCCCTCAAAGTCTCAAGGTCAAATCCCATCAGTCGTCCCCCTTCATCCTTTGGACACCATGCCAGACTTCTTCTGCCGTGGCGGGGGCATCCAATGCGGGGTAGCTGTTTCCGCAGGCCGCCACCGCATTCGACAGTGCCAGCCAGGCGGATATCCCAAGCATGAATGGAGGTTCGCCTACCGCTTTCGAGCGATAGATCGTGTCCTCACGGTTTTCAGCCTCCCAAAGAGCAACGTTGAAGATGTCGGGGCGGTCGGAACAAGCCGGGATCTTGTAGGTCGATGGCGCATGGGTGCGCAGATTGCCTGTGCCATCCCAGACGAGTTCTTCGGTCGTCAACCAACCCGCGCCCTGCACATAGCCACCTTCGACCTGACCGATATCCAGCGCAGGGTTCAGCGACGCGCCCGCGTCATGCAAGATATCCGTGCGCAAGATGCGGTTCTCACCGGTTAGTGTGTCCACGGCAACTTCGGTGATCGAGGCGCCATAGGCGAAGTAGAAAAACGGACGACCCTGGCCTTTGATCCGGTCCCATTCGATCTTGGGTGTCTTATAGAAGCCGGTGGCCGAAAGGCTGATGCGGCCCTGATAGGTCAGCGCAGCCGCTTCGGCAAAGGTATAGCGTTCCTCACCAACCGATACATGACCATCCCCGAAAGTGACAGCCGACGGGTCGGCCTGATGTCGCTCGGCCAGATACTCTGCCATCCGGTCGCGGATCGTGTCACAGGCGGCTTTCACCGCCATGCCGTTGAGATCGCTTCCCGAGGATGCCGCCGTTGCCGAGGTGTTCGGCACTTTGGCCGTGTCTGTGGCGGTGATCTTCACCATCTCTAGCGGAATACCAAAGCGTGAGGCGGCAACCTGGGCCACTTTTTGAAACAGGCCTTGGCCCATCTCGGTACCGCCATGGTTCAGGTGCACGGACCCGTCCTGGTACACATGCACCAGCGCGCCGGCCTGATTCAGATGGGTCAGAGTGAAGGAAATGCCGAACTTGACCGGAGAGAAGGCGATGCCCTTTTTGATCACGCTGTTCTCGGCATTCCATTTCTGAATTGCTGCCTTGCGCGCGGCATAGTCGCTGGAATTCAACAAGGCTTCGGTCATGCCGTGAAGTTCGAAATCTTCGACTTCCATGCCATAAGGGGTGGTGTTTGGCGTATCGCCGCCATTGCGATCAGGGGCATGGTCATCGGTACCCGCCGGGGCAGCGTAATAGTTCCTGCGGCGCAGCTCGACCGGGTCCAGACCCAGCTCATGCGCGGCGTGGTCCATGACGCGTTCGATTCCAACCATACCCTGAGGGCCTCCAAACCCCCGATAGGCGGTGGCAGATTGGGTGTTGGTTTTCAGCCGGTGACTTTCGATCCGCGCATTGGGCAGCAGATAAGCATTGTCGGAATGCAGCATCGCCCGATCCGCGACGGGCAGCGACAGGTCTTGTGCCCATCCGCATATGGCGTGGTGCAGAAAGGATACCCCCTGAATATGCCCGTCCTGATCGAACCCGGCCCTATAGCCAATGCGAAAGGCATGCCGCTTACCGGTGATGATCATGTCGTCATCGCGGTCATAGCGCATCTTGCAGGCCTTGCCGGTTGCCCGCGCAGCCACTGCGCAGGAAACAGCCAGAGCGTTGCCCTGGCTTTCCTTGCCCCCGAACCCGCCGCCCATGCGCCGGGTTTCAACGCGCACAGCATGCATGGGAACGCCCAGAGCCTCTGCCACTTTGTGCTGAATCTCAGTCGGGTGCTGGGTCGAGCTATGGACCAGCATATCAGCACCCTCATTCGGCACCGCCAGTGCAGCTTGACCTTCCAGATAGAAATGCTCTTGCCCGCCAAGCTCAAAACTGCCTTCGATCACATGCGCCGCGCCTGCGATGGCGGCGTCTGCATCACCTTTGGTGTAGATGCGCGGGCCGTCCTCGAACCGACTGTCGGCGGCCAGAGCCTGCTCAATCGTCAGGATCGCGGTTTCTTCGGCATAGTCGATCTTGCCCAGTCGCGCGGCTTTGCGCGCTGCCAGATGGCTGGTGGCGACAACCAGAAACACGGGCTGGCCGATATAGTGGACGGTGCCGTCTGACAGCAAGGGCTCGTCATGAATGGACGGTGAGACATCATTGGCAAAAGGCAGGTCTTCGGCGGTCATCACCATGACCACGCCGTCGGCCGCCTTGACCGCTGACAGGTCCATCGCGGCAATCCGACCCTTGGCGATGGGGCTGAGGCCAAAGGCCAGATGCAACGTGCCTTTTGGTGTTGGGATATCGTCCACATAGCGGGCCGAACCGGACACATGCAGCGGCGCGGCGTCATGAGGCAGTGGTTTTGTCACGCTCATGCCGACACCTCCAGCACATTGGTTACTTGGCCCTGATCTTCAAGGAAATAACGCTCCAGCATCGCTTTCGCCGTCTCAAGGCGGTAATGAGCCGAGGCGCGCATATCTGACATTGGCGCGTAATCCTCGGCAAACATCGTCAGAGCGGATTGAACCGTAGCAGCTGTCCATGGCTTGCCGGTCAACGAAGCTTCGACTTGAGTGGCACGTTTTGGAACGCCCGCCATGCCGCCAAATGCGATGCGTGTCTGAGTGACGGTACCTTCTGCAACGGTAATGTTGAAACACCCACAAACGGCCGAGATATCCTGATCAAACCGCTTGCTGAGCTTGTAGCATTTCAACCGATCCGCCTGGCGCGGGAAGCTTACGGCTTCGACGAATTCTCCGGGTACGCGATCCTGTTTTCCATAGTCGATGAAGAACTCTTCCAAGGGCAGCGTTCGCCTTGTGTCGCCTTTGCGCAGGTGCAGGCTGGCGCCCAGGGCAATCAGTGCAGGCGGGTTGTCACCGATTGGTGACCCATTGGCGATATTACCGCCTACGGTTGCGGCGTGCCGCACCTGTACGCTGGCATAGCGGCGGATCATTTCAGCATAAGAGGGGTGCAGATCCCCCAGCGCTTCGCCCATGCGGTTCATATCGACCATGGCACCAAGGCGAATTTCATTGTCAGTAACCGTGATCTGTTTCAGATCATCGCAACCGTTCATGAAGATTACTGTTTTCAGGTCGCGCAACTGTTTGGTGACCCAAAGGCCTACATCGGTCGCGCCAGCGACCAGGGTGGCCTCTGGGTGTTCGGCATAAATGGCGGCAAGCTCGTCCGAGGACCGCGGCAGCATAGGAGACGCGGCGGGTGCTGCGTCAGGCTTGTCCTTGACCCAGACGGGAACAGGGTGCTTTTCGGCGGCTTTGGCGGCACGGATAATCGGCGCATAGCCCGTGCAGCGGCACAGGTTCCCGGCCAGCTGTGTGTCGTGTTCGGTTGCACCATTCGCATGCCCGGCCACCATCGACATTACAAAGCCGGGGGTGCAAAAGCCACATTGCGACCCGTGCAGATCAACCATTGCCTGCTGTACCGGGTGGGCCTTCCCGTCCGGGCTGCTGGCGCCTTCGACGGTGCGCACCGCTTTGCCGTGGAGCTGAGGCAGGAACAGAATGCAGGAGTTCAGAGCTTTGGCTCCCCCCTGATCCGTCACCATGACAGTGCAGGCACCGCAATCACCTTCGTTGCAGCCCTCTTTGGTGCCGGTCAGAGAGCGATCCTCGCGCAGCCAATCCAACAAGGTGACTGTCGGATCGACATTCGCCAACTCCACTGTCTCTCCGTTCAGAAGAAACGTGATATCCATTCGTGAAACCCGTCGCGTTACCGAATTGCGCCTCTGAATGCTCTCCTTCGATGCGACGTAGAAAGAGTGCGGGCGGATAGCTTGCCACTAGATGTTAGAAACAGCGCAGCCAATCTGGCAAGAAAAACCGCGCTTCTGATGTATCATTTCATTGGTCCGATCCTTGTGTTTCATGTGGTTTCGATGTTCATCACATTGAAAATAAAAGGTTTTGTAGCATGTTTCACCCTCAGAGTCCGAAGCACCTTATGGATTTCCCGAACAATCAGCGCCTGTTTTTTTGGCAATCCGAACCTAAGGTTCAGGCTTTTGTACCACCACTGGCTGCGATAGCGTGGGCGGCATGAGCAGCACTCCACGATTCATCCACCTCCGCGTTCACACCGAATATTCCCTGCTGGAAGGCGCCGTGCGGCTGAAAAAGCTGCCTGGTCTGTGTGAAAAGCTTGAGATGCCTGCCGTCGCCGTCACGGACACCAACAGCATGTTCTCTGCGTTGGAGTTTTCGGTCACCGCCAGCGGAGCGGGCGTTCAGCCGATCATGGGGTGCCAGGTCGACCTGACCTACCTGCAGGCGCAACCGGGCGAGAAAGCGAAAGCCCCCGCGCCGCTGGTGCTGCTGGCGCAGTCAGAGGTCGGGTATGAAAACCTAATGAAGCTCAGCTCTTGCCTGTATGTGGACAAGGGCGGGCAGTTGCCGCAGGTGACATTGGATGAACTGGCAGAGCGCTCGGATGGTCTGATCTGCCTGTCTGGCGGCCCTGACGGACCGGTGGGTCGCTTGTTGCAGCAAGGGCAGCGCCCAGCGGCCGAGGTCTTGGTGGATCGCCTTGCAACCATGTTCCCGGATCGTCTGTATGTCGAACTACAGCGCCATCCAGGCGAGGGTGGTCAGCCCGAGGCCGAACGTCTGACCGAGCGCGGCCATGTTGAAATGGCCTATGCCAAGAACCTGCCGCTGGTGGCTACCAACGATGTCTACTTCCCGACCACGGACATGTACGAAGCGCATGATGCGCTGATCTGTATTGCCGAGGGCGCTTATGTCGATCAGCAGGATGGCCGCCGCCGTCTGACCGCACAGCATTATTTCAAGTCGCAGCAGGAAATGGCGACCCTGTTCGCCGATCTGCCCGAAGCAATCGAAAACACGGTCGAGATCGCCAGGCGCTGTGCGTTCATGGCCTATCGCCGCGATCCGATCCTGCCGAAATTCGCTGATGACGAGGTGGCCGAGCTGCGCCGCATCGCCAATGAAGGTCTGCAGAAACGTCTGGCCGTGATCCCGCATGCGGTAACCCCTGAAGAGTATCAGAAGCGGCTGGATTTCGAACTGGACATTATCGAGGGCATGGGGTTTCCCGGTTATTTCCTGATTGTTGCCGATTTTATTCAGTGGTCCAAGGATCACGATATCCCGGTTGGGCCGGGGCGGGGCTCGGGCGCGGGGTCGCTGGTGGCCTATGCGCTGACGATCACCGACCTTGATCCGTTGCGTTATTCGCTGCTGTTCGAACGCTTCCTGAACCCCGAACGGGTATCGATGCCTGACTTCGATATCGACTTCTGCATGGACCGCCGCGAAGAGGTGATCCGCTACGTGCAGCAGAAATATGGGCGCGACAAGGTTGGGCAGATCATAACTTTTGGCGCGCTGCTGTCGAAGGCCGCCGTGCGTGACATCGGGCGGGTTTTGCAGATGCCATATGGGCAGGTGGACCGTCTGTCCAAGATGATCCCGGTCGAAGGGGTGAAACCCGTCTCGATTGAAAAGGCGCTTAAAGACGAACCGCGTCTGCGTGAAGAGGCGCGTAACGAGGAGGTTGTGGACCGTCTGCTGACTTATGGCCAGCAGGTCGAGGGGCTGTTGCGAAACGCGTCGACCCACGCGGCTGGTGTGGTGATTGGCGACCGTCCGCTGGATGCGCTGGTGCCGCTGTATCAGGATCCGCGTTCCGACATGCCTGCGACCCAGTTCAACATGAAATGGGTAGAACAGGCCGGTCTGGTTAAATTCGACTTTCTGGGTCTGAAAACCCTGACCGTGATCCAGAATGCGATGGATCTGATCTTCAAATCCGGGCGCGACCTGCACATCGCTGCTGACGGAACCGAGCTGTACGAAGCCGCCGAGGGGGCCGCGAACCAGATCAACGCCATCCCGCTGGATGATGAAGCGACTTACAAACTCTACTCAGCGGCCAAGACCGTAGCGGTGTTCCAGGTGGAATCCTCGGGCATGATGGATGCGCTCAAGCGGATGAAACCGGATTGTATCGAGGATATCATCGCCCTCGTCGCGCTATACCGTCCGGGCCCGATGGAGAACATCCCCAAGTTCTGCGAGGTCAAGAACAAGCTGAGCGAACGGGACACGCTGCATCCTTCCATCGACCATATCCTGGACGAAACCCAAGGCATTATCGTCTACCAGGAACAGGTTATGCAGATCGCTCAGGAAATGGCGGGCTATAGCCTTGGCGGAGCGGATTTGCTGCGCCGCGCGATGGGTAAGAAAATTCAGGAGGCGATGGATGCAGAGCGGCCTAAGTTCCTCAAAGGCGCTGCTGAGAATGACGTGGACGAGGCTAAGGCGACCGAGGTCTGGAACCTGTTGGATAAATTCGCCAACTATGGCTTCAACAAATCCCACGCTGCCGCCTATGCCGTGGTCAGCTATCAGACCGGCTGGTTGAAGGCGAACCACCCGGTCGAGTTCATGGCTGGGGTCATGAACTGCGATATCCATCTGACTGACAAGCTGGCGGTTTACTTCGAGGAAGTCCGCAAAGGGTTGAAACTGCCTTACATACCGCCCTGCGTGAACCGCTCGCAATCCACGTTTGACGTGGTGGATCAGCATCTGGTTTACGCGCTGGGCGCGTTGAAAAACGTCGGCGTTGAGGCGATGAACTTGGTAGTAGAAGGACGTGCAGGCAAACCGTTCGTCAACCTCTTCGACTTTGCCCGCCGCGTTGATCTGAAGAAGGTCGGCAAGCGGCCCTTGGAAATGCTGGCGCGTGCTGGCGCGTTTGATGAACTCGACAAGAACCGCCGCCGCGTCTTCGAAAGCCTTGATCCGCTGGTGCAATATTCAACTGCGATCCACGATCAGAAGAACTCGAACCAGGTATCGCTGTTCGGCGAGGCGGGCGACGACCTGCCCGAGCCACGCCTTTCGCCGACGCCGGACTGGTTGCCTGCCGAGCGTTTGAGCGAAGAGTTCAAGGCCATCGGATTTTACCTGTCCGGCCACCCGCTGGATGATTATATGCCCGCCCTAAAACGCAAGCAGGTACTGACACTGGATGAGGTGATGGAAAAGGCACGCTCGGGTCCGCTGATCGCCAAGATGGCCGGTGTAGTGGCTGGGCGGCAGGAACGGAAATCTGCGCGCGGAAACCGGTTTGCCTTTGCCCAACTTTCTGACCCTACAGGTGCCTATGAGGTCACACTGTTTTCCGAAACGCTGGAGAAATCCCGTGAGTTTCTGGAAACCGGTGCACAGGTGGTGCTGACCGCCGAAGCAACGATGGAGGCCGATCAACTCAAACTTCTAGGCCGGTCCGTCGGGCCGGTAGATGCGGTCGTGGCCGAGGCAGGGGCGACCGGGCTGCGCATTTTTGTTGATCAGCCGCAGGTTCTGCCCACAGTTGCCAAAGTTCTGGAAGATGCCGCTGGCGCAGCCAAGGGGGCTGCGAAAGGGCCTATCCATCTGTGCCTGCTTGATCCTGGCCTGCCGGGAGATGTCGAGATGGACCTTGGCCAGGAATTCCCGATCAACCCGCAGATCAAAGGGGCGATCAAATCGCTGGACGGCGTGATGTCGGTCGAGGAAATCTGACCGCCCCGGAAAAGTTGCCTGACATTCGCCCGCCGGGTAGGCTGAGGACTGAAAGAGATTTTCTGGTGATGCCACAGGAGGGCAACCATATGACGATCCCACATTTCGGTTTTCGAACATTGATATTGGCCGCGTCGATGGCCTTGGTCACCGCCGGGTCGGCGGTGGCGGACGACAAGAAGAAAAAGAACACCATCGAAGGCGCGTTGATCGGGGCGGGCGTCGGTGCTTTGATTGGTGATGGCAAGGGCGCGGCAATCGGCGGCGTGGCCGGGGCCTTTATTGGACATAACTGGAAATGACTGCGATGCGTTTGACCCAAATGAAAACCGCTCTCGCAAGCCTGTGCATGATCGTTCCGGGCATGGCCATCGCCGACGAAGCTGCTGAACAAATGGTTCGGGACGCATTGCCCGTCATGTATCATACCTGTGCAACGGTGGTTGAAGAGGCGGACGGTGATGAGACCTATATCTTTGCGGTTGTCGAGAAGATGACAGCACTGTCGATCTATAACCGCCAGATTGATATCAATGATCACGCAAGCACGGACGAGGACAAAGCGAAACTGCGTGAGACCTTTATCGCCGCATTGAGAGAAGGCTGCGCCGAGGACCAGCATGCCCTGTTGGGCGGGGTTGTCGACAATGCGGTGAAAACGACGCTCGGCTTGTAATCGCTCAATAATGCGGCGGGCGTTCGTCTCCGAGGATGATGCCGCCTGAACCTTCTTGTGCCCGTTCACCTTCGCGGCGCATCAGCACCTCAACCCGGCGGGTCAAGTTGTCGATCTCATCCTGCTGGCGCGTGACGATTGTGTTCAGATCTTCGACCGTGCGGGTCAGATGGGCGATCTGCTCTTCCAGATGTTGCATTGGAAACTCCTGTCTCGCGCCGGTCATAACGGCACCGGCTGTGCAAGGCCAGCGAAAGCGCGCCTTGCCCCGAAACGGGCCATGGGATAGACCGCGCGCGGAACACTTAACGCCCAAGGACGCCCCAAATGGCCAAGCCCAAGAAACAGCCCCGCCCCAAGGCCGTAACGCCGAAGGGGTTTCGCGACTATTTTGGCGAGGAAGTCACGCAGCGCACCGAGATGCTGCGGACTATCGCGGGTGTCTATCATCGCTATGGCTTTGATGCTTTGGAGAGCAGCGCGGTCGAAACGGTCGAAGCGCTGGGCAAGTTCCTGCCTGACGTGGATCGTCCGAACGAAGGCGTCTTTGCCTGGCAGGAATTCGATGAGAACGACAAGGGCGATTGGATGGCCCTGCGCTATGACCTGACCGCGCCATTGGCCCGCGTCTATGCGCAACACCGCAACGATCTGCCGACACCTTATCGCCGCTATGCGATGGGTCCGGTCTGGCGCAACGAAAAGCCAGGTCCAGGGCGGTATCGCCAGTTTTATCAATGTGATGCGGATACGGTGGGTACCGCATCAATGACGGCGGATGCCGAGATTTGCGCCATGTTGTCGGATACGCTGGAAACCGTGGGCATCCCGCGCGGTGACTATCTGGTGCGGGTGAATAATCGCAAGGTTCTGAACGGCGTGCTCGAGGCGATGGGTCTGGGCGAAGACGCTGCCGCCCGTGACAGCGTGCTGCGCACCATCGACAAGTTCGATAAGGTGGGCGAAGCAGGCGTGCGCGAATTGCTGACCAAGGGTCGTCTGGACGCGTCAGGTGCCTTCATCGACGGCGTGGGTCTAAGCGATGATCAGGCAGAACCGGTCATCGCCTTCCTGACCTCTAAAGCTGCAGATACCGCAGGAACGCTGGCCAATCTGCGTGCCGCCGTGGGTGACAGCCAAATCGGTGCGGATGGCATTGGCGAACTGGAACAGATCGGGACCTTGCTGGAAGCCGGCGGCTATGGCGCGGATCGGATCGAGATTGACCCATCGGTCGTGCGTGGGTTGGGCTATTACACCGGTCCGGTCTATGAGGCCGAGTTGACCTTTGATATCTTTGACGAGAAAGGCCGCAAGCGGCAGTTCGGCTCTGTCGCAGGCGGTGGGCGCTATGACGATCTGGTCAAGCGTTTCACTGGACAGGAAGTGCCAGCGACCGGTGTCTCCATTGGTGTCGACCGCCTGTTGGCTGCTCTGCGCGAAAAGGGGCGGATCAGCGCACAGGCCAAGGGGCCGGTGGTTGTCACCGTCATGGATCGCGACCGCATGGCGGATTATCAGGCCATGGTGGCCGAGCTGCGCAATGCAGGTATCCGGGCCGAGGTCTATCTGGGGAACCCCAAGAATTTTGGCAACCAGCTGAAATATGCGGACAAGCGGAATTCACCCATTGCGGTCATCGAAGGTGGTGACGAAAAGGCGAACGGGATCGTGCAGATCAAGGACCTGATCCTTGGTGCAAAGATCGCCGAAAGCGCCACGCTTGAGGAATGGAAAGAACGCCCAAGCCAGTTCGAGGTTCCGCGCGGTGATCTGGTTGCCAAGGTGCGCGAAATTCTGGACAATCAGGACTGAGCCATGGCCAACCGTACTCAGATACAGGCGCGCGCCGCGATGATGCGGGTGCGTTTCGAGACCGCAGGTGCCCGGGTTGTTGATCCGCCTCTGTTGCAACCGGCTGAAACGTTGCTGGACCTCTATGGGGAAGACATTCGCGCCCGTGCTTACGTTACCTCGGATGCGCTGCATGGTGAACAAATGCTGCGCCCGGATTTCACGCTGCCGGTGGTGCAGATGCACATGTCCGACGGTGCCGAACCGGCGCGCTATACCTATTCGGGTGAGGTGTTTCGGCGGCAGGAACACGATCCGGATCGCGCGAATGAATATATCCAGGTCGGGTATGAGGTGTTTGATCGCACCGATCCGGCCAGTGCCGATGCCGAAGTGTTTTCGCTGTTCGCGTTGCAACTGCGTGGGTTGCCCCTGCGGGCGGCAACCGGCGATATCGGTATTCTGACCGCTGCTGTCCAGGGGCTGAGGACTTCCGACCGGCGCAAGGCGGCGCTGATGCGCCATCTGTGGCGGCCCCGCCGTTTTCGCGTCTTGCTGGACCGTTTCGCTGGGCGCAAGCCGGGGCCTGAAGGACGCAAGACCTTACTCGAGGCTGCTGACCCTTTGGCAACCGACGCGCCTATGATCGGCAAGCGCCTCGCCTCTGAAATTCAGGCACGGATCGAAGCCCTGCGTGAGGATCGTGATACCCCACCGATTTCCGACAACGAACTGGCCGGGTTGGAAACCCTGCTGAACGTCCGCGAAACCATGCCCTTTGCGCTTGAACAGCTGCGCGACGTGGCGGTGGACTTGCCGCAGATCACCCCGGCGCTGGACCGGCTTGAGGCGCGGATCGCGGCCTTGCAAGCGCGCGGCGTGGATGTGGACAGGTTGGATTTCGAAGCGTCTTATGGCCGGACCTCGATGGAGTATTATGACGGGTTTGTCTTTGGTTTCTACGCCGAGGGCCGGCCGGATTTGCCGCCTATTGCCACTGGGGGGCGCTATGATGCACTGACCCGCCACTTGGGCAAAGGCGCAGAAATCCCCGCAGTTGGCGGCGTGCTGCGCCCGGACCTGATGCTGGAGATAGAGGAGGACGCGCAATGAGCCTGAAACTGGGCGTGCCTTCAAAGGGCCGGTTGATGGAAAAGACCTTTTCGTGGTTCGAAAAGCGCTACATCACCCTGTCTCGCAGTGGGTCGGACCGCGAATATGCCGGTAAGGTGGAAGGGATCGAGGGTGTCTCGCTGATCCTGTTATCGGCGGGGGAAATTCCGCGTGAATTGGCTGCTGGTCGCATTCATCTTGGCGTCACCGGAATTGATCTGGTGCATGAAAAGCTGCCGCGCTGGGAACAGCAGGTCGAAGAAGTATCTCCGCTTGGGTTTGGCAAGGCCGATCTGATCATCGCTACGCCAGCCTGCTGGGTCGACGTGGACACGCTTGATGACCTTGACGCGGCGGCGGCGGCTTTTCGCAAGACCCACGGCCACCGCCTGCGGATTGCCACCAAATACCACCGGTTGGTGCGTGAATTTCTGACAGATGCGGGCGTGGCCGATTATACGCTGGTCGACAGCCAGGGGGCGACCGAAGGCACGGTAATGAATGAAACCGCCGAAGCGATTGCCGATATCACGTCAACGGGGGAAACTCTGCGCGCCAACCACCTGAAAATCCTGACAGACGGGCTGATCCTGCAATCGCAAGCAACCCTATGGCGCAGCCGGGTGGCCAAGTATACGGACGAAGACAAGGATGTTCTGACTGAGGTGCTCGACCGTCTGGCCTGATTACAGCACGCCGATATCCGCCAGCGCGCGGTTTAGATCATCGGGCAGGGCATCGTCCTGCGCGCGGGTTTTTGGCAGATCGGCGGGGGTGTCCTCGGGCTTGAGATAACGCCACCCCTGAAAGGGGCGCTTCAGGGCGTTCTGGGTGCGATGAACCTCAGGATCCAGAATAATGGCGCAGCGGCGAATGCCGTCATCCCCGATCACTTCGTCCATTCGTAGGATGCGCTGACGGCATTGCACAACGCCTTTGATCACCCAATAGATTGATCCGCCATTCAGAATCTCTGCCTCGCGTTTGGGCCACATGCGTGTCACGTGGCACGGCAATCCGTCCTCGTACAGAGGCATGCGACTCTCCTGCCATGCGATCAGCGTGTCGACGCTCTCTGATCCGACGGACAGTTTTATGAGGTTTACGTACTTATCCACAGCTTTCCCACAGAGTCGTCCCAAGGCTACCTTTATATTGTAGCCTTCTGCACCGCTTCATCAAGGTGTTGTGGTGAAGGTGCGAATTGGGCTAATCTGGATACCTCTTTCAAGACAGGGAATCACCAATGAGCCGCTTTGCCGCCCCCATCGCCGAGCAGATCTGGGACATGAAATACCGCTTTAAGCAGGCGGATGGAACACCCATCGACCAAACGGTTGAAGACAGCTGGCGCCGTATCGCTCGCGATCTGGCCCGCGTGGAACAGGACCCTGCTCATTGGGAAGACAAGTTCTTTGAGGCGTTGGAGGATTTCAAATATCTGCCCGCCGGACGCATCACCGCCGGTGCGGGCACTGCACGCCGGGTGACCCTGTTCAACTGTTTTGTCATGGGAACCATACCAGACAGCATGGGCGGTATTTTCGATATGTTGAAAGAGGCCGCCCTGACCATGCAGCAGGGTGGGGGGATCGGCTATGATTTCTCAACCATTCGTCCGCGTGGCGCGGATGTACACGGGGTGGCGGCGGACGCCTCGGGGCCGCTGAGCTTTATGGATGTGTGGGACGCGATGTGCCGCACGATCATGTCTGCGGGGTCGCGCCGCGGGGCGATGATGGCGACCATGCGCTGCGATCATCCCGATATCGAACAGTTCATCACCGCCAAATCCGACCCGGCCCGTCTGCGCATGTTCAACATGTCGGTTCTGGTGACAGATCCGTTTATGGAGGCAGTCAAGGCCGATGGCCCGTGGGAACTGGTGTTTGATGGCAAGGTCTATCACACCATCCAGGCCCGCGATCTATGGAACAAGATCATGCAGGCCACTTACGACTATGCCGAGCCAGGTGTGATCTTCATCGATCGGATCAATGCGGCCAACAACCTCAGCTATGTCGAGACCATCGCGGCGACGAACCCCTGCGGCGAACAGCCCCTGCCGCCTTATGGCGCCTGCCTGCTGGGCTCGATCAACCTGGCGCGTTTGGTGACCGGACCGTTCGAGGATGCCGCTCATCTGGATGAGGCCGCGCTGCAAGAGCTGGTCGCCACCGCCGTTCGCATGATGGACAATGTGGTCGACGCCTCGAAATTTCCGCTGGCCGAACAAGAGGCTGAGGCGCAAGACAAACGCCGCATTGGTTTGGGTGTCACCGGGCTGGCCGATGCACTGTTGATGCTGGGTCTACGCTATGGCTCTGACGAGGCGGCGCGTCAGACCGAGCGCTGGTTGCACGCAATCGCCCGCGCCGCGTATCTGGCGTCGGTCGATTTGGCAAAGGAAAAGGGGGCGTTTCCCTTGTTCGAAGCCGAGAAATACCTGGCCAGCGGCACAATGCTGCAGATGGATGACGACGTACGCGATGCGATCCGCGAACACGGCATCCGCAACGCGCTGCTGACGTCGATTGCCCCGACGGGGACGATTTCCCTGTACGCGGGCAACGTCTCTTCGGGGATCGAGCCGGTCTTTGCCTATGCGTATACGCGCAAGGTCCTGCAAAAAGATGGCTCGCGCACCGAAGAAGAAGTCGTGGATTACGCCGTTCAGATGTGGCGCGACAAGTTTGGTGATAAGGACCTGCCCGACTATTTCGTCAACGCGCAGACGCTGCCTCCGTCTGATCATGTCAAGATGCAGGCGGCGGCACAGAAATGGATCGACAGCTCGATTTCCAAGACGATCAACTGCCCCGAGGATATCAGCTTTGACGCTTTCAAAGATGTCTACATGCAGGCCTGGGATCAGGGCTGCAAAGGGTGCACGACCTATCGCCCCAACGATGTGACGGGGTCGGTTCTGACCGTATCAGAGAGTGCCGACAAAGCTCCTGGAGAAAGCGCGGATGCGCCGCACGAGGTTGATGGCGGCGATGTCATCTATATGTCCGAACCGCTGGACCGCCCACAATCGCTTGAGGGGTCAACATATAAGTTGAAATGGCCCGACAGCGAGCATGCGATTTACCTGACCATAAATGACATTGTCATTGGCGGCCGCCGTCGTCCGTTCGAGGTATTCATCAACTCCAAGAACATGGAGCATTATGCATGGACGCTTGCGCTGACCCGCATGATCTCGGCCGTGTTCCGTCGGGGCGGTGATGTGTCCTTTGTGGTCGAGGAACTCAAGGCGGTGTTCGACCCGCGTGGCGGGGCCTGGGTGAAAGGCAAATACATCCCCTCGATCCTGGCCGCGATTGGCGGAGTGATCGAGCAGCACCTGATCAATATAGGCTTCCTTGAGGGCGAAGGGATGGGGCTGAAATCCGACCCTCAGGCGCAAGTGGTCAACCTCGACGGCCCCCGCGGCAAAGCCTGCCCGTCCTGCGGTCAGTTCGACATGGTGATGATCGAAGGATGCATGACCTGCCGTAGCTGCGGTCACTCTAAATGCGGGTGATCTGAAGTAGTGGGTTCTGTTGTTGATACACCAAGAAATTGAGACCCAAATCAGCGATTTTTTCGCCCAAAGACAAGGTCTTTGTCGCCCAAGTATCAAAATCCCCTTGTTATCATAGGGGCGGGAAAGCGTTTGATTTTCTTAACAGATGTTTTCTCAGCCAGTATCAATAGTACGAAGGTATTGACGTGCGTCTGGCAATAGGGCTGTTTCATTCTATGACGACATCACAGCATATCTTTCTCATACGATTTTTCTGATCTGCCCCTTTTAGGGCCGACCGTTGGCTGCTTCTCAATTCTACTCTTCTTCGCACGTTGTCGGTCGGTTTTTCTCACTGGATAGATGAGGGAACTGCTATGAAGACCATCAAACTCCTACTCGCCACTGATCCCAATTTTGAAAAAGATGCTCTTACGCATCGGTTCACTGAATATTTGACGAAATTGCGCAAAACGCGGCTGGCCAGAGAATTCATCGGAGACGATGAACATTCGGTCGATCTCGGCGGAGATGATTTCGATAAAGCTGCTCGCGAACTATCGGATGGTGTCGCGCTAAATTGAGATGACAAGCGGCGCATCAAAAATCTAGTTCAGCGCATCCCACAACACAGGGCTGAAGCCTCAGGTCTTGGGCATCTCTCGGAGAAAGAAATCCAACGACTGCGCCCACTAATGTATGAGGTTCGCTTGGTGGAGCCGAGAGACGAGCACTGGGTGGACGAGACAGTATCTTCTTTACATGAAGAAATGCCGTGGATGTCTGCCGCCACCAATGAGGGCTGGCACGCGTTGCGACGTATCTCTAGTACCAAAGATACAATCTCGTTGCCGAAGGACAGGTCCGTCTACATATAGTCGGTGAGAAAGCTCCATTTCCCGTTACTGGCGGCAAAGGCTCACATAAAGGCAAAGTCCAGATTCTCAAGCGCGTCGCCAAACATGAGTGCGCCCTTGATCTGCCCTGCCGGTGTATCGATTGCGGTTTTGGTCTCGGGCGCGAACAGGTAGATCGTTGCCTCGTAGTTCCAGTCAGTATTCTGAGTAGACGCGGGCCCGGATGCCGGCAACTGCCGGCACGATTGCGGTCAAGATCGTTTTCATAGGCAGTGCCTTTTGAGCTAATGTTTCATTGTGTGCCGGGTGGCTTCAGAGATAGCAGAAGCTGAGCAGCTCAGTGGTCCGCTCTGAGGTTCCGGATTCTGGCAAGAGCAGTCACTCGCTATCTCCTTGCGGCGCAGGTTTTCCTTCCAGCTCTGCCTGTGCGGCCAGAAGTGCGGGATGTTCCGGATTGGCTGACAGAGCTTCTGCCACAACCGCGGCGGCAGCAACGCGTCCTTGGGTTGCCGCTGTGATCCTGGCCAGCATCATCCATGCATCCAGCCGTTGCGGATCCAGCCGCACCACCTCGCGGAACGCGGATGTGGCCATGCCCATGTTGCGCATGGTCAGTGCCACACCGCCCAGTTGGAGGTGGGTTTCAGGAAAATCGAGCCGGTTTGCCATGGCATCCTGCCATTCAGCCATGGCGGCTTGCAGCTCTCTGGCGGTTCCGTTCTGGAGGCGGTTCTCCGTATCACCCAGCATCGCGCGGGCAGCGGCCATGCGCACATTGCGGGCAGGGTCGGCAAAGACAGCGGCCAGGCGCTTGCCCCTTTCCTGAAGCGGTGCAAGGCGCTGCAGAGAGGCCGCGGCAGCGCGGACAAGCGGATCCGGGTCCCGCAGCAGGTCCGTCAGCCTAGCGGCGAACAGCGGGTCGTTGGACTGCTCCAAAAGCCAGAGCGCAGTGGCCCGCACGATGCCCGGCTGGCTGGTATTCTGCGCCAGCGCTGTCAAGTCGCCAGCGGCCGCTGCCGCATCGGCACGCCCCCGCGCCAGCACCTCCCCGTAATGCCGGCCACGGTTTCTGTCGTCTGGATACCAAGCGGAAATCTGTGCAGCTGCCCAGGCTGCGTCCTGGCCGCGGTGGCAGGCGGTGCAGGCATCCGGTGCTCCCGTCACTGGCGAAAGGTCCGGCCGGGGAATGCGGAAGGAGTGATCGGCGCGCCAGTCGTTGCCCATGTAGACGCGTTCTGGCATGTGGCAGGACTGGCACTTCGCTCCGGCGCTGTTTTCCGGGTGGAAGTGATGTGCAGGGCTGTCGTAGTCCGCTGCTGTGAGTGTTGGGAAGTCCGGATTACCCGCTGGGCTGTGGCATTGGGTGCAAAGGCCGTTGCCTTCTGCCTTCAGGTCCAGACTGTGTGCGCCGTGGCAATTCAGGCAAGTCACGCCCCGAGCGTGCATCTTAGATTGCAGAAAGGAGCCGTAGACATAGACCTCGTCCTGGATCTGCCCGTCCGCGTGGTAAAGTCCTGGGCGCAAAAGTGCGAGCGTGTAGGCATCATGAAAACGCGTGCCTGGCACCGGGTTGCCGTCCAAGTTGGCTTCGCGTCTGGAATGGCACGTCGCACATTGTTCGACTGCCTGCCGAGGATCGGCGAAATCCACAGGAAATCCATGGTTTGCGGGCGGCGGTGTCCTTGTCGTTTCCCACGTATCAGCCCAATCAACGTGGTCCTTTCCCGGTCCGTGGCAGGCCTCGCAGCCAACGCCTATTTCGACCTGGGTTGATGCATAGCTTAAACGGCGTGCGTCGTAGTTTTTGCGGAACCCGGTGGCGTGGCACTCCGCACAGCGCGCATTCCAGGTCTTGTAGGGACCCGTCCAATGCAGACCATCCAACGGGGGCAGGGTCTCGTCCGGATAAAGGTGGAACCACTTCCCCTCTTCGGTGTCCCAGACCACGTCAAAACTCTGCAGCTGCCCCGGTTCGGTCTCGAGAAGATATTGCTGCAGCGGTTCGATCCCCGCAACCGAATGCACTTTGTATTCCGCCTGCGATCCATCCTTTTCGATCACCTCGACGTAGTATCCGCCCTCAGCTCCTGTCTGAAACCGGGCGGTCATACCGTCATGGTGAAAGGCCGTTCCGCCGAAGTCACCTGCGACCGTCTCCTGCGACGGCGTTGTCCAGGCCTGAGCGTGATGCGATCCTGCCCAGCCTGCGGCACTGTCCTTATGGCAACCGGTGCAACGATCCGACCCCAAGTAGCCGTCAAGGCTCTGGGCCATCGCTGGCAGACCCAGCAGCAAGAGAAGGATCAAGACTACAATCTGCATTTTCAGAGGGCCATCCGATTTTCTGGGTCGTTCATGGACAGGGATGGTGCAGGGCTTCATTCGCGGCTCGGCCAGATCCGCTCCCAATCACGGGCCATGTCGATTACCAGCCAACCGCGGCTAGCTGCTTCATCAAGTCCGCGTGCAAGCTGCCCGATATGGCTTTCACGGCCGTAAGCGTATTCGCGTTCGCTGTCAGTATGGTGCAGCAGGATGCCCAGCCGCGCACCTTCGCCCGCAGTAGTCCATTCAAGCATCTGGAAATCTCCATCGGAATTTCCCACTGCGATCACCGGCCGTCGCCCGATGCGGGCCTCGATAGCAATGGGCTTACCTGCCTTGTCGTCAATGAAGAATAAACCGGGGTCCTTCATCACCCGCGGCGGTCCGTCCCCGGCGGAATAACTGCCATTTCCGATGGACCCGATGACCTGCTCGGGCGGAATGTTATAGGCGCTTTCAGAGAACACCCGGATGAAATGCAGGCCGCCGCCTGAGGCGATGTAAGTACGGAAGCCTTCATCGCGCAGATAGGTCAAGAGCTCCAGCATGGGTTGATAGACCATTTGGTCATAGGCCAGGCCTGTGCCGGAATGCCTGGCCGTGTCCAGCCAGCTGCGCACGGCGGCCTGGAACTCGTCCACCGTCAGGCCGGAGTGGGTGGTGGAGACGATTTCCAAAAGTCCCTCAGTGCCCGAGGCGGCCACTGTCTCCATGTCGCCTTCGACTGCGGCCCGCAGCACGTCAGACGTGAGCACCCCGGGATCAGCAGCGGCCATTTCTTTCAATCGGTCGATGGCAAATAGCAGTTGAAAGTAGACCGGCTGTTCTGCCCAGAGCGTGCCGTCATTGTCGAAGGTCGCAATACGCGCGGCCGGGGTGACATAATCAGGTGAATCCGGGTCCGTTATGCCTTCGACAAACGCAATGATCCGATCCTTGGTGGCCGTATCCGTCCAAGACGGCAAAGGGTCAGCGAGCGGAGCTGATGCAAACAGAATTGTCAAAGGAATTGAAATTAGCAGAGCACGCATAGGGACAACCTCCGCAAGTGCAGGGAAAGGGATGCCGAGGCAACCGGAAAATTAGGCGCCCCGACGGAATTCTCCGTCGGGACGAAGTGGGATGAGTCTACTGCGAGCCGCCCGGCTGCGACAGCTTCTCCATTACCTTGTCGAGGCTGAACGAAGCCGCCTCCTGCCGCGGTGGGTATTCTTCGAAGGTTGCCAGGAACTGCCCAACATAAGCCTGGGCCGGCACCAGCATGAAGGCGTGGTCCATCAGCCAGTCGTAATAGGTGTTCGACGTCCGGTAACCGCGTTCATAAGGGTCGCGGCGCAGGTTGAAGATCAGCGGCACGCGCAGCGGCGTCAGCGGCTCCATCCAGGCCCGGAGAGTTCCCCAGGCCTTCTGCTCGAGGAAGGTGATCTTCCAGTTGTTGAGCCGGATCGCCGCGAGGTCGCCGTCGTCAGTGAAGTAGAAGATCTCATTACGCGGGCTCTTGTCCGTGTCACCCTTGAGCATTGGCAATAGGTTGTAGCCGTCGAGATGGACGCGATACTCGCGGCCTGCCATTTCCGGAACGGTGATGCCTTCGAGCAAATCTTCCTTGATGGTTTCATTGCCTGCAGCGGCCAGGAATGTTGGCAGCCAATCCATGTGATGCACGATCTCGTTCGAGATAGTTCCGGGCGCGATATTACTGGGCCAGCGGACCATAGCAGGCACCCGCCAGGCGCCTTCCCACTGGGTGTTCTTCTCGCCCCAGAACGGGGTCATTCCGGCATCCGGCCATGTGTTCATATGGACGCCGTTATCAGTGGAATAGAACACGATGGTGTTATCGGCGATGCCGAGCTCGTCAAGCTTTTCGAGGAACTTGCCGATATCCATGTCGTGTTCGATCATGCCGGCAGTGTATTCATCAGCTTTTTCCCCATTGTATAACTCATCCGCGAGCGCGCGGTTCTCTTCGCTGACGTGGGTACGGAAATGCATCCGTGTGCCGCTCCACCACAGGAACCACGGGGTGCCGGCGTTGGTCTGTTCCTCCATCCAGGCAATTGCAGCATCTGATGTCTCGTCGTCCACAATCTCCATCCGCTTCCGGGTCAGAGCCCCGGTATCCTCGATATTCTGCGTGATTTCATTTTCGCCGTAGGTCGCGGTCACGTTCAAAACACCACGCGGACCGAACCGTTCAAGGAACGTCGTGCCGTCTGCGAACACCATATCCTTCGGGTAGTCCTCGTTTTCCGGCTCTTCTTCGGCGTTCAGATGGTAGAGATTTCCGAAAAACACATCGAAACCGTGGTTCGTCGGAAGGTGTTCATCCCGGTCTCCCAGATGGTTCTTGCCGAATTGACCGGTGGCATAGCCTTCGGCTTTGAGGAGGCCGGCAATGGTGGGATCTTCGATCTGCATACCTTCCTTGGCACCGGGCAGGCCGACCTTGGAAAGGCCGGTGCGGAAGACCGACTGGCCCATGATAAAGGATGACCGGCCAGCCGTGCAGGATTGTTCACCGTAGTAGTCGGTGAAGATCATACCTTCTCTGGCAACCCGGTCGATATTCGGCGTTTGATAACCCATCAACCCCATTGTGTATGCGGAGATATTGGACTGGCCGATGTCGTCGCCCCAAATGACGAGAACGTTCGGCTTGCCGCCCGCGCTGCCTTCCTGGGCAAGCGCCGGCGCAATCCCAATGCTTAAAATCAGGAACCCGGCCGCGACGGCCCTGTTCAAATACGAAACTGGCATAATCGGTCACTCCCTCACATTCGCTAACAGTGAAACTTGAGTTGGTCGCAGACAAGCACCAAGCGAGAGGCTTTGTCCGCCCGTAGAACATTTCGAGTGGGATCAACTATCCATAAGTTGAATGTATGGCGCAACACTTTCTTTTTTTTGGGCAATCTTTCGGTTGTCGGCCATTGTGTCTAGGCCGTTGCGGACCGGCACGTCATCAGGAACTGCCATGGCCTGCAAGCGGAGTCCTTGGCGCACGAGCCGGAGGCCCACGCGCACTGCAGGCTTTCCGGTCATCTTTGTCGATGAAGGTCAGGACACAGACCCGGCCTTTGTGGATGCGCTCCGCGAAGTGGCGCAGGCGGTTTCACTAGGCTTCTGTCTCGGCTTCTTCGGCGATCCGGAGCAGAAAATTTACATGCGAGGTGCCGGACAAATTCCGCCTGAAGAGGGATGGGAGATGTCTGACGTCAGCGCCAACCTGACGTTGACGAATTACAATATCATCGAATGCTGCGTTTGCTTCGATGGCCGCTATGAGCCGATTGTGTTGAAAAACTCGAGTATCTGACGGCTGCATTTGCGTCGCCGCTGGCGACATACACGCCTCCCAAAGCAATGTGCCCGCACGCAAAATCCCTGTCGAGCGTCATCCGAATGCCGTGACGGGCGACTAAACTTCTGAAAGTGGCGCATCCTTCCAGTAGCCCGAATGGCAGATTTCGGGATCAGCCGAGAAGATCGAACCTTTGGCTCAACTGCAGCTTTGGGCCGTTACTTTGACGATGGAACCATCCAAAGAACGATGCAATGTCTGGCTGCGTGTCCGGCTAACCAACTTTTACGACCATCTTTCCAAAGTTACCGCCGGCCAGCAGTTGATTGAATGCTTCCGGAGCATTTTCAAGCCCCTCAACCACATGTTCCTTGTAGCTTATTGAACCGTTTTTGAGCCAAGCCGTCATATCGCGGACAAACTCCTGATACACGTCGGCACCAAAGTTGTCGAAGATTATGAAACCCTGCATTCTGACTTTCATCCGCAGGATCGTGCCCATGATCGCAGGGCCCATATCCGGGCCGTCCGGTAGGCCGGGCAGGTTGTACCAGGATACAATCCCGCAGACGGGCACCCGTGCAAACGGGTTCAAGAGCGGCAATACGGCATAGAGAACTTTGCCGCCAACGTTTTCGAAATACACGTCAATTCCACTTGGACAAGCCTCGCGCAGTTGCGCTGCCAGATCATCAGATCGATGGTCCAAACATGCGTCAAATCCAAGGTTTTCGACTACATGAGCACATTTTTCAGAACCGCCTGCGATGCCCACTACGCGACATCCTTTTAGCTTTGCGATCTGACCGACTGTTGCGCCTACCGGGCCGGCTGCGGCAGCCACAACAACTGTTTCACCGGCTTTTGGCTCCCCGATTTTCAGAAGCCCGGCATAAGCCGTGTAGCCTGGCATTCCGAGAATTCCGAGCGACCAAGACGGGTTGTCCGGAGATTTACCCAACTTAACGACCTGCGTTCCGTCTGAGACAGCAAAATCCTGCCACCCGCTTGTATTGAGCACATACTCTCCGACTTCGTATCCTTCGATGTTGGATTTGACCACCTGCCCGACGACCTGCGCCGTCATAACACCGCCAATCGGAACGGGTTCGGCATAGGATTTAGCGTCATTCATTCGGCCACGCATGTAAGGATCCAACGACAGGTACACCGTACGTACCAGCATTTCGTCTGGTCCAGGTTCAGGAACGCTCGTGGTTTCCAGGCGCAATGTATTCTCGTCCGGTTGTCCGGTTGGGCGATTGGCGAGAACAATACGACGATTGGTGGCGGATGCTTGGGGCATTGTGACCTCTCATAAGACGGCTTTCTTGCAACAGAGACCAAATTCCGCTGCAGAGCAACACGACAGCACCGACGAGTTCGAAAAACCTATAGACGTGGCCCAATCACGCACGATCTGCGCATTGAAATGCCCAAACGCTCATGGAAACGCCCTGCTAAAAAGTAATCAAACCCGACCTTAGGTTCGTCTTCCATTCACCTCTCGACTGAGGTTCTGGTTCCTTCATGAATCTCGAAGTGGAGGGGTCTCTGAGTCTTGCTTTGCAGGTCTGAAGCTTGCTCATGGATCTGACCAGAAGCCATGACATCATAGACTTCAATCGTGACCAAGCCATAGCCGCACAATTTACTGTCGATGGCCATATCGAAGAGAGCGAGATCGCGATGGTTAGCTGCGAGCGGACGCAGTGTCTCAAATGCAGTGCGAGAGGAGAATCTGGTGTTGCTGTTCAGCGGAAGGGGTAACCATTCATGCAGACCGTAGCGGCGATTAGTGGTCGAATTTACAGATCGCAGGACAAAGCCAACTGTTGTCTCTATTGACCAAATGACTGGTTTTGGCCCAAGCAGTTAGGTCAGACCTGTGGGCTTTTCCGAATGCCATTATCCGTTGCTTTGTATCAAAAGCAATTCTCGCAATAGCGATGGCTGGCCAATAATCACCAAGTAATCCGTATTGGCGACATCGCCCAGACCATTGTGGCCTCATTGTCAGTCCGGTTGCGGAACCGATGCGCGATCATTGAAGGGTAGGAAAAGCTGTCGCCTTTGCGAAGAACTATGATTTCTTCACCAAGGCGCAGCTCCACTTCGCCACTCAAGACGATCGCATGTTGCTCGCCCTCGAAGGAATAGCCTTCCTGGGGTTCGGGCGGTGTACCGGCCCCTGGGCGGAACCGGGACAGGATCAGATAGCATTGTCCGGATAGTGTGCTGGATAGCAGTTCGTCTTCGAATCCCAACTCCTGGGTTGTTCGCGTGTACATGTTGGAAAGCGCCCTGCGATTTTCTTTGCGTACGACGTGTTTGCGCTCCAATGGTCCGGCACCCGATTGCTTGGGAAAGAACCAGTTGGGATCGACCGAGAGCGCTTCGCTGATCTCTCGCAGAAGCTCCGCCGATGCTTTTGCTGATCCCAGCTCGATCCGGCTCAGATACGCCGTCGAGCAGGATACCGTTTCCGAAAGGTCTTGTAACGTCAGGCCACGCGCCTTGCGCACTTCGCGGATTTCGCTGCCAAGCCGTTGAGTGTCAGTATCAGTAACGTTGCTATTCATGCATTCGGGATAAGAGATTTTTGTTGATTTTTCGAGTAAAATTCAACTTAGTTGAAAATTGGGTAATAATTCAACTTACCACATCTGTCCGGGAGATCGCTATGCGCTTTGATTTGATTGCCAATTTCAGTCCTGGTGAGACGATTCCCTGGACCCGGACATTGGAGATGATCCTCGAACAATGTTCGCTGGCAGAGCAGGCTGGATTCACGACCGCCTGGTTCACAGAACATCACTTTGCCCATAACGGCTATATGAACGCGCCGCCCAACCCGATCCAGATGGGTACGCATGTGGCTGCTCATTGCACAAAACTGCGGGTTGGAACGGCGCCCATCATCTTGCCGGACTGGCACCCATTGCGCGTGGCCGAAGACGCGGCGATGCTGGATAACATGTCGCTGGGCCGGTTCGATTTTGGTGTCGCCAAGGGTATCAATGAGCGCTCGACTATCCAGTTCAATTCGGACGCGGATCGGCGCGACAACGGCAAGGTGATGCGCCTCTATCAAGAGAGCCTGGATATTATTCTGAAGGCGTGGACCAACGACGCCTTCACCCATCAAGGTGAGTTCTATGAGTTCCCAGTTCCAGGCTGGAAAGAAACCAACCGTTTTTTTGAACCGCTGGACCCGCGCTATCACGACGAGAATGGCGAGTACAAAGCGATATACGTGCATCCACGCCCGTATTCTGATCCGCACCCACCGGTCTGGCTCATGTCGAATGCGCCTCCTACATTCAAGCTTGCTGGTGAAAAAGGGTGGGGTGTGATCTCGATGGCCGCTGGACCCAAGGCGACACTGGCCTGCTGGGAACCCTACCGCGAGGCGCTTTCCAAACGTGAAGGGCGCAATGTGAAACCAGGGGAAGGCGTTGGCGTCTGCACGGCCTTCTATGTTGGTGCAAGCATGGAGGAGGCTGTGAACACCATTCGTGGCCCGATCAATGCCTATTACGAATTCCTCGGCGGGTCGCGCCCCAAGGGCGAGTGGACAAAACATGGCTATCTTGATGTCGGCGAAGAGATGACTTCTGAGGACGAAGAGATGGATTGGTTCGATTTCCTCAATAAACGCGGGATCATTGTGGTTGGTGACGCCGAATATGTAGCGGATCGTTTTGCCGAGCGGCAGGAAACCATCGGCCTCGACCACCTCATGTTGATGCAGCAATACACTGGCGTTCCCTATGAGAAAATCCTGTCCAGTTGGCATCGACTGTTTGAGCATGTCGTTCCAAAATTCGGGACACAATCCATCGCGCAGAAAAGGATGTTGGAACATGCTTGAAATTTGGGGGCGGCCCTATTCATCAAACGTTATTCCGGTGATTTGGACAGCCAATGAGTTGGGATTGGACTATACGCTGCAACTGGCCGGGGGCAGCTTTGGCAAGCTCGACACTGATATGTACGCGCAGATCAATCCCAACAAAATGATCCCGGCGATCCGCGATGGGGATTTCGCGCTTTGGGAAAGCCTCGCCATTGTGCGGTATCTCTGCGACCGGTACGGCGCGGGAACGTTTAGCCCCTCTGACCTACAGACCCGCGCCATCGCGGATCAATGGATGGAGTGGTCCGCCAGCCGTGCCTTCGGGCCGGTGATTTACCTGTTTTTTGCAACTGTGCGCACCCAATCCGACCAACGGGACCCGGAACAGATCGCCAAACTTCGCGATGAGGCGCATGAAGCGCTGACCATTCTGGATCAGCACCTTGCGGATAAGGCCTATGTCTGTGGCGACAGCTTTACCATGGCGGATATTCCGCTGGGTTGCGTGGCGTATCGCTATTTCAATGTCGAGGTCGACCGCCCACCGTTGCCCAATGTCGAAGCGTGGTACGAACGATTGGCGGAACGCCCCGCATACCGGGGTCACGTCATGCGCCATTTTGGCACTAACCCGGATGAGTGGGCCGACCTTGAAAAGGCCTGTGTCAGCGAAGGAGTTCTGTGATGGACCTGCGTGACTTTCGCCGTGCGCTTGGCGCTTTTCCGACAGGGGTCACAATCGTGGCCACTTATGACCCCGAGGGCATGCCATGGGGCCTGACCGCCAACTCCTTCACCTCGGTCTCACTCGAACCGCCTGTGATCTCTGTCTGTGTCGCAAAATCGGGTCGCGTGTTCCCGACGCTGTCCAGGTCTGATCATTTCGCGGTCAACATCCTGTCCGCGGATCAGAAAGCTCTGGCGTTGCATTTTGCCAGCAATGTGGAAAACCGGTTTGCCGATACGGAATGGACTCCTGGGGCCAAGACGCCTTTGGTCCCCGGTGCATCTGCGCATCTGGAATGCACCGTGCACAACCGGGTTGATGCAGGTGATCATGAAATCCTCTTGGGACGTGTCGTGAACTATGCCCATGCACCCGTTCCTCCGCTGGTCTTTTGTCGCGGCGCGTTCTTTTCCGCGCCCCAATCGGAGGCAGTATCATGAGTGATCACCTGACTTTCCACACCCGGTTCAGCCCTGACGAATTCGACGCGCAGTACAATTTGCGGGCTGGGCGGCCGGACTATGAAGTGACCGTCATTCCCGGGTGGAGCCGCGACAGCGCCCACGCGCGTGCAACATCCGATTGCAGTCTAGATATCCGCTATGGAGAAGGTGAAAAACAAAAGCTGGATGTCTTCCGCTGCGCGGACACCGCCGCACCGACATTGGTCTATTTCCACGGCGGCTATTGGCAGCGTGGCGACAAATCGATCTACAGCTTCATTGCGCCGCCGTTTGTTGAGGCGGGGTTCAATGTTGTTGTCATCGGATACGATCTTTGCCCGTCTGTGACCATCACGAGAATTTCAGAAGAAGCGCGTGAGGCTATGTCCTTTGTCTGGCGCAACGCGGGCGCATTGGGCATCAATCCAGACCGTCTCTGCGTTATGGGCCATTCCGCTGGCGGCCATATTACCCAGATGATGATGGCGACCGATTGGCCGGCATTTGACGATGACTTGCCCGCAGACCTGATTAAATCTGGCATTCCGGTCTCACCGCTCAGCTATCTTGAGCCGGTCCGCCTGACCGAGGCTTTGAATGCGGGCATCCGAATGGATCCGGCAGAAGCCCAGGCCGAAAGCCCGATGACCAAGCACCCTCCGGGTACCAATGCCCCTCAGCTGGTCGTCGTCGGCGGCGCGGAAACCGATGAGTTCCACAGACAGGCTCGAATGTATGTCGAAAAATACGAAACAGCAGATCGCAAGATGGGTCTCTATTTCGTGCCCGATGTGGATCACTTTGACGAACTGAATGTGCTGGTCGACCCGGCGAGCCCCTTCTTCAAACACACTTGCGATATGCTTCAAGGAAAAGGACCGAAATCATGACCGCTTTGACCCGAGACCTAGTCGACTCTGTCGGTGACGCGTTTAACGCCAATGACATCGATGCCGTAATGAGACACTTCGCAACCGACGCTACATTTGATCACGCTGTTGGCCCCGAAGAACATGGCGTGCGTCTGGAAGGAGCCGAAACCATTCGTGGTGCTTTTGCAGCCCTGTTTGAAAAGGTCGCGAACGTGCATTGGGAAACGCTCGACTGCGCTATTTCCGGCAACAAGGCTTATTGCGAATATCGCCGTACAGCCGTGCACAAGGATGGTTCAAAAGAAGAGTTTCTAAGCGTTGACATCCTGACCTACCGAGACGGGCTGATTGTCCATAAAGATACTTATTACAAGCAACGTACAAGCTGACCCGACAGCCTTTGATGCAGCCAAGCACGCAGCAGTTTTGTAAGAGGGAACCTATCTCGCTTTGACAAACCGCTGCGTCGGCAATCAAGCTCCGTTTCGCGCAATCCGTTATTGCGTAATGAAAAGATGCGCAAACATCTAGGGTCAGGACCCATTGATTTCCGTTTTGCGGCGTGATTCACGGTTCAAAAACGAGCGGTGAACATGTCTGATC
>NZ_JBXWNE010000014.1:0-108662 GCF_059610225.1 Ruegeria sp. YTSA105
ACAACTGACGTGACCGGCACCGTGACCCTGGCAGCTGGCACCGAGATGGTTATGCCCGGCGACAACGTGTCGTTCGAAGTTGAGCTGATCGCACCGATCGCGATGGAAAACGGCCTGCGTTTCGCCATCCGCGAAGGCGGCCGCACCGTCGGCGCCGGCGTTGTGTCGAAAATCGTCGAGTAATTCGCGCAAGCGAATGATCAAATGGAAAGGGCGCCCATCCGGCGCCCTTTCTCGTTTGATCTCGACAAGCCCGCGACGCACCCATGTCGTACACCAATGAGTGTTGAGTGATCGGAGGCGGTGATGAGATCGTTCGTCGAATAGTCTCAGACCTAACCGTCGAAACAAAAAAAGCCCGCCCCAAACGGGGCGGGCTTTTTCTGTTTGAATTTGGTAGTTCAAGACGGGGGAATTCCTAAAGAAGCAGCATGCTTCAGTCGTATGCGGCGTCCACTATGAATTCCACCTTCAGTTCGGGCCGCGCTAGTTTTGCTTCGCCACACGCCCTCGCAGGTGCGTATCCTGCAGGAACCCAAGCATTCCAGACCTCGTTCAAACCAGCAAAGTCCTTCATATCGGCCAGCCAGATGGTCACACGCAGCATCTTTTCCCGTGATGAACCTGCGCGCTCTAGCAGGTCGTCAATTTTCCCAAGGCAAATACGCACCTGTTCCTGAATGGTATCACCTTCGGCGACTTGCCCGGTCAAATAGGCCACACCATTATGTTTAACGATTTTGGACGATCTCTCGCCGGTTTCGATGCGTTCTATCATTGGAGTGATCTCGCTGTTTCCTGTTTGATGCACGCGTTCATGGTCATAAGATGCCCCGCATGGCAAACGGAAACCGCTTGAGTAACTTTCAGAAAAGTTGAACTGGTCGGGGACGGCCCGGGTCGATAGCATTTCGCCACGCCTAGGCTAGCTTGCCAGCGACACAGTATACCAGATTGCGCTTTTGCCGTTGAAGTGCTCTCTAGTTGGTTTCAGTGGATTGCATCGGGCGAAACCGCAAGAAGGATACTTCGACATGGACGAAACCGTAGAACGACTGTCCAAACGCCTGAAGCGGCGAGGATATCAGGTTTCGCCAATGAAGGAGACGGGTGCCTATATCGGTAATCTGGGTTTTGAGGTCGAGACAGTATTCGACGTCGGGGTGGCCTCGGGAACCGAGCATTTGTACGAAGCTTTCCCTGCAGCCAAGTTTGTGTTGGTTGAGCCCATTTCGGATTACGAAACCAAGGTACGAAAAACTGGGGCGACAAGATCGATTTTGATTTCCATGCTTGCGGAGTTGGTGCCGAAAGCGGACAGACGACTCTTCGAATTCCAACAGTTGGCGATCGTTGGCTCGGCACACGGGCAACGATGCAGGAGTTTGACGAAGCGGCAATCCAGCACACCTCGCAAGTTGAAGAGCGACAAGTCCCGGTAAAAACACTGGATGAGATTGCGTCTTCCTACAAGGAACCTTTCGGATTGAAAATCGACACGGAAGGTTTTGAAATCGAGGTTATTAAAGGTGCATCGGAGATGCTGAAAAAATGCACCTTTGTATTGGCTGAAGTCTCTGTACGGCGCCGGTATCATGGCGGTTATAGGTTCAGCGATTTTGTCGCCGCGATGGCAGATCACGGGTTTGAGCTACACGAATTCGTCAGGCCACCGTCTGCAGAAGCGACCGATTGCGATGCCATTTTTGCCCCATTCGAAAGCTCAGTGTTCGACTATCAGGATACCAGACTGTCTCGTATGGCGGCACGGGTAGCCAAGACATAGTCTAAGGGCATCTTTCCGCATGCAACGCGAGTTGTGTTGCCCGCGAAGGCGTTGAGCCAATCGCGCTGGGAGACGCCCCGCTTTTCGCTATCCGTGAAAGTGGCCGCTCCTCAAAGGACGGCCTTTACAGAGGTTCGGATCGAGATGAGGTTACTCTGCGCCCACAAATCTGAAAGAGGTCGTGCAAGCCTCAAACAATTTGAAGTTAGAAACATGTATCGCCTCAGTTGCACTGATGACATATCGAACGTTACGAACAAGGGCAGAGTGAAGACACACGATGGAAGCAATATTCATCCTCTTGTTTTTGGCCTTTTTGCTCTGGGCGATCTGGCAACTGTTTGCGCTAGTGGGGGATATGGCAGAGCGGCGCGGACAAAATCGATTACTTTGGCAAGTGGCAGCACTGTTTATCAACCCGTTTGGGGCAATTATCTTGCTTTGGCTTTTTGTGTCTGTCCAAGAAAATCCCTAAGCATTCAGTACAGGAATCTGGTGGACCATTTTAGATTGAGTTGATCTTGTCACGACACCCAAATTCAGAAAATCTACGCATAGGGTATGAGCCAGGTGAGCGCATTCGACTTGTTTGAACTTCCCCCCTTGCCAAACCCCTCACACCCCTGTAGATCGCGCGAGTTCTCTATAAGAACATCAAGGCGGGGTGATTCCCGCCTTTTGGGTTCGATGAGGGTTGGCGATGCGCGCTTGTCCTCCTCTCAACCTCAACGCCTGATAAAAGGCTGTTATTATGCAAAGCCAAAATATCCGTATTCGGCTGAAGGCATTTGACTATCGCGTTCTGGATGCCAGCACGCAAGAGATCGTCAACACTGCCAAGCGGACCGGCGCGAACGTGCGCGGCCCGATCCCGCTGCCGAACAAGATCGAGAAGTTCACGGTTCTCCGTGGTCCTCACGTTGACAAGAAATCCCGCGACCAGTTCGAGATCCGTACGCACAAGCGTCTGCTCGACATCGTTGATCCGACCCCCCAGACCGTTGACGCGCTGATGAAGCTCGACCTCGCTGCTGGTGTGGACGTCGAGATCAAGCTGCAGTCGTAAGATCGGAGGGTATAGATTATGCGCTCTGGTATTATCGCAAAAAAAGTCGGCATGACCCGCCTGTTCATGGAAGACGGCAAGCAGATCCCTGTGACCGTTCTTCACCTGGACAACCTGCAGGTTGTTGCACAGCGCACGGACGAGAAGGACGGCTATACTGCTGTTCAGCTGGGTGCCGGTGCTGCCAAGGCAAAACGCACCTCGAAAGCCATGCGCGGTCACTATGCCGCTGCCAAGGTTGAACCCAAGCGTAAGCTGGTCGAGTTCCGTGTCTCTGAAGATGGCCTGATCGAAGTGGGTGCCGAGATTTCGGCAGAACATTTCCTGGAAGGTCAGAAAGTTGACGTTTCGGGTACTTCGATCGGTAAAGGCTTTGCCGGTGCAATGAAGCGCTGGAACTTCGGTGGTCTTCGCGCCTCACACGGTGTTTCGATCAGCCACCGTTCGCACGGTTCAACTGGCCAGTGTCAGGATCCGGGCAAGGTTTTCAAAGGCAAAAAGATGGCCGGTCACATGGGTGCTGCCCGTGTAACCACCCAGAACCTGGAAGTCGTCAAAACCGACGCCGACCGTGGTCTGGTCTTCATCAAAGGCGCCGTTCCCGGACCGAAATCCGGTTGGGTTACCGTCAAGGACGCCGTCAAGAAGAAAGCACCGGAAGGCCTGCCTTTCCCGGCTGCTGTGAAATCGGCTGCAACCGAAGCACCTGCGGAAGAAGCTCCCGCGGAAGGTGGTGAAGCATGAAACTTGATGTAATCAAACTGGACGGCGGCAAAGCCGGCAACATCGAGCTGGATGCGGACCTGTTCGGCCTGGAGCCGCGCGCGGACATCCTGCACCGTGTGGTCCGTTGGCAGCGTAACAACGCGCAGGCTGGCACCCACAAGGTCAAGACCCGCTCGGAAGTGTCCTACTCGACCAAGAAGATCTATCGCCAAAAAGGCACCGGTGGCGCACGCCACGGCGCCCGTTCGGCACCGATCTTCCGGGGTGGTGGCGTTTACAAAGGTCCGGTCGTGCGTTCGCATGGTCATGACCTGCCGAAAAAGTTCCGTAAACTTGGTCTGCGCCACGCGCTGTCTGCCAAAATGGCAGCTGGTGAACTGGTCGTGATCGAGAACGCCGAAGCCGAAGGCAAGACCGCCGCTCTGGCCAAGCAGGTTGCAAACCTGGGTTGGAAACGCGCTCTGGTCATCGACGGGGCGACCGTGAACGAAGGGTTCCTGAAGGCGTCGCGCAACATCGAAGGTCTGGATATCCTGCCGTCGATGGGTGCAAACGTTTATGACATCCTCAAGCGTGACACTCTGGTGCTCACCAAAGCGGCTGTCGAAGCACTGGAGGCTCGACTGAAATGAGCGCGAAGGCAGAACACTACGACGTGATCCGCAAGCCGATCATCACCGAAAAGTCGACCATGGCGTCCGAAAACGGCGCGGTTGTCTTTGAGGTTGCGATTGACAGCAACAAGCCACAGATCAAAGAGGCCGTTGAGGCACTGTTTGGTGTGAAGGTCAAAGCGGTGAACACCTCTGTGACCAAAGGCAAGGTCAAGCGGTTCCGCGGCCAGTTGGGCAAGCGGAAAGACGTCAAAAAAGCATATGTGACCCTTGAAGAGGGTAACACCATCGACATTTCCACCGGTCTTTGATCGGGCCTGTCTTTGGACAAACCATTAAGACCCCCGCGAAAGCGGGGGTTTTTCTTTAGGTAGTGACACCAAAAGTTGAGCGCCATTCCCAGCGTCTCGAACAGAAAATGATTGCTATGCCGGTGGGGTCGTCTATCCGGTATGCAACAAACAAACGATATGGCAGGCGCATGACCCAATCCACTCTCTCGACCCGGGACAACCCGGATGTGACTGTCGCGCGGGACTGGGTGTCGACGCTGGCCAAATATCGGGAGCCAAGCCAACCGCGTAGCTGGTTCGAGCTGGGGGTTACCTGTGTTCCCTTCATAGCGCTTTGGGCCTTGGCCTGGATGTCTTTGTCGGTGAGCTATTGGCTGGCGCTTGCGATCTCGGTTCTGAACGCGGCCTTTCTGCTGCGCCTGTTTGCCATTCAGCATGATTGCGGTCACGGGGCATTTTTTACGAACCGGACGGTCAGTGACTGGGTCGGTCGGGGGCTCGGGGTGCTGACGTTGACGCCTTACGATGTTTGGCGGCGCACACATTCCTCCCATCACAACTCATCTGGCAATCTGGATAAGCGCGGGATGGGGGACATCCATACGCTGACGGTGGCCGAATACCGGGCGCTGACGCCCTTGAACCGGTTATTTTACCGGCTCTATCGCCACCCGATCACCCTGTTTGGCTTTGGGCCCGGCTATCTGTTCCTGTTTCAAAACCGCCTCCCGCTTGGCTTGACCGGTATTCCGAAATTCTGGGTCAGCGCGATGGCGACGAACCTGGCCATTCTGGCCGCACTGGGGGCCATCTACTATTTTGGTGGCCTGATGCCGGTGCTGCTGATTTTCCTGCCCTCGACGCTTATCGCCGCGACCGCTGGCGTCTGGTTGTTCTATGTCCAACACCAATTCGAAGAGACGCAATGGGACCCTGATCAGGACTGGCAACTGCACGAGGCCGCCCTGCACGGAAGTTCGCATTACATCCTGCCATCCGTATTGCAGTGGTTCACGGCCAATATCGGCATCCACCACGTACACCATCTGTACAGTCGCATCCCGTTCTATCGCCTGACCGAAGTGCTGCGGGATCATGAGGAATTGGCCAACAGCAACCGGATGACCATCCGCGAGAGCCTCGCCAACGCGCGGCTGCACCTGTGGGATGAAAAGAACCGCCGCCTGCTGTCCTTTGCCGAAGCGCGCGCGCTGTATGGGTGACGGGATCGGTCAGATGGTGTGAACGATAGCCGGAAATCCGGTCGTTGCCCCCGGCGTGTGATGCGGATACGGTCGCTCTTATGAAACATGTCCCCAAAGAAACAACAGATGAGGCCCTTATTCAGGAGTTCCTGGATAAAGGAGGCAAAGTCAGCATCGGCAAAACCAAACCTGCGCCAGCAGAGCTGGGTCTGAGCAAGAATGTCTGGAACGCCAAGCTGACCAAGGAAGAGAAGGCCGCGCGCGACAAGAAGTGATCGTGCGGGGCTTTGGGTGAGCGTTGAGGCTTCTGGTGTAACACTGGAAAATGGCATCCTTTGACGTGTTCGCCAGCCTCTGGTCGGCCTCGTCTTTGGAGAGAGATATTTGGCCCCCGCGCAAGCGAGTTTTTTTGTTGTCTCTATCCGCAAGCCGCGCCGGTGACTGACCGTGGGATGGCGCCGCAGCGACTGATCTGCGCGCTTTATAGTGCCAATTACATCCGAACTTATAGCGAGGCGCAATAGTCCCCAAAGCGCCAGCCCGCCGGGACGGGCAGTCGCTGGCGCGGCGGCCTTCGGCCTTGACTACGCACCTTTTGGGCGAACTGAAAGAAATTGTCAGAACAAGTATGCTTGGGAGGAAAGTGAAGCTACCGAAGTTAACCTAAGCCATCCGTCAAACGTCTAACTCAATAGGTCAGATGCGAGTGTCGAATTCCTTTAATGGCAATTCTGGCTCTCATTCAAAACTCTCTAGTATCTCGGTATACCGGCACCTTTGTCTGCGATGCATGCGTTGGCTTTGTTGGCCAGTTCATAGTGTACTGTGTTCGGTGGATCAATTGAGTACCCGGTGCGACCGCCTACAATGTATTTTGTGACTCGAAAATTTGATCCAATCCCAGCTTCCGCGGCGCATTCCAGCACAATATCCAAATCTGATTTCGCGCTGGTCTTTTGGCCTTCCGAAGCCTCCGGTAAATCTGCTGTGCTGCACGCAGAAACGAATGCTGTTCCGCAAATTGCAAAGATGGGGAATATGGCCTTAATCATCTTTTACCTCCTAGTTGAAATGTGGGAAAAGTCAGTAGATGAAGAGATTCCGGCATCAACTAGCAGTGCGTAAATAACTATATATGTTGCCAATATTCTATACTGGTCTTGGTTGTGAGCTGCGCACAGCCGTTGCCGTCACCAAGTTTGAACAATATTCTTTCGTGGTTTAAGAAAATGAATTTGGAGGGAACCATAGAGTATCGAAGTTTTCGAAATTCATAGAGCACCCTATAGACACCCACCCCCAACACGGCTATATGCACCCAATCTTGCGGCCTCGGATTCGTTCCGGGGCTTCTGATATTTGAAACCGGGGACCTTCGGGGCCCTATACCTTTGGCACCTACGGGGGCCTATCACATAGCGGGGAAATCCCTGCACTTGCTAAACGGAAGACAGAAAGCATGGCACTCAAGTCGTACAAGCCGACGACGCCGGGCCAGCGCGGGCTGGTGCTGATCGACCGTTCGGAGCTTTGGAAAGGACGTCCGGTCAAGTCTCTCACTGAGGGTTTGACCAAATCGGGCGGCCGGAACAACACCGGACGGATCACTTCACGCCGCCGCGGCGGTGGCGCAAAGCGTCTCTACCGGATCGTTGACTTCAAACGGAATAAATTTGATGTCGCGGCAACCGTTGAACGGATCGAATATGACCCGAACCGGACCGCATTCATCGCACTGGTAAAATACGAAGACGGCGAGCAGGCATACATCCTGGCTCCGCAGCGTCTGGCTGTTGGTGACAAAGTCGTGGCATCCGCCAAGGCTGACATCAAGCCGGGCAACGCAATGCCGTTCTCGGGTATGCCTATTGGTACCATCGTCCACAACATCGAGATGAAGCCCGGCAAGGGTGGTCAGATCGCACGTGCGGCCGGTACTTACGCGCAATTCGTAGGCCGCGATGGCGGTTATGCTCAGATCCGTCTGAGCTCGGGCGAGCTGCGCATGGTTCGTCAGGAATGCATGGCCACCGTTGGTGCCGTGTCCAACCCCGACAACAGCAACCAGAACCTCGGTAAAGCCGGCCGTATGCGCCACAAAGGCGTGCGTCCGTCGGTTCGTGGTGTCGCAATGAACCCGATCGATCACCCGCACGGTGGTGGTGAAGGCCGTACCTCGGGTGGCCGTACACCGGTTACGCCTTGGGGTAAGGACACCAAGGGTAAGCGTACTCGCAACAAAAACAAAGCGTCCCAGAAGCTGATCATCCGCTCGCGGCACGCCAAGAAGAAGGGACGTTAATCCATGTCTCGCTCTGTTTGGAAGGGTCCTTTCGTCGATGCTTACGTGCTGAAAAAAGCCGAAGCAGCGCGCGAGTCGGGCCGCAACGAAGTTATCAAAATCTGGTCGCGTCGTTCCACCATTCTGCCCCAGTTCGTGGGTCTGACCTTTGGTGTGTACAACGGCCAGAAGCATATCCCCGTCAACGTCTCGGAAGACATGATCGGTCAGAAGTTCGGTGAGTATTCGCCGACTCGCACCTATTACGGTCACGCCGCTGACAAAAAAGCGAAGCGGAAGTAAGTCATGGGCAAGGAAAAGAACCCCCGCCGCGTGGCTGAAAACGAAGCAATGGCAAAAACGCGCATGCTCCGTACCAGCCCGCAGAAACTGAACCTGGTTGCGCAGATGATCCGCGGCAAGAAAGTTGAGAAGGCTCTGACCGACCTGACTTTCTCGAACAAGCGTGTCGCGCAGGACGTCAAAAAGTGCCTGCAGTCCGCAATCGCCAACGCTGAGAACAACCACAACCTGGACGTTGACGAGCTGATCGTTGCAGAAGCATGGGTTGGTAAGAACCTGGTCATGAAACGCGGTCGCCCCCGGGCCCGTGGCCGTTTCGGCAAGATCATGAAGCCGTTCTCGGAGATCACCATCAAGGTGCGTCAAGTTGAGGAGCAAGCCTAATGGGTCATAAAGTAAATCCGATCGGCATGCGCCTTCAGGTGAACCGCACCTGGGACAGCCGCTGGTACGCCGATACCAAGGACTACGGTGATCTTCTGCTGGAAGATCTGAAGATCCGTGAGTTCATCAACAAAGAGTGCAAGCAAGCCGGCATCGCCCGTGTGATCATCGAACGTCCGCACAAGAAGTGCCGCGTTACGATCCACACTGCACGTCCGGGTGTCATCATCGGCAAGAAAGGCGCGGACATTGAAGTTCTGCGCAAGAAAATCGCCCTGATGACAGACAGCGAATTGCACCTGAACATCGTCGAAGTGCGCAAGCCCGAGCTTGACGCACAGCTGGTTGCCGAGTCTATCGCTCAGCAGCTGGAGCGCCGGGTTTCGTTCCGTCGCGCGATGAAGCGGTCTGTTCAGAACGCCATGCGTATGGGCTCTCTGGGTATCCGGGTGAACGTCGCTGGCCGTCTGGGTGGCGCCGAAATCGCACGGACCGAGTGGTACCGCGAAGGCCGTGTGCCTCTGCACACGCTGCGCGCCGACATCGATTACGCACAAGCCGAAGCGATGACTCCTTATGGGATCATCGGGATCAAGGTCTGGATCTTCAAAGGTGAGATCATGGAGCACGATCCGCAGGCACGTGACCGTAAAGCACAGGAACTCCAGGACGGCCCTGCACCTCGTGGTGCTGGTGGCGGTCGTCGCTAAGGAGGGAAAGATATGCTTCAACCAAAGCGTACTAAATTCCGCAAGATGCACAAAGGCCGGATCAAGGGTGAAGCCAAGGGCGGCTCTGATCTGAACTTTGGCACCTATGGACTGAAAGCTCTTGAGCCTGAGCGTGTAACTGCACGCCAGATCGAAGCTGCACGTCGTGCCATGACGCGTCACATGAAGCGTCAGGGTCGCGTCTGGATCCGCATCTTCCCCGACACTCCGGTTACGGCTAAGCCGATCGAAGTTCGTATGGGTAAAGGTAAAGGTTCGGTCGACCGCTGGGCATGCAAAGTCAAGCCTGGCCGCGTGATGTTCGAAATCGACGGCGTCAATGACGACATCGCCCGCGAGGCCCTGCGCCTGGCTGCGATGAAGCTGCCGATCAAGACTCGCGTCGTGGTTCGCGAAGACTGGTAAGCGACCCGGGGGCGACCCCGCTCGCGACAAGATTGACCCCCGTCGGGAAACCGGCGGGGGTTTTTGGTTTGATGGCGCTGCCCCCGCGACAGCCTCGCAAAACACCCATCGCCTTCATCGAGAGGCTGGTTTAAGACAGACCCATGGCACAGATTGAATCACTTTTTGTCACCCGTCTCTATCGTGCAGCTTTGTCCGAGTTTGATCCCAAGATCGACCCGGAGGAGCTGGAAAGCTCCTGTCTTGTCATCGCCGAGGATGACGAGGCCGGGCAGGAATGGTGCGAAGAAAACGGCTATCCCGGTTATACCAGCTATGCCTCGCTGACGGATCTGCCCTGGCGGTTTCCGATCTTTGCCGATCTGGTTAAGGTGCTGGACCAGCACGTTGCAGCTTTTGCTAAGGATCTGGAGTTTGATCTGGGTGAGGGTGAACTAAAGCTTGAAGACCTTTGGATCAACATTTTGCCCGAGGGCGGAATGCACTCCAGCCACCTGCACCCACATAGTGTGATCTCGGGCACGACTTATGTTTCGATGCCCGAAGGTGCTAGCGCGCTGAAGCTTGAAGACCCGCGCTCGGGCCGCATGATGGCAGCGCCCACGCGTATGAAAGGGGGCCGTCGAGACCTGCAGCCTTTCATCTATGTGAAGCCTCAGGTTGGCGATGTTTTGCTATGGGAGAGCTGGTTGCGCCACGAGGTGCCGATGAACATGGCCGAGGATGAGCGGATTTCCGTCAGCTTTAACTATAAATGGGACTAGCACGGTTGTTTAAGGGACTCTGATTCAAAGGAATGTGTGAAAAGTTCTTGCATTGTGTCGTCAGATAAACGATGTGGAGGGCGCTTACGTTTTTCTTTTTCGACCACTGTCTCCCGAATATCGGCGTTCAGTCTTTCGATCCAGACCGACAACGCCGAGCTGTCGCAATTCCGCGGACAGCAATTTAATAGGAGACTACGGATATGGCCAATGGCACCGTAAAATGGTTCAACACAACTAAAGGTTTTGGCTTCATCGCACCGGAGACCGGTGGCAAAGACGTGTTTGTGCACATCTCTGCTGTCGAGCGCTCGGGTCTGACCGGCCTGGCCGACGACCAGAAAGTAACGTTCGACATCGAACCCGGCCGTGACGGTCGTGAGTCGGCTGTGAACATCGCTCTGGCGTAAGTCACTTAGACTTAGACAGTTGAAGACGCGGTCTCGTGCAAACGAGGCCGCGTTTTTCGTTTCAATTTAGACCTAGCTAGATTTTTGACTGAGTTGCCACACACCTTCGATTGGAATGATCAGTAACACAATCTGAGAAAATCTGGAGCCAGCTCATATAGAATCTTGTATGCTCCTTGGATCATGGGGGGTGTTTGCTGTGAAAGAAGCTGAACGAGTGGTTCGCCAATTCCACGAGAGTTGGGGTATGCGCGATCCTGATCGCGGAGCCGAGGTAATTGCCGAAGATTGCCAGTTTGAGGATGTTGCTCGTGAAGAAAAACAACATGGCAAGTTAGCATACAAAGAGGACTACGAGCGCTGGCGACTGGCATTCCCAGATGGAGAATGCATCGTTGACAATGTGATCGTCAGCGATTGCGGTGAATGGGCTATCGTCGAGTTCCACAACACCGGCACTCATACAGGTGTGCTGCATTCAAGCCTTGGTGAATTCGAACCGACCGGAAAGCGATACGAAGTGCGTTATTGCTCGGTGATGCGGGTGAAAGGTGGCATGGTTGTTGAGGGAAGAGACTATTACGACAGCGCCACCATCGCACGACATTTGGGCTTAGTTAAGTAAGCAAGGAATAGCGTGCTTAGAGTAGCTGCTTGTGTCTTCCCAAAGTTTCCCTTGCCACCCACTCCTGAACCCCCTATAGAGCGGCATCTTGCGTTCCCCCGGCCGAGTCGGGGGATTCGTATGTCTATCATTCATCCACCAGGTCAAAGGTGACCCTGCATAGGGGCCTTCTGGTGTTTTGAGCAAAGGAAAAGGCGATGAACGCCCAAGAACTGCGTGACAAGACCCCTGACCAGCTCCGCGAGGAACTGGCCAACCTGAAGAAAGAAAGCTTTAACCTGCGCTTTCAACAGGCAACCGGTCAGATGGAAAGCACCGCTGGCATCAAAGCGGCCCGCCGCAACGCCGCCCGCGTTAAAACCATCCTGAACGAAAAGGCCGCTGCTGCGGCATCGGAGGAGTAATCCTATGCCTAAGCGTATCCTGTCCGGCACCGTAACCAGCGATGCCAACGCACAGACTGTAACCGTATCCGTCGAGCGCCGCTTTACGCATCCGGTTCTGAAGAAAACCATCCGTAAGTCCAAGAAATACCGGGCTCACGATGAAAAGAACGCCTTCAAGGTCGGCGATACAGTTCGCATCATCGAATGCGCGCCGAAATCGAAGACGAAACGTTGGGAAGTTCTGGAAGCGTAAGCCTCCGGGATTTTCCCATTTGTCGAAACCCTGGGGGATCTAACAAGACCAGCCCCCACAGGTCGGGAGAAACCACATGATCCAGATGCAGACCAATCTGGATGTCGCTGACAACTCCGGCGCACGCCGAGTTCAGTGCATCAAGGTCCTGGGTGGTTCCAAGCGTAAATACGCCTCTGTAGGCGACATCATTGTCGTCTCGGTGAAGGAAGCCATCCCACGCGGCCGCGTAAAGAAAGGTGACGTCCGTAAGGCCGTCGTCGTACGCACCGCCAAAGAAGTCCGTCGCGAAGACGGCACCGCGATCCGTTTCGATCGCAACGCCGCCGTCATTCTGAACAACAACAACGAGCCCGTAGGTACCCGTATCTTTGGCCCTGTTGTTCGTGAACTGCGCGCGAAAAACTTCATGAAAATCATCTCGCTTGCTCCGGAGGTGCTGTAATCATGGCTGCTAAACTCCGCAAAGGCGACAAGGTCGTCGTGCTGGCTGGCAAGGACAAGGGCAAAGAGGGAACTATCACCTCGGTCGACCCGAAAGCCGGTAAAGCCGTTGTTGATGGCGTGAACATCGCCATTCGCCACACCCGCCAGTCGCAGACCTCGCAAGGTGGTCGCCTGCCTCAGGCAAACCCGATTGAGCTGTCGAACCTGGCTCTGCTGGACAAAAACGGTAAAGCAACCCGCGTTGGCTTCCGCATGGAAGGTGACAAGAAAGTTCGTTTTGCCAAGACCACGGGGGACGTGATCGATGCTTGATACCGCAACCTACACCCCGCGTCTGAAAGCTCAGTACGCTGAAACCATCCGTGCCGCTCTGAAAGAAGAGTTCGGTTACAAGAGCGATATGCAGCTGCCCAAGCTGGAAAAGATCGTTCTGAACATCGGTTGTGGTGCAGAGGCCGTCAGAGACTCGAAGAAGGCGAAAGCCGCTGTTGAAGATCTGACCGCGATTGCAGGCCAAAAGGCTGTTGCAACACTGGCGAAGAAGTCGATCGCGGGTTTCCGCGTCCGTGAAGACATGCCGCTGGGTGCGAAAGTTACCCTGCGCGGTGACCGGATGTATGAATTCCTGGATCGTCTGATCACCATCGCGCTGCCGCGCGTTCGTGACTTCCGCGGTGTTAAGCCTTCTTTCGATGGTCGTGGCAACTTTGCCATGGGCATGAAAGAGCACATCGTGTTCCCGGAAATCGACTTCGACAAGGTCGACGAGGTCTGGGGCCTGGATATCGTAATTGCCACCACAGCGAAAACCGACGCTGAAGCGAAAAGCCTGTTGAAAGCGTTCAACATGCCGTTCAACGCTTAAGCGCCGGGAGGATTGAGACATGGCTAAAAAAGCAATGATCGAACGCGAGAAGAAGCGCGAACGCCTGGTGGCCAAATATGCCGCAAAGCGTGCCGAGCTGAAAGAAATCGCGAATGACGAGAGCAAGCCGATGGAAGAGCGTTTCAAAGCGCGTCTGAAACTGGCGAAACTGCCGCGCAACAGCTCGGCAACTCGTCTTCACAACCGCTGTCAGCTGACAGGTCGTCCTCATGCTTACTATCGTAAGCTGAAGGTCAGCCGTATCATGCTGCGCGAGCTGGGTTCTGCAGGTCAGATCCCCGGCATGGTGAAATCGAGCTGGTAAGGGAGACATAGATATGAACGATCCTATCGGCGATATGCTCACCCGTATCCGCAACGCGCAAATGCGCGGCAAGTCCACTGTAAACACTCCGGCGTCGAAACTGCGCGCCTGGGTTCTGGACGTGCTGGCGGACGAAGGTTACATCCGTGGCTACGAAAAGATGACCGGTGAAAACGGTCATCCGGCCATCGAAATCAGCCTGAAATACTACGAAGGCACCCCTGTCATTCGCGAGTTGAAGCGGGTCTCCAAGCCCGGTCGTCGCGTATACATGGGCGTCAATGACATCCCGCAGGTCCGTCAGGGTCTGGGTGTGTCGATTGTCAGCACTCCGAAAGGTGTGATGTCGGACCAGAATGCACGCTCCAACAATGTTGGCGGCGAAGTGCTCTGCACCGTCTTCTAAGGAGGTCTGTCAATGTCTCGTATTGGTAAACGTCCGGTCGAACTGCCTAGCGGTGTAACCGCCTCGGTTTCCGGCCAGACCATCGAAGTCAAAGGCCCGAAAGGTGCCCGTAGCTTCACTGCGACTGATGACGTTACGCTGTCGGTCGAAGACAATGTGGTTCAAATCAACCCGCGTGGCATGTCCAAACGTGCCCGCCAGCAATGGGGCATGAGCCGCACCATGGTTGCCAATCTGGTAACCGGTGTGACCGAAGGCTTCAAAAAAGAGCTGGAGATCCAGGGTGTTGGTTACCGGGCTCAGATGCAGGGGAACACCCTGAAGCTGAACCTGGGCTACAGCCACGACGTTGATTTCGTTGCTCCGGAAGGTGTCACCATCACCGCACCGAAGCAGACCGTGATCATTGTGGAAGGTAACGACCAGCAGCAGGTGGGCGAAGTCGCGGCGAAAATCCGCGAATGGCGCCGTCCCGAGCCGTATAAAGGCAAGGGTATCCGCTATAAGGGCGAATTCATCTTCCGCAAAGAAGGCAAGAAGAAGTAAGGACGCAAACAATGGCAAACAGCAAAAGAACCCTGTTTCTGAAGCGCCGCCTGCGCGTTCGGAACAAACTTCGCAAGGTCAATGCAGGTCGTGTGCGCCTGTCGGTTCACCGTTCGAACAAGAACATCAGCGCTCAGCTGATCGACGACGTTCGTGGTGTGACCCTGGCCTCGGCCTCGACCCTGGAAAAAGATCTGGGTGTAGTTGGCACAAACAACGTCGAAGCGGCTACGAAAGTGGGCGCAGCCATCGCCGAGCGTGCCAAGAAGGCAGGCGTCGAAGAGGCTTATTTCGATCGTGGCGGCTTCCTGTTCCACGGCAAAGTGAAGGCTGTCGCCGACGCTGCGCGTGAAGGTGGTCTGAAGATCTAAGACTTGCGGGCAGCGCCTCAGCTGCCCCGATGATCCGGGGGCCTCGGCAATAGTCGAGGCTCACTTGGATTGAAACAACGGCGCCGTAATGCGCCACATGAGAAAAGGGATGCCAAATGGCAGAACGTGAAAACCGTCGGGGCCGTGGCCGCGACCGCGACGAAACTCCGGAATTCGCAGACCGTCTGGTCGCGATCAACCGCGTGTCGAAAACCGTAAAAGGTGGTAAGCGCTTTGGCTTCGCCGCTCTGGTGGTTGTCGGCGATCAGAAGGGCCGCGTCGGCTTTGGCAAGGGTAAAGCAAAAGAAGTACCCGAGGCCATCCGTAAGGCGACTGAACAAGCCAAGCGTCAGATGATCCGCGTGCAGCTGCGCGAAGGTCGGACCCTGCACCACGATATTGAAGGCCGTCACGGCGCCGGTAAAGTGGTTATGCGCTCGGCACCTGAAGGTACTGGTATCATCGCCGGTGGTCCGATGCGTGCTGTGTTCGAAATGCTGGGCGTCAAGGACGTTGTGTCCAAGTCGTTGGGCTCGCAGAACCCGTACAACATGATCCGCGCCACCATCAACGGCCTGCAAAAAGAGCAGAGCCCGCGTTCGGTTGCACAGCGTCGCGGCAAGAAAGTTGCTGACATCCTGCCCAAGCGGGACGAAGCGCCTGTTGCTGCTGAAGCAGAAGCATAAGGAGAGCGACCCATGGCAAAAACCATCGTCGTCAAGCAGATCGGTTCCCCGATCCGCCGCCCCGCCGAACAGCGCGCGACCCTGATCGGTCTGGGCTTGAACAAGATGCACAAAACCCGTGAGCTGGAGGATACTCCTTCGGTCCGCGGCATGGTCAACAAGATCCCGCATCTGGTAGAGATCATCGAAGAACGCGGCTAATCGCGAGTTCTTTGAAGACTTAAGAACGCCTCCGATCTGATCGGGGGCGTTTTCTTGTTTGGCCGGTCGTTTTTTTTCCGGCTCGTCTTATGGTGCTGTTCAGTGCCTCGGCGCAAACTCGGCTATGACCCGAGCGCCTTTTTTTCTGCAAACTCAATGTCGACTTCATGGCGCAACGGGGGTTCTCTGCCTGGTTTTTCGTACAGCCTGGGGCATCCATCGCAAAAACTGGCTGCTGCTTCGCGTTTGGAATGAGCACGCGGGTTCCAGACCTGCCGGCGCAGAGCTTTGTATTTTTCGTTGTTCCAGATGGTTTCAAGTGGTTCGTCGAAAACATTTCCCAACACATGCGGATCACGGTTCTTGTCGGAAACATATTGGCGGCCGGATCGCCAGAGACAGCAGGGAATCACATCGCCATCAAAGCGAATGACCGTGCTGCTGTGGGGCCAATGGCACCTTGGGGTGAGGGATGATGACAGGGGCGGGCCATTTTCAATCCGATCGGGATCGTCGTCTACGACGTTGTACAGATCTCCATTTGCATCGAACCGTAGCCCTTCAAACGTGGTAAAGGCGTCGATACCAATCTCGTCTACGATGGCCTTCACCTGATCCAGTTCATCCTCGGCGTGATGGGGGAAAGAGATATGCTGTATTTCTATGAACGGAGATTTCAGACCCTTCCTCTTTTTATAGCCAGCCAGTAGTCGCAGGTTGTTCAGAACGAAATCCAGGCGTCCGCGAACACGGGTAACCTGAAAGCTTTCCTGCGTCGCGCCATCAACAGAGATTGTGATATGCCTAAGCCCGGCATCGACCAGGTCATGAATCCTCTCGGCTTTTAGCCGATAGCTGAAATGGGTGGTGATATGGCTTTCCAAACCGGCTGCGGTCGTGGCCCGGATCATGTCGGTGAGGTCCGGGTGTGCCAGAGGATCGCCATAGTAGAACAGGCTTACACCAAGCGCGCGATCTTTGATCTGGTCAATGATATGCCGGTACTGCTGAATGCTGAGTTTGTCCTGTTTCCCGAACTTCTGATCGCTGAGCAAGGGTCGGTCACGACCTGCCGGATTCGCATGGACGCAATGTGGACAGGCTAGTGAGCACAGCGGCGAAATATCAATTTTCACCAAAGACGGCAGCGGGGCGGCTTGTTGAGAGTGAAGAAGATAGCCCCGAATGTTGCGCAACAGGTTTGCCGATTGCTTCAAGGAAGGACGGCGCTGAATCCAGCGCAACCTTCTAATAACGCTTGAAACCAAAGGCATGGAGTATCCTCATTCATGAAGCCGAGGACGCCCTAAACGTGCGAGGCGAAAATGGTAAAACAGGCCGAAATAGCCCGATAGTTCACGGATACGTGATAGAATAGTGAAAATATGGGTCCGTAAAAGAAAAAAGATATTAAAATATATAAATTTGATAAATCTTATCTTTAGCCGAGAAATCCAAAGGACTATTTCAACGAAAGCCTGTAGTGGGATGTCTAAACAGTGTTTTCACTGCCATTCCCCCAATGCATACCGGCCAGACCGAATCTTCTGTTGTTAGCGTTATCTGGCGTTCTTATTTGAGCTTTGTCCAAAATAGGAACGCAAACGAAATCTGGAGAATACGCTCCGGTTTAGAAAGGAATATAGAAATGGCAAACACAGCAACTTTTTCCCGCGAAGGCTTTGGTCTGACCGCCCGCATCGCAACTCTGATTGCCCGCGTGAAAGAGGCCTATGCCCTGCGCGCCGAATTCGGCCGCACCTATTCAGAGCTTCAGAACCTGACTGATCGTGAACTGAACGACATTGGTATCCGCCGGTGCGATATAAGTGATATTGCGCATAAGCACGTCTACTGCTGAGAACCTGGCAGGATGAACAACACCGAGGCGCCATTTGGCGCCTCTTTTGATTCTGCATGCTTGAAAGGCACAAGCACGGTGAAATTGGTCGCTCTGCATTGTGGATCGTTTGGAAATTTTCCATGAGAATTATTAGAGGAGGCTATGTCCCAATAACGCGATGACGAGGCTGACACAGTGCGAGACTACCAGATCGGCATGTTGTGGGTGGATGGCCCGCTGTGCTTTCTCGAGCAGCTCTGCATCAAATCCTATCTGGATGCCGGTCAATCCGTTCGCCTCTACACCCATGGGAATGTCTCAGGGATACCTGAAGGTGTGGATACCCGCGATGCGCGCGATGTGATGCCTGGCACAGAATTCATTGCGCATAGCCGTACTGGTAGCCCGGCGCCGCATTCGGACAAGTTCCGATTCCGCATGTTGGCGCAGGAGCCCGATTTGATATGGGCGGATACGGACGCCTATTGCATGCGTCCATTCACAACGGAGACCGGGCATTTTTACGGAATGCTCGAAGGAGAGATTGCGATCGGCGTATTGGGCATTCCGTCAGACAGCCCGGCGCTGGATCTGCTCATCGAATATACAACGGACCCATATCGGATTCCGCCATGGCTGCCCAAACGATATCAGGAACCCCTTCGTGCGGCACAGGATGCAGGTGATCCGATCAATGTGCCCGCGCAATATTGGGGCGCATGGGGTCCGTCAGCCTTTGCCTGGGCTTTACGGCAAACCGGCGAACACCAATTTGTTCTGCCTGAGCATGTGTTCTATCCGGTGAACTTTACCAGACGGCGCGCTTTGGCACGCCCAAACGCCGATTTATCCAGGTTCTTCCACGAGGACACAGTTTCAATTCACTTTTATGGTCGCCGGATGCGTTCGATCCTGAGGAACAGGTATAATGGCCTGCCAGATCCAGACAGCCTGGTGGGTAAGCTTCTGGCCAAACACCGGATTAATCCACTGGACGCGCCAATCCAAAATGCTGAAGGCTAGACAGTTTGGGTGTTGTTCACTTCAAAACTTGCATCCTCAGCCACAAAGCTGTATCGGGCTCCGGTGGCGTACTGCGCCGCAAGAATCAAAACCAAGAAATGCCGTGTTTGACCCATCACGCTTCGGGGTCATTTCCGGCGAAGGAGAAGCGAAATGAAACTGAATGAATTGCGCGACAACCCAGGCGCCACACCGAAACGGACCCGCGTCGGCCGTGGTCCCGGTTCCGGTAAAGGTAAAATGGGTGGCCGTGGTATCAAAGGTCAGAAATCCCGTTCGGGTGTGGCCATCAATGGCTACGAAGGTGGCCAGATGCCGCTGTACCAACGCCTGCCCAAGCGTGGCTTTAACAAGCCGAACCGCAAGGCGTTTGCCGTTATCAACCTGGGCCTGATCCAGAAATTCGTCGACGCCGGTAAGCTGGACGCCAAAGCCGCGATCACCGAGGACGCACTGGTTGCATCCGGTCTGGTTCGCCGTAAACTGGACGGTATCCGCGTTCTGGCCAAAGGCGAAATCAGCGCCAAGGTGACCCTGGAAGTAACTGGTGCTTCGAAAGCTGCCGTTGAGGCAGTCGAAAAAGCGGGCGGTTCACTGACGGTCACAAAAGCCGCTGCGGCAGAGTAAGCGCTTGTGAGCGGGCCAAGACCCGCTTACATAGACCTCAGAGTTTTCCAAGACGCCGCCCGAGCCGGAAAACGGTTCCGGGCGGTGTTTTCATAAGAGAGACCGATTTATGGTATCAGCAGCAGAACAAATGGCAGCCAACACTAGCTGGGCTGCTTTGGGCAAAGCCACCGATCTGCGCAACCGCATCCTGTTCACACTGGGTTTGTTGATCGTCTATCGCCTGGGCACTTTTATACCGGTGCCGGGGATCGACGGACAGGCCCTGCGTGAGTTCATGGAGCAAGCGGGGCAGGGCATCGGCGGTATGGTTTCGATGTTCACCGGCGGGGCGCTTGGGCGGATGGGTATCTTTGCCCTCGGCATCATGCCTTACATCTCGGCCTCGATCATCATTCAGCTGCTGACCTCGATGGTTCCCGCGCTCGAACAGCTCAAGAAAGAGGGCGAGCAGGGTCGTAAGAAGATCAACCAATATACCCGTTTCGGCACCGTGGCGCTGGCCACCGTTCAGGCCTATGGCTTGGCCGTTTCGCTGGAGTCGGGCGATCTGGCGACTGATCCGGGCCTCTATTTCCGTCTGTCGACTATGATTACACTGGTTGGCGGCACCATGTTCCTGATGTGGCTGGGTGAGCAGATCACCGCGCGCGGCATCGGCAACGGTATCTCTCTGATTATTTTCGTTGGCATCATCGCCGAGGTTCCGGCAGCGTTGGCTCAGTTCTTCGCAAGTGGCCGCAGCGGCGCAATCAGCCCCGCAGTAATCATCGGGGTGATCGTCATGGTCATCGCCGTGATCACCTTTGTGGTGTTCATGGAGCGCGCTTTGCGCAAGATCCATATTCAATACCCGCGCCGTCAGGCCGGTATGAAGATCTATGAAGGCGGCTCGAGCCACTTGCCGGTCAAAGTGAACCCGGCTGGCGTTATCCCGGCGATCTTTGCCAGCTCTTTGCTATTGCTGCCGGTGACGATCTCAACCTTCTCATCGGGTGCGACCAACGGGCCGATCATGTCCTGGCTGCTGGCCAACTTTGGTCCGGGTCAGCCGCTGTACCTGCTGTTCTTCGCGTCGATGATCGTGTTCTTTGCCTATTTCTACACGTTCAACGTCTCGTTCAAACCGGATGACGTGGCGGATAACCTGAAAAAGCAGAACGGTTTTGTGCCGGGTATCCGTCCGGGTAAGAAAACCGCCGAGTATCTGGAATACGTGGTCAACCGCGTTCTGGTTCTGGGTTCGGCTTATCTGGCGGCGGTTTGTCTGCTGCCTGAAATCCTGCGGGGCCAGTTTGCCATTCCGTTCTATTTCGGTGGTACTTCGGTTCTGATTATCGTCTCTGTGACCATGGATACGATCCAACAGGTTCAGAGCCACCTGCTGGCGCATCAATACGAAGGGCTTATCGAAAAGTCCCAACTGCGCGGGAAGGGTAAGAAACGCGGCAGGAAGGGACCCGCTCGTCGATGAACATCATTCTTCTGGGCCCCCCGGGGGCGGGTAAAGGAACGCAAGCGCGTCATCTTGTTGAAACACGCGGCATGGTGCAGTTGAGCACCGGAGATATGCTGCGCGAAGCCAAAACCTCGGGCACCGAGATGGGCCTGAAGGTCGCAGCCATCATGGATGCCGGCAAGCTGGTCACCGATGAGATTGTCATCGGCCTGATCGAAGAGAAGCTGACCACCGAAACCGGTGCCGGTTTCATCTTTGACGGTTTCCCCCGCACATTGGCACAAGCCGACGCATTGGCGGCTTTGCTGACCAAGCTGGGCCAGTCACTGCACACTGTGATCGAGATGCGGGTGGATGACGATGCCCTGGTGGATCGGATCACCGCACGTTCGACCTGTTCGGGCTGTGGCGAAGTTTATAATGACAAGACCAAGCCGATCCCGGCAGATGGTCGCTGCACCAACTGTGGTGAGCAAAAAGAGTTCACGCGTCGCGCCGACGACAACGAAGACAGCCTGCGCACGCGGTTGATGGAGTACTACAAAAAGACGTCGCCGCTGATTGGTTATTACTACGCCAAAGGCGATCTTCGCCCGGTCAATGGGTTGGCCGATATCAAGGAAGTGACTGCGTCGATCGAGGCCGTACTCGGCTAGCTCCAATATGGCCTTGACGCCAAGCGCAAAAGCCCATATCGACCCCCATCCCTAAAGGGAATCAAGATCGCAGGCAGGATTCGTCCTAACTGCCCCGACCACCTCGAATAATACTGGGCCCTCTGGCGTCACTGCCACGGTCAAGTGTTGTGAAAAAAGGTTCCGGAGCTACGGAACCGCAACAAAAAGGAAAGTGACACGTGGCACGTATTGCCGGCGTAAACATCCCGACTGCAAAGCGGGTACCTATCGCCCTCACATATATCACCGGTATCGGCAACACCTCGGCGCAGGCCATCTGCGAAGCCGTAGGCATTGAAGCGCACCGTCGCGTCAATGAGCTGTCGGATTCCGAAGTTCTGGCCATCCGTGAACATATCGACGCTAACTTCACCGTTGAAGGTGACCTGCGTCGTGAAGTTCAGATGAACGTCAAGCGCCTGATGGATCTGGGCTGCTATCGCGGTCTGCGCCATCGTCGTAACCTGCCCGTTCGCGGTCAGCGTACTCACACCAACGCTCGTACCCGCAAAGGCCCCGCAAAGGCCATTGCCGGTAAGAAGAAATAAGGGGGGTCTGACCGATGGCACGCGAAAAGACTCGTACCAAGAAAAAAGAGCGCAAGAATATCGCATCGGGCGTCGCCCATGTGAATTCGACCTTCAACAACACCAAGATCCTGATCTCGGACGTGCAAGGCAACGCCATTGCATGGTCGTCGGCCGGGACCATGGGTTTCAAAGGGTCGCGTAAATCTACTCCGTATGCTGCTCAGATGGCTGCGGAAGACGCAGGCAAGAAAGCACAGGATCACGGCGTCAAGACGCTGGAAGTCGAAGTTCAGGGCCCCGGTTCGGGTCGTGAATCGGCTCTGCGCGCACTGGCTGCAGTGGGCTTCAACATCACGTCGATCCGTGACGTGACCCCGATCGCTCACAATGGTTGCCGTCCGCCGAAGCGCCGCCGCGTCTAAGCGAATTAGAATTGAGCTGGGGCCCGCATTTTCGCACGGCCCCAGCACGTCATTTTGAACCTCGGGCGTCTGCACCTTGTTGGTCATGGGGCGCGGACAGGAATGGAGGGATTACATGATCCACAAGAATTGGGCAGAATTGATCAAGCCAACCCAGCTGGAAAGCAAGCCGGGCAACGACCCTGCGCGCCAGGCAACGCTGGTTGCAGAACCGCTGGAGCGTGGCTTTGGTCTGACTCTGGGCAACGCACTGCGCCGCGTTCTGATGAGCTCGCTGCAAGGTGCGGCCATCACCAGCGTTCAGATCGACAACGTCCTGCACGAGTTCAGCTCGGTCGCGGGCGTGCGTGAAGACGTCACCGACATCATTTTGAATCTTAAGCAAGTCGCCCTGCGCATGGAGGTCGAAGGCCCCAAGCGTCTGTCGATCAATGCTAAAGGCCCGGCAATCGTCACCGCAGGGGACATCAGCGAAAGCGCTGGCATCGAAGTTCTGAACCGCGATCACGTCATCTGTCACCTGGATGATGGTGCCGACCTGTTCATGGAACTGACCGTCAACACCGGTAAGGGCTATGTCTCGGCTGAAAAGAACAAGCCAGAAGATGCGCCTATCGGCCTGATCCCGATCGACGCGATCTATTCGCCGGTTAAAAAGGTCGCCTATGATGTTCAGCCGACGCGTGAAGGTCAGGTTCTGGACTATGACAAGCTGACCCTGAAGATTGAGACTGACGGTTCGATCACCCCCGAGGACGCGTTGGCCTATGCTGCGCGAATCCTGCAGGATCAGCTGTCGATCTTCGTCAATTTCGATGAGCCGGAAGCGGCTGGTCGTCAGGACGAGGATGATGGTCTGGAGTTCAACCCGCTGCTGCTGAAGAAAGTAGATGAGTTGGAACTGTCGGTCCGTTCGGCAAACTGTCTGAAGAACGACAACATCGTCTACATTGGCGACCTGATCCAGAAGACCGAAGCCGAGATGCTGCGCACCCCGAACTTCGGCCGCAAGTCGCTGAACGAGATCAAAGAAGTGCTGTCCGGCATGGGTCTGCACCTTGGCATGGATGTCGAGGATTGGCCGCCCGACAACATCGAAGATCTGGCGAAGAAATTCGAAGACGCGTTTTAAGCGCGTCTTCCCCAATGCCCGGGCTGCCGGGGAATCAAGGGCGATCTTGCCCCAAGGAGAGTCGGTGACACGCATCGCCGGCCAGACAAAGCAAAACGCTAAAGAAGGAACTAGAAAATGCGTCACGCACGTGGTTACCGCCGCCTGAACCGTACTCATGAGCACCGCAAGGCTCTGTTTGCGAACATGGCTGGCTCGCTCATCGAACATGAGCAGATCAAGACAACTCTGCCCAAGGCAAAAGAACTGCGCCCGATCGTTGAAAAACTGATCACTCTGGGCAAGCGCGGCGACCTGCACGCCCGTCGTCAGGCCGCATCGCAGCTGAAAGAAGACAAAGACGTCGCAAAGCTGTTTGAAATCCTGGGGCCCCGTTACGCCGAGCGTCAGGGCGGTTATGTCCGGATCCTGAAAGCAGGCTTCCGCTATGGCGACATGGCCCCGATGGCGATCATCGAATTCGTTGACCGCGATCTGGACGCCAAAGGCGCTGCAGACAAAGCGCGTACCGCCGCCGAAGAGGCCGCAGACGAAGAATAAGAAAGCCTGGCTTTCATGTGAAAACCCCCGTGTCTCGGACGCGGGGGTTTTTCTTTTTCACAACTCTATCTCTGGCCTAGTTGATCCAGCCGCGCTCTCGATAATATCGGGCCGCCCCTGGATGCAGTGGCGCTGGCAAGCCATCGCGGATCATATCAGCTGGTTGCAAACCTTTCAGCGCCGGGTGGCCGGCCGTCAGTTGCGGCAGGTTTTCAAAGGTGGATTTCACAAAGGCATAGACATCGTCATCGGGCACGTTGGCACTGCTTAGAAGAATGGCCTTATAGCCAAAAGTTTTGGTTGGTGACGTCACCCCTTTATACGTATTGGCAGGAATGGTCACTTCGCTGAGCGCGTCGGAGCCGGAAACCAGACGGTCGATATCGCGCCCGGAAAGTTCAACCAGTTGAATCGCACATGTCTGGGCTGTTTTTTGAATCAGACTTGACGGATAGCCGACGACACTGGCGACGGCGTCAATCTCGCCCTTACACAACGCCTTGCGCTGGTCGTCCATCTCTCCGAAACTGATTGTGCAAAATCCCGAGATATCCCAGCTTTCGGCATAGGGGAGCTTTCTGGCCAAGCGGGATGCCGACCCGCCCAAACGTACACGTTTGCCATTCAGGTCTTTGAGGGACGTAATCCCTGACCCCGTGCGCGCAATAACGGTCAAGGGTACGCTGTGAGTTGAGAAAAGCGAGCGTAAGGCAGCGTCCGGCTTCTTGTTTTCGAAAAAACCCGATCCATCCCGTGCATTTAGCGCCCAGTCAGACCGAACAACGACGATGTCATATTTGCCGCGGCGCAGCTTTGCTAGGTTTTCCAGCGCGCCGTCCGTGGTTCGAGCTCTGCATTTATTACCGCTCATCGCTTTGACAAATGACTTGCACAGCAGATTGCCGACGCTGAAATAGTACCCAGTTTTCGCTCCGGTTCCCATGGCCAGTTTGGTATCCGCCTGTACCGCCGGGGCGACTATCCCAAGGGTTGTGATCAACGCGAGCGAGAAAAGCCGCCCGCGCGACAGGCATTTCAGAGTGAATGACCTCAAAACAATATTTCCTTCAAATGCACTTTGTGTTCGTCGGACATTCCCAGCCATTCCGCCCCAAGTCAACGCGCCCAGTGCCTTAAGATGCTTGCAATCCCTGCGCGGGCCTCGCATATCCGAAGGGCGCCCAATAGACGGATGGATCATGCGGAAAGTCTTGTGTTCACTCTTGCTGACTGTTGCTGCGGTTTCAGCCAAGGCCGAAACAAAAGTACCTCAAACGCAGGTCGAAATCAGCCTTGGATTTGCGCCCGTGGTGAAGCAAGCCGCGCCGGCTGTGGTGAATATCTACGCCAAGATCGTGCGCGAAGGGCGCTCGAATTCACTGTTCTCTGACCCGTTCTTTCAGGATTTCTTTGGCGGCGGCTTTGGCGAACCGCGACCGCGCGTTCAGAATTCGCTGGGGTCGGGTGTGATCCTGACGGATGACGGTTATGTGGTCTCAAACTACCATGTCGTGGGTTCGGCGACCGAAATACGGGTCGTCACGACGGACCGGCGCGAGTTTTCGGCCGAGGTGGTTCTGGGCGATCAGGAAAGCGACATCGCCATTCTGCGTCTGAAAGATGCCGAGGCGTTGCCTTCGATCGACATGCGGGATTCCGATTTGGTTGAGGTGGGTGAATTGGCTCTGGCCATCGGCAACCCGTTCGGCGTCGGGCAGACAGTATCATCGGGCATTATCTCGGGGCTGGCGCGGACCGGTACGGCGACGGGCAATGCGCGGGGCTATTTCATTCAGACGGACGCGGCGATCAATCCCGGCAATTCGGGCGGGGCGCTGATCGATGTAAACGGTGATCTGATTGGCATCAACACCTCGATCCTGACACGTTCTGGCGGATCGAACGGGATCGGCTTTGCCATCCCTGCCAATCTGGTTGCCGAATTCCTGCGGCAAGCGCAAGCCGGCAATGACAGTTTTGTCAGCCCCTGGGCCGGAATGGCCGGGCAGCACATGAGTGCGGATATCGCTGAGTCTCTGGGCTTGGTCATCCCGCAGGGTGTGGTGATTTCGGATCTCCATGCGCTCAGCCCGTTGGCCGAGGCAGGGTTGCAGGTTGGGGACGTCGTGACCCATGTCGACGGGGATGAGGTGAACTCGCCGGCAGAGATGAAATTCCGCATGTCAGTGGCCGGTGTGGGCGGCACGTCGGTGGTGACGCGACTGCGCGGCGAGGACCGAGCTGAACTTGAGGTCGCTTTGGTCAAAGCGCCCGAGGTTCCGGCAGCGGAAGTGACGACGCTTAACGATGAAACCGTGATGCCAGGCCTGACCGTGTCGCGGATCAACCCTGCTGTTATCGCGCGGCTGGGGCTTTTGCTGTCGCAGACGGGGGTGGTTGTGGTCGACGCGGGCCGCTATGGCGGTCGGTCCGGGCTGCGTCCGGGCGATGTGGTCGATGGGATAAACGGCGCGCGGGTCGAGCGACCTGCTGATGTCGTGAAGGCGCTGACCGATCCGGGGCGTCGGATCAATCTGGATATCCTCAGGGGCGGCCGGCCGGTTTCCTTGCGGTTCAGGCTGTGACCGGATGAGTGACCTTTTCGATACCGGGTCACCTGACCCTGCGCCACCTGTACATCGCCCGCTGGCCGACAGATTGCGCCCGCAAACGCTGGCCGAGGTGATCGGGCAGGAACAGGTGTTGGGCCCGGATGCGCCTTTGGGCGTGATGCTGGCCTCGGGCAGTCTGTCGAGCCTGATATTCTGGGGGCCGCCCGGCGTCGGCAAGACCACGATCGCGCGGCTTTTGGCGCAAGAGACGGACCTGCATTTTGTGCAGATCAGTGCCATCTTTACTGGTGTTCCCGACCTGAAGAAAGTGTTCGAAGCTGCGAAGATCCGGCGTCAGAACGGGCAGGGGACGTTGCTGTTTGTTGACGAAATCCATCGCTTCAACAAGGCGCAGCAGGACGGGTTTCTGCCGCATATGGAGGATGGTACGATCCTCCTGGTCGGGGCGACCACGGAAAATCCATCGTTCGAGCTGAACGCTGCTGTGCTCAGCCGGGCGCAGGTGTTGGTGTTGGAAAGGCTCAGCCCTGCCGATCTAGAACGCCTGACGCAACGCGCTGAGCAGGAACTGGACCGTGGGTTGCCACTGGACTCTGCGGCCCGAGGTGCGCTGCAGGAAATGGCCGATGGCGACGGGCGCGCGCTGTTAAACCTGATCGAACAGGTGGCCGCGTGGAAAGTGGATGGCCCGCTAGACACTGACGCTTTGTCGACCCGGCTCATGCGCCGTGCTGCGAAATACGACAAGTCGGGGGATGAGCATTACAACCTGATCTCGGCCTTGCACAAATCGGTGCGAGGATCCGACCCCGATGCAGCCCTGTACTGGTTCGCGCGAATGCTGACAGGAGGCGAGGACCCAAGGTATTTGGCGCGCCGGATCACGCGAATGGCGGTCGAGGACATTGGTCTGGCTGATCCGCAGGCTCAGGCGATCTGTATGCAGTCCTGGGAAACCTATGAGCGGCTGGGCAGTCCCGAAGGCGAGTTGGCTTTGGCGCAGGCGCTGGTCTATCTGGCTCTGGCTCCGAAATCGAACGGGGCCTATGTGGGCTACAAGGCAGCGATGCGCCTGGCCAAGCAATCAGGAAGTGAGCCGCCGCCCAAACATATTCTGAATGCACCAACCTCTTTGATGAAAGATCAGGGTTATGGTGCGGGCTATGCTTATGATCACGATGCCGAGGATGGGTTTTCTGGGCAGAACTACTTTCCCGAGTCCATATCGCGCCCTGTTCTCTATCAACCTGTCGAGCGTGGGTTTGAACGTGAGCTGAAGAAACGGTTGGACTACTTTGCCAAGCTGCGTTCGCAACGGAAACCAGACTAGCACCGGCTTGACTCTTTGGCCGATGCGCGCGACAGACGCGCATGTTTTCTGGGACAATGTTTACAGCGTGGTCCGGGCGGGTCTGCCGCGCGGCGCAAGGGGCAATGGCATGAGTGGCGTGCAGATGATTACGGTTGCGGATGGGGATGGCGATCAGCGGGTGGACCGCTGGCTGCGGCGTCTGTTTCCGCATGTCAGCCAGGGGCGCATCGAGAAAATGTGCCGCAAGGGCGAACTGCGTGTGGATGGCGGACGGGCCAAGGCCTCGACCCGGCTTGAGGTCGGCCAGGTTGTACGCGTGCCACCTCTGCCGGATGCGGACCACAAACCGGTCGAGGTGAAACCGCGGATCACAGATGCGGATGCCGAGATGATGCAGGCTTGCGTGATTTATCGCGATGATCACGTGATCGCGCTGAACAAACCGCAAGGCTTGCCGGTGCAAGGCGGCAGCGGCCAGACCCGGCATGTGGACGGCCTGTCCGAGGCGCTGCGCTTTGGATATGACGAAAACCCGCGACTGGTGCACCGTCTGGACAAGGATACCTCGGGCGTGCTGTTGCTGGCCCGCACACGCGAGGCCGCCAAAGCACTGACCGCCGCTTTCCGCCACCGGGACACGCGCAAGATATATTGGGCCCTGGTCGCTGGGGTGCCGACCCCTTATCTGGGCGAGATCAAGACCGGTTTGGTCAAGGCCCCGGGCCATGGCAGCCAGGGCGAGGGCGAAAAGATGATCCCCGTTCATCTTAACGAAATCAACGATACGCCAGGCGCGAAGCGGGCCCATACACTTTACGCTACGCTATACCGCGTGGCCGGACGCGCCGCCTGGGTCGCGATGGAGCCGATCACCGGCCGCACTCATCAGTTGCGTGCGCATATGGCAGCGATTGGGCATCCAATCATCGGGGATGGAAAATACGGCGGTTCGGGTCAAGAGAACCTTGGCGATGGCTGGGGTGCGCAGTTGGGCGGTGTGATCAGCAAAAAGCTGCACCTGCATGCGCGGCAGGCTTCGTTTCAGCACCCGGTGACGCGTAAGAAGATCACGGTCACCGCACCCTTGCCCGATCATATGAAACACAGCTGGGACACATTCGGATGGGCCGAAGACCTGGCTGCGGATGATCCGTTCGAGTCTTTGCAATGAGCAGACCCTTGCGTCTGGTACTATTTGATGTGGACGGTACCCTGGTCGATAGCCAGGGCAGCATTATCGCGGCCATGACCGCCAGCTTTGATGCCTTGTCTCTTCCGGTACCGGATAGGGCGGGGATCTTGTCCATAGTCGGATTATCTCTGCCACAAGCCATGGCACAGTTGGTGCCCGAGTGTTCTGCTGTGGATCAGGCGCGGTTGGTAGAGGGCTATAAACAGGCCTATCACGCACATCGGCTGGAACAGGGAATGGCCAGTTCGCCGCTCTACCCCGGAGCCCGTGAGGTTATCGAGGCACTGCATGCAATCCCCGAGATGTTGCTGGGCGTGGCGACAGGCAAATCGCAACGTGGTCTGGATGCTTTGATCGAAGGTCACGGTCTGCAAGGCTATTTCGTGACCCGGCAGGTCGCAGATCACCACCCGTCAAAACCGCATCCTTCGATGATCGACACGGCTAGGGCCGAAACCTGCGTCGATGCGGTTGATACTGTCATGATCGGGGATACCCGATTCGACATGGATATGGCCGCCGCCGCCGGTGTCACGGGAATTGGCGTCACCTGGGGGTATCACGAACGGCCTGCCCTGGCCGCTGCCTCTCGTATTATCGAAACGTTTGACCAGTTGCCGGGCGCACTGGACGATATCTGGACCTGAAGACATGAGTGACTGGAAACCGAAACGATTTTGGACTGCATGTCAGGTGGTCGAGGCCGATGGCGGATTTACGGTCGAACTGGACGGTCGTCGGGTCAAAACACCTGCGCGGGCCGGACTGATCCTGCCGACCTTGCCGATGGCTCAGGCCGTTGCGGCCGAATGGGACGCGCAGGAAGAACAGGTTGACCCAGGGACGATGCCCTACACGCGTTCGGCCAATGCAGCCATCGACAAGGTACTGATTCAGCACGCCGAAGTTGCAGACATGCTGGCCGATTATGGCGATTCGGATTTGCTGTGCTATCGCGCCGCTCACCCGCAAGAGTTGCAGCAGCGGCAAGCTGAGCAGTGGGACCCGGTGTTGGACTGGGCCGCGGAAGCCATGTCGGTTCGCCTGCAGCCCGTCACAGGTATCCTGCATCAGCCGCAAGACGTGGCGGCGCTGGATCAGTTGCGCCGGCGAGTGCATGATTTCAACAACTTCCAACTGGCTGCCTTCCACGATCTGGTCAGCCTTTCGGGCTCGTTGATCCTTGGGTTTGCGGCCACTTCCGATTGGTGTGATGCGCAAGAGATCTGGCGGATTTCGCGGTTGGACGAGCAGTGGCAAATCGAACAATGGGGCCATGACGACGAGGCGCATGAAGCAGCCGAAGTCAAACGTTCTGCCTTTTTACACGCTAAACGCTTCTACGACGTCTCTGATTGATCTTAGATTTCTGAATTTTTACCGCTCTGTTGGACATCTGTGAGTTGATCCATCGTTTTCCCTGATCCGACCCTTGACGTTTGTTTATGAATGCGACCAAACTCGTGCGCACTAAAGGGGAGACACCTTTGGGGAAACCTTTCTGGTACCTGAGGTGCCGGATAGAACCGTCCCTGAACGGGATGGACAATCAGGAAGAGGTAAAAATGAAAAAATCCGTAATCTTGGGCGCGGCCACAGTTGCCGGTCTGGCCGCAGGCGCAGCCATGGCGGGAACCGTGGACGACGTCAAGGCGCGCGGTAAGCTGAACTGCGGTGTGACCACCGGTCTGGTCGGCTTTGCCGCGCCCGACGCAAATGGTGAATGGCAGGGCTTTGACGTTTCGTTGTGCCGCGCCGTTGCCGCTGCGGTTCTGGGTGACGCAAGCGCCGTTGAATTCGTTCCGACCACAGGTAAGACACGCTTTACCGCGCTGGCTTCGGGCGAAATCGACATGCTGGCCCGGAACACCACCTGGACCTTCAGCCGCGACGTAGATCTGAAGTTCGAATTCGTCGGTGTAAACTATTACGACGGTCAGGGCTTTATGGTTCCCAAAGCGCTGGGCGTAAGCTCGGCCAAGGAACTGGACGGCGCGACTGTCTGCATCCAGACCGGCACCACCACCGAGCTGAACCTGGCGGATTTCTTCCGCTCGAACAACATCAGCTACGAGCCGGTTCCGATCGAAACCAACGCAGAAGCGCAGCAGCAGTATCTGGCTGGCGCATGTGACGTCTACACCACCGACGCATCGGGCCTGGCCGCAACTCGCGCCACGTTCGAAAACCCCGGTGATCACATCCTGCTGCCCGAAATCATCTCGAAAGAGCCGCTGGGCCCGCTGGTCCGTCATGGCGACCACGAGTGGGGCGACGTTGTTCGCTGGACACTGAACGCACTGGTTTCGGCTGAAGAGCTGGGTGTGACCTCGGCGAACATCGACGAGATGTCTGCTGGCACCGACAACCCCGAAGTGAACCGTCTGCTGGGCAGCGAAGGCACTCTGGGTGAGATGCTGGGTCTGGACGCACAGTGGGCAATGCGCGCTATCAAGGCGGGTGGTAACTATGGTGAGGTCTTTGCCAAGAACATCGGTGAAGAAACGCCAATCGGTCTGGCACGCGGCCTGAACGGTCAGTGGACCGATGGCGGCCTGCTGTACTCGCCGCCGTTCCGCTAATATCCATTGAAGAGGGCGCAGTTCATCCTGCGCCCTTTTTCAATCCATAAGAAACAGTCCCGGTTAGATTGAACAGAGATCAACTCTGTCTGCGAATAACGGGATGACACGGGGATATACATAGGTCATGTCGACTCTCACTGACCCGCCAAAGGAGCAGTTCCGGCTGTCCATGCTCCTTTACGATACGCGGTACCGATCTGCGACCATCCAGGTCATTGCAATGATCGGTTTCATGCTTTTGGCAGCCTGGATCATTTCCAACACCATTCAGAACCTCGAAGCACTTGGTAAACCCGTAGAATTCGGGTTCTTCGGCGAACCTGCAAGTTACGATATCAACCAACGCCTGCTGGAATACGATTCTCGAGACAGCCACTTGCGTGCTGGGTTTATCGGATTGCTTAACACACTTGTTGTTGCAGTTCTCGGCTGTATCACGGCGACAATTATCGGTGTTTTCGTTGGTGTATTACGACTTTCCAACAACTGGTTGATCGCGCGGATCATGACTGTTTATGTCGAGATGTTCCGTAACGTGCCTGTGCTGCTTTGGATCGTTCTGGCTATGGCCATTCTGATCGAAGGTTTACCGGCACCCAATGCATTCCGAGGCGAAACCCCGACGGCCACGATGGATTTTTTCAACTCTGTCGCCGTCACCAATCGCGGTGTCTATATCCCAGAGCTCCTGTTTTCACGCAGTCTTGGCGATATCCACTTGTTTGGTGCGTCCAGCTTACGCTTCGACATTTCATTGGATCTGGTCGCCTTTCTGGTCGTTTTGGTGGGCAGCATTTTTGTGATGCGCAAAGTATCCGCTAATGCCGCTGCAAAACAGGAAGCAACTGGTGATCGCCCAACCATCTGGCACATTCAGTTGGGTATACTGTTTGTGCCGATGTTGATCCTGCTGACTGCGTTGGGATTCCATTTGGGATACCCGGAACTGAAAGGGTTCAACTTCAAAGGCGGCACCCATTTGCGGAACTCGCTTATCGCATTGTGGTTGGCCCTGTCCCTTTACACTGCAGCTTTCATCGCTGAGATCGTGCGGGCCGGAATTCTCGCCATTTCCAAGGGGCAGACCGAGGCCGCCGCCGCGCTGGGTATACGCCCGAGCCGGATTATGCGTCTGGTGATCCTGCCGCAAGCGTTGCGCGTGATCATCCCGCCAATGATCTCGAACTACCTGAACCTGACCAAGAACTCGTCTCTGGCGATTGCGGTGGGATATATGGATATCACAGGTACCCTAGGTGGCATCACCATGAACCAAACCGGCCGCGAGCTGGAATGCGTTCTACTGCTGATGCTGGTCTATCTGTGCATCTCGCTGAGCATCTCGGCAGTGATGAACTGGTACAACAATAGTGTCAAATTGGTGGAGCGGTAATATGAGTGATGTTTCATTTGTCCGCGCGGAAATGTTGCCGGAGAAAGCGCCACCAGCGTCCGAAGTTGGTGTCATTGGTTGGGTTAAACACAACCTGTTTTCCGGCTGGTTCAACTCGATCCTGACCTTGGTATCGCTTTATGCGGTTTGGTATGTGCTTTCGGGTGTCTTGGCGTGGGTGTTTCAGTCTGTCTGGAATGCCAACTCGCTGAACGAGTGCCGCGAGATCATGTTGGCCAACTGGGGTTCTACCCACGGGCACGCGTGCTGGGGCGTAATCAACGACCGTTGGCTGCAACTGCTATTTGGGTTCTATCCGAGCCACCTGTATTGGCGCCCGATTGTATCGCTGATCCTGTTGCTAGTTGCGTTAGCACCGATTCTGTACTCAGAGCGTGTACCGAAAAAGCTGTTGATCCTGACTGCTGCTTACCCCTTCCTGATGCCGTTCCTGATGTGGGGTGGCACCATCTGGGGACCGATTTCAGCTGCGTTAGGATTTGTCGCCGCTTGGGGCGTTTACCAAGTCCTCAGTAAAGAAATGAGTGAGTTGATCGGGATGATTGGTGGTGCCGTCGCCGCGGTGATTTGGTGGCTGGTACTGTCCAGCTATTTCACCGGTGCAATGGATTCGATCCTGCCCATTGGCATTGAGGCGGTGCAAAGTCGTCAGTTCGGGGGCTTCATGCTGGCGATCCTGCTGGGTGTTGTGGCCATTGGTGTCTCGCTGCCGATCGGTGTTGTGCTGGCGCTTGGCCGCCAGTCCGACCTGCTGATCGTCAAATACCTGTGTGTGGGCTTTATCGAGTTCATTCGCGGAGTGCCGCTGATCACCTTGTTGTTCGTTGCTTCGCTGCTGCTGAACCTGTTCCTGCCGCCGGGTACAAACTTTGACATCATCTTGCGGGTGATGATCATGATGACCCTGTTCTCAGCCGCCTATATGGCCGAAGTGATCCGGGGTGGCCTGGCTGCATTGCCACGCGGTCAGTACGAAGGCGCCGACAGTTTGGGCCTGAACTACTGGCAGGCACAGCGACTGATCATCATGCCGCAAGCCCTGAAAATCTCAATTCCGGGCATCGTGAGCACATTCATCGGGATCTTTAAGGATACGACGCTGGTGTCGATCATCGGACTGTTCGACGTTATCGGACTGGCATCCGCTATCCGCGCCGACACCGCCTGGAACGGCATCTACTGGGAACTGTTCGCATTCATTGCGGCGCTGTTCTTCGTCGTCTGCTTCTCCATGTCCCGTTATTCCATGTATCTGGAGCGCAAGCTTCAGACTGGCCATCGTTAAGGAGTTCAACACATGTCTGAACTTGCAATAGACCGCGAAATCGACCGATCCAAGATGCAGGTGAGCGACGAGGTCGCCATCGAAATCAACAACATGAACAAGTGGTATGGGTCTTTCCATGTGCTGCGCGACATCAATTTGACCGTCAATCAGGGCGAGAGGATTGTTATCGCGGGGCCGTCAGGGTCGGGTAAGTCCACCCTGATCCGCTGTCTGAACGCGCTGGAGGAACACCAGCAAGGCACGATCATGGTGGATGGGACGGAACTGTCGAATGACCTGAAAAACATCGACAAGATCCGGTCCGAGGTCGGGATGGTGTTCCAGCACTTCAACCTCTTCCCGCATCTGACCATTCTGGAAAACTGTACGCTGGCCCCGATCTGGGTGCGCAAGACGCCCAGGAAAGAGGCTGAAGAGCGTGCGATGCACTTCCTAGAGAAGGTGAAAATCCCAGAACAGGCCGACAAGTATCCTGGCCAGCTTTCGGGTGGTCAGCAGCAGCGTGTTGCGATTGCCCGTTCGCTCTGCATGATGCCGCGGATCATGTTGTTCGATGAACCTACATCGGCGCTGGACCCTGAGATGATCAAAGAGGTGCTCGACACTATGATCGAGCTGGCCGAAGAAGGCATGACCATGCTTTGTGTGACCCACGAGATGGGTTTTGCCCGTCAGGTCGCCAACCGCGTGATCTTTATGGATGCCGGTCAGATTGTGGAACAGAACGAACCAGAAGAGTTCTTCAACAACCCACAAAGCGAGCGGACCAAGCTGTTCCTGAGCCAGATTCTGGGCCATTGATCCCGATCGGAAGAACCTTGAAAGGCGGGGTTTTTGCCCCGCCTTTTTTATTCCGGCAACTCGCGTGGAATGACGAACCCCAAGACATCCCCACTGTGCCACCGAAGCGCGGCCCAGGAGTTGATCTCGAACTGTATGACTGTTGTTGCGCAGGTCGGGTAGTCATCGAAACGGCCGTGATCTGGCGCTTGCCGCACAAGTTGTCTGGCGAATTCAGCGATCCCGGGGTTGTGGCCCAGCATCAGCACGGTTTGGCCAGAAGCCTGTGATAGGGTCCGCATCATGAGATCGGGACCGGCCAGATACAGCGCGCGTTCGAACTGGATCAGATCAGCCTGCAGCCCCATTCGATCCCACGTCTCGCGGGTTCTGAGGGCGGTAGAGCTGAGCACCTCATTCGGTAGCCAGCCATTCCTGAGTAGCCAGCCGGACACAGCAGGTGCGGAGCAGCGTCCACGTTTGTTCAGTGGCCGATCATGATCGCTGAGCGTCGGCTCATCCCAACTGGATTTGGCATGGCGGGTCAGGATCAGGGTGCGAGTCATGACGGGTGAAAAGACCTCATGTGGTGGGCGGATTGTTCTGGGTCCCGCCCGGCCCCGGGGCTGAGAGGGCAGGCCAGGCGCGCAAGGCAGCCACCGGTCATGCAGGTTTGGCCCTGCTCTGTGTTCAGATGCCCGTGGCAGGCCTCAACGTCATAGAAGCTGTGGGTGTTCAGGGCCCCGACTGGGCAGGTCTGAGCGCAAGGGGCATCGCATGTAACACAGGGCGATGAATTATGGGCACCGGGAATCTCGAATTCCTGATCAAAATGCAGCGCGCCGCGATACGAGATCATCATACCGACCGTGTCATGCACCAAGGCGCCAACCGGGCTGCTGAATGTACGCCCCGATTTCAGCGCCCAGTCGATAAACGGCACATAGGGTGGGCCACCGAATGGGAAATAGGCTTGCGCCCCCAAATCCTGCGCCATCTGATTGACGACGCGGTACGACCACCGGTCAACAGGGTCGGGACCTTGCCATTCAGGGGCTGATTTCAAAACAGGCCAGAACGTGGGCCCTGCACCTAGCAGGATCAGGGTGCCGCTGTCCAATTGCTTGGCATTAGCGCGCCCAGGATGTAACGCACCCATCACGATAAGCCCAACCTCAGCAGCCGCGCTGTCGACACGTTGATAAATGTTCGGGGAAGGTGCGGTTTGAACTGTCATGTCACCTCCGTCGCAGTCGATCAATCGGGTCGGATCAGCGACCCAGCTCCGTGTTCGGTGAACAGTTCCAGTAGCACCGCATTGGGCGCGCGCCCATCCAGAATGACTACGGCCCGCACCCCACTATGCAGTGCGTCCAGCGCCGTTTCGGTCTTGGGGATCATTCCGCCTGCGATGGTCCCGTCCAGGGTCATCTCGCGGATCTGACCGGCTTTTAGCTCGGTCACGACCTCTCCGGCAGCGTTCTTGACGCCTGATACGTCGGTCAGCAACAGAAGACGGTCTGCCTTCAAGGCCGAGGCGATGGCACCGGCGGCGGTGTCACCGTTGACGTTGAACGTCTCACCTTCGCGCCCGGCGCCCAGAGGCGCAATTACCGGGATCACGTCATGCGTAAACAGATCGTGCAGGATTTCGGGTTTCATCTCGGAAGGAGAGCCAACAAACCCCAGCGAGGCATCGGTTTGATCACAGATCATCAAGTTGGCGTCCTTGCCCGACAGGCCAACCGCAGTCCCTCCCTGTCCGTTGATGGCCTGAACAATGCGTTTGTTCACGAGGCCCGAGAGCACCATCTCGACCACTTCGACAGTCGCCTTGTCCGTCACACGCTTACCGTTCACGAAATCGGATTGGATATCGAGCTTGTCCAGCATCGCGTTGATCATGGGACCGCCGCCATGTACCACAACCGGGTTGATGCCCACCTGGCGCATCAGAACCACGTCACGGGCAAAGCTTTCCATCGCTTCATCGCTGCCCATGGCGTGCCCGCCCAGCTTGATGACGACAATGGCCCCGTCATAGCGCTGCAGATAGGGCAGTGCGCTGTTCAATGTGGCGGCGGTGGCGATCCAATCCCGGTTCATATCTCTTGTCTTCATGGCTAAGGTCCCTCTGGCCCACCGTGTTAGGGCCTTTGAAAGGTGCTGCCAAGGGCCAAGCTATTCCAGATGCGTGATGATCGAGCGCAACGTTGGGATACCATCCCCTTTTTCGGACGACGTCAGCACGATTTCGGGGAAAGCGGCGGGGTGTTTTGACAGGGCCGAGCGGACCTGGTTCAGAACCTTTTCGCGTTCATTGGCCTTGACCTTGTCTGCCTTGGTCAGCACGCATTGAAAGGTTACGGCACTAGTGTCCAGCAGCTTCATAATCTCGGCATCAACAGGCTTTACCCCATGGCGCGCGTCAACCAGGACAAAGGCCCGGCGCAGGGTCTGTCGGCCACTGAGATATTGTTTCAGCAACCGCTGCCACTTTTCCACCACTTTAACCGGCGCATTGGCATAGCCATAGCCGGGAAGGTCGACCAGATATAGCTCTGGGCCCTGAGTGAAAAAGTTGATTTCCTGCGTTCGACCCGGCGTGTTCGACGCGCGCGCCAGCCCCTTGGTGCCGGTCAGCGCGTTGATCAGGCTGGACTTGCCAACATTGGAGCGGCCCGCAAAGCAGACCTCAAGGCGGTCAGGGTCGGGCAGCCCACTCATGGCGACGACACCTTTGACAAACTCGGACGGGCCAGCAAACAGCTTGCGCCCGCGCTCCAACGAGAATTCATCGGGATCTTGGGCCAGAGGGAAGGGTAGGGTGCTCATAACGGTATCACCTTGTCACCGACCGAGATTACCCCGCCGCGGACCACTTCGGTATAGATGCCGAAATCCTGATGGCCCCAGCTGTTCAGCGCGCCCAAAGTGTCGGCATCGCGGTCGCCGGTATCCGGGTTCGCAGTGGTCGCCAAACAGCGCACAATCCGCTCGCGGACGCGGAACACGGCCTCACCGATTTGCAACTCGCGGTCGAGCCAGTCGAATTCTTCCCACAGGGGCAGACCATCGAACCAGATGTTACCGCGCCAGCGTTTGATTGACAGGTCTTGCCCCAATTTTTGTTCAACCGCCCGGTGAGAGGCCATGTTGCACAGGCTGATTGACGGGAAATCGCTGTCTGTCATCCCACGCCCTGGTATCCGAACGATCCGGGCAGATGCCGCCCTGTCCGCGGGCATCAGCGGGCGCACCCAATCCAGAAAAACGTCCTGTTCCCGATCCGGGTCAAAGGTTAGATCGGGGCGATCGGGATGGGTCAGGGTCAGCAGATTCGCGTCCAGATTGGCGGAAATGGCCATCAGGTTTGGGGCTTTTGACCCTCGGCTGAAATTGACGCAGGGTACCCATTTCGTGCCATCGGCTTTTGACGCTTCGTGCGCAACTGCCCAAACGCGATCCCCGGGCATTGTCTGCCCGGGGGTCACTGTCACGGTCTGCACGGCTTCGTGGCCGTGGCTTTTCATAGGATGCCGCCAAATATGGGTGACTTCAGCCGTCATTTGTCATCCGTCTTAGCGGCGCGCTTGAAACCGGATTTGATGTTGCCAAATACATCCGGTTTATAACCCTGGCTGCGCATGATCAGATACTGTTGGGTAAAGGTGATCGTGTTGTTCGCGATCCAGTACACCACAAGGCCGCTGGCAAACCCACCGAGCATGAACATGAAGACCCAGGGCATCCAGGCAAAGATCATTGCCTGTGTCGCGTCTGTTGGTGCCGGGTTCAGCTTTTGCTGCAGCCACATCGAAATCCCCAGCAACAGTGGCAGGATGCCGATGAAGATCAGCGCCATAAGGGTGTCAGGTTGCGGCCCGGCCCAAGGCAGCCAGCCGAAGAAGTTCATGATTGACGTTGGATCCGGTGCGCTGAGATCCTGAAACGGGCCAAACCACGGTGCTTGACGCAGTTCGATGGTGACAAAGATCACCTTATACAGCGAGAAGAAGATCGGGATCTGCATCAGGATCGGCAAACAGCCCGCGGCGGGGTTAACCTTTTCCTTCTTGTACAGTTCCATCATACCTTGCTGCATTTTCTGACGATCGTCACCAGCGGCCTCTTTCAGGGCCTCCATCTGCGGCTGCAGTTCCTTCATCTTCGCCATCGAGACATAGGACTTGAACGCCAGCGGGAACAAGATCGCCTTGATGATCAGGGTCAGGCCGATGATCGACCAGCCCATGTTGCCGATCTGGGCGTTAATGTTGTGCAGCAGCCAGAAGATCGGCTTGGTCAGGAAATAGAACCAGCCCCAGTCGATGCTGTCGATGAACTTTTGAACGCCTTCGGCCTGATATTCACGAATGGTTTCCCATTCCTTGGCACCGGCAAACAGCTGGGTTGTGACCTCTTCAGTAGCCCCAGGTGCGATAAGCAATGTCGGCAGTACAGTTTCCGTCTGATAGATCTTGCGACGGGCATCGTATTTGGCTGCTGCCTTGAAGGTCGTGCCCTCAGCCGGGATCAGGGTGGTCATCCAATAGTGATCAGTAAAGCCGACCCAGCCACCGTCTTTGACCTGAAAGACCTCGGCTTGCGCCCGTTCGTTCGGATCAATGTCAAAGTCGCGCACATCGCCGTAGTCGATTTCATCCAGAACACCGTCGGCCATGACCATCACGCCTTCATGCAGGATGAAGAAATTCTTAAGTCCGGGCAGGTCGCCATCTTCGCCGATGCCATGGCGGGCGAGGATGCCATATGGCGCCATGCCGACCTCGGCTTGTGTGTTGTTTTCCACCGCTTGTGTGACTTCGAACATATAGTTCTCGTCTACCGAGATGGTACGGCGGAAGGTCAGGCCATTGCCATTCTCCCACTTCAACGTAACTGGAGCGTTCACCCCAAGTGTTTCACCATTTTCGACCATCCAGACCGTGTTCGGCCCGGGTACGTCCGTGCCGGTGACACCAGCGCCAGGTGCCCATCCGTAGAGCGCATAATATGCAGATTCAGATCCGACCGGAGAGAACAGTTCGACAATCGGTGCGTTGTCCTGAATCGAGACTTTATAATCCTTCAGGTACAATTCATCGATGCGGCCACCGGACAACGACAGGCTGCCCTCAAGGCGGGGCGTGTCGATCTTGATCCGCGCGGCCTCGGACCCGGGCAGCGTTTCTTCTGCGCTCGCCGTGGCTTCGCCTACGGTACCCGCGCTAGAGGCGCTGGGGGTCTGAACCTCATCGCTTTCGATGGCGCTGATTTCAGCCTGATCTGTAATGGTGGTTTGCTCGGGCGGTGGAAACAGCACGAACCAAACCAGGATCACGACAAAGCTGAGCGCGGTTGCGAGGATGAGATTCTTGTTCTGATCGTCCATCTGGGACAGCCACCTTAAGCAGTGAAACACACCCGGTGGGTTCAACAGAGTGCAGCCCCAAAGGTCAAGCGGATTCGCCCGCCTTATGGTTCCAGATTGGGCTTTTGTGGTGAAAACCTGCGATCAAGAACCCGCTTGCCGTCCAATCTTGGGAATGCCTTTGACTTTGTTCTGATGGGCCGAGATCCAATCCATGGTCTTTTCGAACGGCATGGGCTTGCCAATGCCAAAGCCTTGAACGTGGTCACAACCTAGCTGTGCCATCAACGCGTGCTCACCGGTGGTTTCAACACCCTCGGCGAGTGTTTCCACATTCAACCTTTCGGCCATAGTGAGAATTGCACTGACCAATTGTTGTTGCGATGCATCACTGTCCGCCTTGGCCACAAAAGTTCGGTCTATCTTGATCCGCGTCACATCAAACCGTTTGATCGAGGCGATCGAGGCATGTCCAGTGCCGAAATCATCCAAATCAATACAACAACCAAGTGCTGCAAGGCTGGTCACGTTGCGGGTAATCACATCGTCCGGACGTCGCGAAAACACGGTTTCCAGAATTTCGACAGCCAGTCGGTCGGGCGTCAGGTCGTTTTGGTCCAGTTCCCATTTCAATCGGTCCAGCAGAGCGGGGTCTCGTAGCTCGTCCGAAGAAAAGTTGATTCCGATTCGTGGGACGTGAATCCCGTTCCGGTCCCAGCAGCACATCGCGGAAAATGCATGATGCCGCATCGTTTGGCCAAGCCTCTCCATAAGCTCGGCCTGTTGGGCAAAAGGCAGAAATATCTGTGGGTTCAAGATGCCTTTTTCCGGGTGCTCCCAGCGGGCCAGGGCTTCAAACCCCGTAACCCGCCCTGTATCTGTGGAAACCTGAGGCTGAAACCAGGGGCGGATTTGTCCGTTGTCCAGCGCAGCCTCGAACTCTTTGCGAAGGTTGGCCCTGATATTGGATCTACGGCGGGTTTCGTTTGAAAAGGCGCGGATCGTTGAGGGTCCATTACGCTGAGCTTCGCATAGCGCAGCAGATGCGGCATCAATCCAATTTTCAAACCAGGATCCGCGAATTGCGGATTGCAGGCAAAAACCGATTGAACACGAGACATAGGCAGTGGTGCCGTTTAGGGTGATCGGCTCTTCAACGGCGGATTGGATGCGGCCCGACATCTGAATACAGGCTTCGAGATCGAGATGCTGTGACGGGCGCAGGCCGATGGCTATTTTGCACTCGTCTAATCGTGTCGCAATATCGCCGGTTCGAATGACTGAGAAGATGCGGTCACAAAATTGGCTGGACAGATGAGTCGCGGCCGCATTTCCGTGCAGGTCAACAAATTCTGTGAACCCGTCTAAGGCTATGATCATACAAGCCGATCCCATGTTATTGTGATCGGTACGGTCAAAGAAATTTTCAAGTTCGGCGGCAAACTTATCCGTTGGCGCGAGTCTTCCGTGATGGTGCAGTGGAGAGATGCGTGCAGTTTGCGTGCGTCTGACTGAGGCGAAGGCGACGATCAGCAACGGAAGGCTTAGTGCCACAACGACAAGCGCACGTTCTCCACCGACCCAGAAAGCCGCAAGCGAAATGGCGGGAGCAAAGGCCAGCACCGGCGGGCCACTCAGATACGTGGTGAGAGTATCGAGAAATTGATCAACGGAAACAGATTTCCTCATCGGTTCGTCTTCGCCTTTACCCTGAGCATCTTGCGCTCAGGTCAAACCGTAAAAAATCAGTCTGAGTCACTCGTTAACGCAGCTGTGGAATATCATCCGTTTTTTCAGTTTTTTCGCTCGAATTGATGGAAAGATTAACAAAATCAAACAATTTCGGGTCCAAAAGGTGCGAAGGGCGCGCATTGGTTAAGGCGCGGAACATCACTTGCCGCCGTCCGGGGCTGTTTTTTTCCCACTGATCGAGAATCTGTTTGACCTGTTGGCGTTGTAACCCGTCCTGGCTGCCGCACAGGTCACAAGGAATGATCGGGTAGTTCATCGCATTGGCAAATTTCTCGCAATCCGCCTCGGCGACATGGGCAAGGGGGCGAAAGACGAACAGGTCGCCTTCTTCGTTCACCAGCTTTGGCGGCATCGTTGCTAGACGGCCGCCGTGGAACAGGTTCATGAAAAACGTCTCAAGGATGTCGTCACGGTGATGACCCAGCACCACGGCCGAGCAGCCCTCTTCCCGCGCGATGCGGTACAGGTTGCCCCGGCGCAGGCGCGAACATAGCGCGCAAAAGGTGCGGCCTTGGGGAACCTTGTCCATGACGACCGAGTAAGTGTCCTGATATTCGATGCGGTGCGGTACACCCATGCGTTCCAGAAACTCGGGTAGGACGGTAGCGGGAAAACCCGGTTGGCCCTGATCCAGATTGCAAGCCAGCAGATCGACCGGTAGTAGGCCGCGCCATTTCAGCTCGTACAGAACCGCTAGCAAGGTATAGCTGTCCTTACCGCCTGACAGGCAGACCAGCCAGCGCGGCGGCTTGCCGTCCTTGTCGTGGGCCGACGGGTCAACCATGCCGTATTGCTCGATCACTTCGCGCGTCTGGCGCACGATGCGTTTGCGCAGCTTCTTGAACTCGGTGGTCGAGGGCGCACCGGCAAACAGCGGATGGATATCGTCAGCTTCGTCGAACATGCGCAGCCCCTACCGCAGATGCGCCGACCGGGCAAGGCCCGCCTAGCCGGACAGCCGGCCCAGCAGGACGTCGGTGTCTAGCCCCGAGACCGATCCGGGTATGCGCCCGCTTTCGCCCAGAACCCGCGTGGCAATATATCCATCGGCCACCGCACCGGGCGCATGGCGCAGCAGCAGCGCGGCGGTCAGCAGATGCGCGGTGGCCTCGGCGAACCAGCGGGCCTCGGCCTCGGGGGGCAGGGTGGACCAGCGGTCGCGATGCGCCTTCAGGGCAGCGTCATAACGGCGGTCGGCTCCGGTTGCCGCGTCCAGTTCGGCCTGCAAGGTCTGGGCGGCCAGCAGGTCGCGCGCAAGGCTGCGCAGAATGTCCAGGCAGATCACGTTGCCCGACCCCTCCCAAATGCCGTTCAGGGGCGCTTCGCGATAGATCATCGGCATCGGCGTGTCTTCGACATAGCCCATGCCGCCCAGCACCTCCATCGCCTCGACCGCCACGACCGGGCAGCGTTTGTTCGACACGAACTTGGCCAGCGCCACCCCGATCCGGGCAAAGGCGCGGTCTTCGGCGGTGTCTCCGTCAAAGGCGCGGGCTACACGCATTCCCAGTGTCAGCGCCCCCTCCCAGTCCAGCACGAGATCGGCCAGAACGATGCGCATCAGGGGTTGGTCAATCAACCGGCGCTGAAAGGCGCTGCGATGGCTGACCCAGTAATGCGCTTCGCTGAGGGCCGCCCGCATCAGACCTGCCGGGGCCATTGCAGTGTCGAGCCGTGTGTGATGCACCATCTCCAGGATTGTGCGCACACCCGCGCCCTCATCTCCAAGCTGATAGGCCAGCGCATCATGGTATTCAATCTCGGCCGAGGCGTTGGACCGATTGCCCAGCTTGTTCTTCAGCCGCATCAGGTGGATTGCATTGCGTTCGCCGTCCAGCCAGCGGGGCACAAGGAAACAGGTCAGACCGCCGGGGGTCTGGGCAAGTGTCAGGAAACCGTCGGACATCGGGGCCGAGCAGAACCATTTATGCCCATGCAGCCGCCAGTGATCTCCGTCGCGTGTGGCCGTCGTTGTAGTGGCGCGAATGTCCGAGCCGCCCTGTTTCTCAGTCATCGCCATGCCCAGCGTGGCGCTTTTTTTGGAGGCGATAGGAGCGATAGAGGAATCGTGGTTCCATTCCGTCAATCTGGGAACCCAGATCGAGGCAATCTCTTCATTCGCCGCAAGTGCTGGAACGGCTGCGTAAGTCATGGTCAGCGGGCAGCAATGTCCGGGTTCGACCTGACTGGCAAGGTAGACCATGGCGGCGTGGGTCGCGTGACCATTCGGTAGGTCAGACCAGGCAACGGCTGCGTATCCGGATGATTGGCTGAGTTGCATCAGGTGATGGTATGAATGAGTGAAACGCACTTCATCCAGGCGGCGTCCACCTTGGTCAAACAGAACAAGTTCTGGGGAGTGGAAATTGGCCTCGCGCGCCATGTCTCTGACTGCAGCACGCCCAAGGTCTGCACCATAGTTGCGAAGAATAGAGCTTCGCGCGCCTGCCACATTTTGCAGTACTGGGTCAGAGGCCCAAAGGTCTAAATCTCCGCGCACAGGCGGCTGGTTCAGAACGTCATGCATGGGTAGGGAATGGCGCGCGTCAGATGTCATCTGGCCCTCGAATTGAACAGCACAACTGTTCAGCGAAGGTGCGCTCCGGTCAAGTCCGACGACGGGTCAGGAGGGATCTTCACGGTCCGGAACCGGATCATACCCGTCACCACCCAAAGGGTGGCAGCGCCCAATCCGTCGTGCGGCCAGCCATGTGCCTTTGATGGCACCGTGTTTTTCCAGTGCCTCCAACGCATAGGCCGAGCATGTAGGCTGATAGCGGCAGTTGAACCCGACCCAAGGGCTGAACAGCAACCGGTACGCCCGAATGGGTAAGGCAAGGATATGCGAGAGCAATGTCATTTCCGCGCAGCATGGACTTTACGCAGAGCATAGCGCAAATCATCCAGCAGCGCTGCATAGGGGCGTCCGGCTGTGACATCGGCGCGACCGATTAGCACGTAATCCCAGCCGTCCTGCCCCTTCTCAGGCAGTACCGCGCGCGCAGCTTCGCGCAGGCGTCGCTTGGCCCGGTTGCGAGCCACGGCATTGCCGACCTTTTTGGAACAGGTGAAACCGACGCGAATCCCGTCCGCCTCGCCCTCGGCGCGTTTGCGCGCCTGCACCATCATTGATGATGTGCCCTGCCGACGCGCACGCGCGGCGTTCAGGAAATCGGATCGTTTCCTGAGGATGATCAATGTTTTGGATGCGCAAACGGACGCCGCCGGGGGCGTATCCCCGGGTTGGCAGTTACCATCCTCAGGGGCCTCCGGCGGCGTCATGTTCATAACCTGATCGGTGAGCGGTTTATGCGCTCAGCGACTTGCGGCCACGTGCGCGGCGCGAGTTCAGGATCTTGCGGCCGGCCTTGGTGGCCATGCGCGCGCGGAAACCGTGGCGGCGTTTGCGAACCAGGTTCGAAGGCTGATAGGTGCGTTTCATCGCTCCGTCTCCAATCTATTCGGTCGGGTGCAGCGCGGATTCGCCTGCCCGTGGTGTTCGAAGCCCGTCCTCTACTGCCAAGCGGGGGGTAAGTCAAACCCCTTGGTGGGGGTTTTGCAGCCTTTTGCAACAATTCTATAATCCCGCGCGGTAAAAGATTTCAAAAATACGGATTTTAGGCACAAAACCCTCACATTCACTGTCGAAAAGATCAAGGCAGCGTGAGGCCCCTGTTGCCCGGGCGCGTGACGTCGCATGTTGAGGCCAGAATGAGACGCACAAAACCGGACACCATTATGAGCGATACAACTCAGGCCCCGCGCAGCGGGCTTGCGCGACATATTCCTTTGCTGGTGATTCTTGCCGTAGCCGCAGTGGGTTACTTTACACTGGGTGAATACCTGACTTTTGAAACCCTGCGCGACAACCGAGAGGCCCTTTTGGGTTGGCGTGATGCCAATTACTGGGCAATGGCAGGTGCGTTCATAGCGATTTACATTGCCATCGTTGCGTTCTCGCTGCCCGGCGCTGCGGTGGCCTCGATGACCGGAGGGTTCCTGTTTGGCCTTTTCGCAGGCACGGTCTTCAACATTTTTGCAGCAACCATCGGCGCCTCGGCGATCTTTCTGGCGGCGCGCTGGGGGTTGGGGGCGTCCTTGACGGCGCGTCTTGAGGCCTCGGAAGGCACGATCAAAAAGCTGAAGGACGGCCTGCGCGAGAATGAGATCTCGGTCCTGTTCCTGCTGCGCCTTGTCCCGGTGGTTCCGTTCTTTGTGGCCAATCTGGTGCCGGCGCTGGTGGGGGTGAAGTTCCGCAATTTTCTGTTCACCACGGCGCTGGGCATCATTCCCGGTGGCATCGTTTATACTTGGATCGGCGTCGGACTGGGCGGTGTATTCGACCGAGGTGAAACGCCGGATGTCTCACTGCTGTGGGAGCCTTTTGTCATCGGCCCCATCATCGGCTTGTGTGTGCTGGCGGCTCTGCCCATTCTGATCAAAACGCTGCGCGGCCAAAAGGACAGCTGATCATGCAAGAACTGAAATCCGATATCCTGGTGATCGGGGCCGGGTCAGGTGGGCTGTCGGTCGCCGCGGGGGCGAGCCAGATGGGTGCGGATGTGATCCTGCTGGAAGGTCACAAGATGGGCGGCGATTGTCTGAATTTCGGCTGCGTCCCGTCCAAGGCCCTGATTGCCAGCGGCAAGGCCGCCTATGGGCAGGCGCATGCCTCGGCGCTGGGTGTGGCGGATGTGGTGCCACAGGTGGATTACGCCGCCGCCAAAGACCACGTGCATGGTGTGATTGCGCAGATTGAGCCGATGGACAGCCAAGAGCGGTTCGAAAGCTTTGGTGTCAAGGTGATCCGGGAATATGGCCGCTTTGTCTCTCCGACACAGGTTCAGGCGGGGGATCATCTGATCACCGCGAGGCGGGTTGTGATTGCAACAGGCTCTTCACCACTGATTCCGTCGATCCCCGGTTTGGACAAGGTGACGTATTATACCAACGAGACTATCTTTGATCTGCGCGACAAGCCCGATCATCTGCTGATCATCGGCGGTGGCCCCATCGGGATGGAGATGGCGCAGGCGCATATTCGGCTCGGTTGCAAGGTCACAGTCATCGAAGGGCAAAAGGCGCTGGGCAAGGATGACCCCGAGGCGGCAGAGGTCGTGCTGGACAGTTTGCGCGCCGAGGGCGTTGCGATCCATGAACAGGCGATGGTGGCACAGATTCGCGGCTCCGATGGCGCGGTTGAAGTGGTGACCGAGAACGGCGAGATCTTCTTGGGCACGCATCTGCTGCTCTCTGCGGGGCGAAAGGCCAATACCGACCGCCTCAACCTTGCCGCTGCCGGGATCGAGCCCACCCGAACCGGCATCAAGGTCGACGACACCCTGCGCACCACGAACCGCAGGGTCTATGCGATCGGAGATGTCGCGGGTGGGCTGCAATTCACTCATGTGGCGGGCTATCACGCGGGGATTATCATTCGTTCGGCGCTGTTTGGGCTGCCCTCCAAGGCGAAAACCGCACATATCCCCTGGGCGACCTACACCGACCCCGAGCTGGCGCAGGTTGGCCTGACCGAGGTGCAGGCGCGCGCCGAGCATGGCGATAAGATGGAAATTGCGCGGTTTGACTATCACCACAACGACCGCGCCATTTCCGAGCGTAAAACGAATGGTTTCATCAAGGTCATGGTCGTCAAAGGCCGACCTGTGGGTGCCACAATTGTTGGCCATCAGGCGGGTGAGCTGATCAGCTTGTGGTCGCTGGCGCTGGCCAATAATCTGAAGATGGGGAAGGTTGCCGCCATGGTTTCGCCCTATCCGACGATTGGAGAGCTTAACAAACGGGTGGCGGGCGCCTATTTCTCACCAAGGCTGTTTGAGAATCAAACGGTTAAACGTGTGGTCAGGTTCGTCCAGCGCTGGATGCCCTGACCTGGAAGGGAGAGCAATGTGAACTCGCTGTCAGGCCGATTTCTGATCCTGACGACGGTCTTCGTGATGTTGGCCGAGGTTCTGATTTTTGTCCCTTCGATTGCGCGATTCCGCGAAGATTTCCTGCTGAACCGGCTGGAGCGCGCTCAGATCGCCTCGCTCGCTTTGTTGGCCGATGATATGCTGGCCGAGGACCTTGAGGCTGAACTGCTGGCCAATGCGGGCGTCTATAACGTGGTTCTGCGGCGAGACGAGATGCGCCAGTTGATGCTGTCCTCTCCTATTCCAGGGCAGATCAGCAAGACCTATGACCTGCGTGACGCGCGACCATGGGTTTTGATCCGGGATGCTGTCGTGCGGTTGTTCACGCCGGAAAATGAAGTCATCCGTGTTATTGGCGAGCCTGTGAAAGGCGCAGGTCTGCTGATTGAGGTGACGACTGACAGCATGCCGTTGCGTATGGCGATGACGGATTATGGGTTACGCATTCTGGGCCTGTCATTTGTGATTTCGATCATCACGGCTTTTTTCCTGTTTCTTGCGGTTCGGGTGGTTCTGGTAAAGCCCATCAAAAGCGTTGTCGGATATATGCAGCGCTATGCCAGCGCCCCCGAAGATGCCCGTGGAATCATCTCACCGGATTCCAAAGTGACCGAGCTGCGCGAGGCCGAAGAGGCGCTGAAACAGTTGCAAACCGAACTGACCCAGGCCCTGAAACAGCGCGAGCGTCTGGCGCAGCTGGGCGGGGCTGTGGCCAAGGTAAGCCACGATCTGCGCAACATTCTGACCTCGGCCCAGCTGTTTACCGACCGGATCGAATCCAGCGAAGACCCATTGGTGCGTCGCATGGCCCCTAAGCTGGTGAACTCGATCACCCGAGCGGTAACCCTGTGCGAAAGCACATTGGCATTTGGCCGCGCTGAAGAACCTGCACCGTCGCTTACACTGGTTCCGCTCCGCATTGTGGCCGAGGATGTGGTTGCGAGCGAGAAACTTGCCGTTGCCGATGCCTGTATCGAGATCATCAATGATGTGCCGGAAGAGTTGGTCGTAAGAGCTGATCCTGAACAGATTTTCCGTGTCATGATGAACCTCGTTCGAAATGCCCGTCAGGCGCTGGTTGCATCAGGAAAGCCCGGTCGGATCACCTTGTCCGGGCAAGAGCAGGACGCCAACTGGTGTATTCAGATCAGCGACACAGGGCCGGGCCTGCCGGCCAAAGCGCGTGAAAATCTGTTCACACCCTTTCAGGGTGGCGTCCGCAAAGGCGGGTCGGGTCTGGGCTTGGCGATCTCACAGGAACTGTTGCGGGGCCATGGGGGTGACCTTGTTCTGACCGAGACAGGGTCAACAGGTACCACCTTTGAAATTCGCCTCCCGCGGGGCGATGGGGCTTTTTGAATTATTTTTACAGAATCGACTTGCACGTCCCGAATACCGGGTCTACATAGCGCCTCACCAACGCGGACCGATAGCTCAGCTGGATAGAGTACTTGACTACGAATCAAGGGGTCGGGGGTTCGAATCCTCCTCGGTCCGCCACTGGTTTCCTGTTGAACGTCACACGAACCTGACCCAACCGTCATAGTTGGACCAGACAATCAGCGAACGTTCGACATCAGAAGGCGCCCCCAACGTTGGACATCAGTTGAATTTGACCTTTGCGCCTTCAACTAACACACCGCCCCCATTTAATGCTCCCGCACGCAGTTTGATTTGTTCTGACTTCCCTTTCGGAAAATCAGAGCTGATTTGTAGGTCAGACAGCGAAGCTGCCTGTTCCTGCTAATCTGCCACGTGGCGAACGCGGGAGGGGGCGAGGCAACGTTATTCGACAGGGGTGGTGCGGCCCGCAGGCAAAGCCGAGGACACGGCCCTGTCTAAAAGGGTTGCCCGAGGGGGAGGGCAGCGCCCTCACCCTGACGGCCAGGGGCGTTTGGCATGTCCAATTGCCGCTGGCCCACGAAGGGAAAGTAAGGGGAAAGAGGGCCCGTCGCCATTTGCGATTGTACCATTCTGTCAAACTACAAAAAGCAATAGGGGCCACCAAGCGGACTTTTGCTGCACACGCGAAAAACCTGCTGCCTGTGCACAGTAACCTGCTGGGAGGGCGGGAAGCCGACCTTCGCTGCAGCTGCGAGGAACCACGTTATTCTTGACGAACGAGGACACAAAAGATTGCTAATTGTCTCGTCTATCTTTCTGCACAATGCGAATGTCCTCGTTTTCGTTTTCGAACTGGGTTATCCGTCCAAGACACAATTCAACGAGACAAAGCCGTATCGTATCCCCTTGAGAGTTGACTTCCCGACAGACTTCCATAGACTTCCATAGTGACGGCAGGGGGTCTTATGAGTGGTTACTTCTATAATTTTGCAGCTATACGCGGCGTTCAGGCTGGAACCGAATACTATGTGATCATGGTGCCTCTTAGAATGGTGCCAAAGATCTTCGAGTTCGACAGTCAGGAATTGCCGGCAGACCTGCGCGCTCAACGCGTATTGTCAAATGTCCGCGTTCCGCAAATCGCATCCTACCTCTCGGAAAACTTCGAGGAATATACGCTCTCGTCACTCTGCGCGTCCGTGGATGGTGATCTTGAGTTTACCCCAGCCAGCGATAGTCTTCAGTTCCGTAATGTAGGCGAGCTACGGCTTTCAATGACAGCGCGCATCATTCTAAACGATGGACAGCATCGTCGCGCCGCAATCGAAGAAGCACTCAAGACGCGACCCAAGCTCGAAAACGAAACCATTTCGGTTGTGCTTTTCGTGGATGAAGGGCTCGAGCGCTGCCAGCAAATGTTCGCAGACCTCAACAAGAATGCGGTACGTCCATCCGGGTCGTTGAACGTCCTCTATGACCGCAGAAATCCTTTGGCACGTCTGAGCACGCGCGTGCTAGAGGAGATTCCGTTTTTCCAAGAATTCACCGAGCTCGAAAAGACATCTCTTTCAAACCGGGCCAAAAACCTCTTCACCTTGTCCAGCCTGAATCAAGCCAACAAATGGCTCGCAGGACAAGATGCAAACCGGTTCGGTGAAAACACTGAAAGTACCGTGATCGCATATTGGCGTCAGGTTTCTGAGGTCATCCCGGACTGGCAGAAACTGATGCGCGGCGCGACAACGGCAGGTGATTTGCGCAAAGAAACTGTTCATGCGCATGGCGTCATGTTGCAGGCGTTTGGTGTCCTGGGGGCAAGACTGATTGGAGCTAAACCTGATGGGTGGGCGGAAAGCCTGGCTCCGCTCACGGAGATCAATTGGAGCAAGCGCAATGCACAACTCTGGCGTCCACGCGTCATGGGTGCGCGCGGCATGGATGGCAGTGTGAAATCCGTACATCTGGCGGCCAACGTCCTAATTGGGGCAGTAGGCTTGCCGCTCAATGAAAAAGAACAAGCGAATGAAGACGACTACCTGGCGTCATTGGCTGAGGAGAAAGTCATCGCATGACATCAAATAAGGATACCGACCAAACAAAGCGGGCAGGGCTCGATGTTGTCGCTCTGCAGGAACATATCCGCGCGGTCTACACGGCAGACGACCGGCCTTGGGTAATCGGGTATAGCGGCGGAAAGGATTCAACCTGTGCCTTGCAGCTGATCTGGAGTGCCATTCGTGCGCTCCCGGAAGGCGAGCGACGCAAGCCTATCTTCGTCCTGAGTTCCGACACGCTTGTCGAAACGCCCGTGATCGTAAACTACATCGACGAGACCTTGGCTGCGATCAACGCGGCAGCGGCAGACCAGAACATGCCAATCACCGCACAAAAGGTGGTGCCGGAGATCTCAGATAGCTTCTGGGTGAACCTGATTGGCCGCGGATATCCTGCACCGTCAAAGCGCTTTCGCTGGTGCACGGAGCGGCTGAAGATCGATCCGGCCAATGCTTTCATCAAGAACCGCGTTGCCGAATATGGCGAGGTGGTCATGGTTCTGGGCGTTCGGTCCTCGGAAAGCGCGACACGCGCGCAAGTGATGTCGCTGCACAAGATCGACGGGACGGCTTTGTCTCGCCATTCGACCTTACCCGGCGCTTTCGTCTTCACGCCGATCGAGACTTTCAGTGTGGATGATGTCTGGGCTTTCTTGCTGCAAAACCAGTCACCTTGGGGATCGGACAGCCGCGATTTGCTTGCGATGTATCGAAACGCGCAAGCTGGCGAGTGCCCACTTGTGGTCGATAAGCAAACCGAAAGCTGCGGGAATTCCCGCTTTGGCTGTTGGGTGTGCACGGTTGTGACAAAAGACAAGGCCATGGAGGCGCTTGTTGAGAATGGCGAGGAATGGCTAGAGCCTTTGCTTGATCTCCGTGACGAGCTGGCTGAAACACAAAACCCCGAGCGGAAGCGAGAGTTTCGGGATTTTCGCAGACGGGACGGCTCTGTGACCTTTGTTGGCGATGCAGAGACATCCATTCCGGGGCCCTATCTTTTTGAATACCGCAAAGAGCTCTTGAGAAAACTTCTGGAGGCGCAAGAGCAGGTAAATGCCAATGCGCCACCCGGCGAGAAGACCGACCTTATTCAGGTCGAAGAACTCCGGGAAATCCGTAGAATCTGGCGGAGCGAACAGGGTGACTGGGGCGATGCTGTTTCAGAGACCCTCAAAGCTGTGACGGGCAAAGAACTCCCAGCCGATGCGACCGACGGATTTGAATTCCAAGCCGATGACGCAAAGGTCTTGGCAGATGTCTGCGCCGCGCATGATTTGCCACCACGTCTCTTGGCCCAGCTTCTGGAGGCAGAGCGTTCTGTGCGGGGTCTGAAGCGCCGGACACTTATTCATCGAAAGATCGCTTCGATCCTTGAGCAAGAGTGGCGAGACGAAACAACAGTCCTGAACGAGCGCAAAGCGCGATTGAAAGAGCGTGAGGCATCTTCGTCTGACCCTCTGTTTGAGACTGAATCATGATCTTGCAGTCTCTACGCCTCGTGAATTTTGGTCTTTATGGCGGTGAGCACCGCTTTGATCTTGCACCCGAGCCAGACGGGCAAAAACCCGTGGTTTTGGTTGTTGGCCATAATGGTGCCGGGAAGACAACGTTCTTGGAGTCCGTACGTCTGGCGCTATACGGCAAACGCGCCCTCGGTGCGCGTGTTGGGCAGGCCGAATATGAGCGGCATCTCCTTAAACGGATCAACAACTTCGCCAAGGACCGCAGAGCCTCTGTCGAACTGGCCTTCAAAAGCCAACATCTCGGCAATGAGGACCTCTACACCGTGCGGCGTTCTTGGGCGGCCCGCGGTGCCAGCGTCATTGAAAGCCTTGAGTTTGAACGCAATGGCGTACCGGTGGAGGATATCCCAAGAGAGGATTGGAACCACTATCTTGAAGACATCATTCCAGCTGGGGTGTCGCAGCTTTTCTTTTTCGATGGCGAGAAGATCCAAGACATTGCTGACGATCAGGAAAGCACTGGGCTGACAGATGCAATCAAATCCTTGCTGGGGATCGATATTCTCGATCAGCTTCGGGGCGATCTCGCCCTCTACAAATCACGCAGCATGGACCGGGACGGTGACACCGACTTAGAAGGTCTCCGACGTGACCTAGAGATCGCAAAGTCTGATCTGGTCTTGGCGGAAGAGGCGATTGGATCGCTATCAGCAAAGCGCACCCAGCTTGCGCGGCGAAGCGAAGCGTCACAGAAAGTCTTTCAACAAGAGGGGGGAAGCATCGCGCTCAGCCGGGACACCCTTTCAGAGGAGCTAAAGCGGGTCGAAGCTGACCTAACCAAACAAACCAACGCGTTAAAGTCACTTGTAAACGGCGTCGCGCCTTTTGCCCTGGCTCCAAAACTTCTCGAACGGTTCTCAGCAGACCTGGAGAAGGCGCGCGGGCAGCAAAGCGTGACAGCAATCGAAGCCTTTGTCTCGAGTTTTCAGGCATCCGTGGGCAACGACGACAAGACATGGACGAAGACGCATTTTGCGCAGCTCAAAGACTTCGCCCGGGACCGCCAAAGCACCGGGCCGAAAGTGGCTCTGAGCACGGAACCGGACTGGGTCTTGGCGAAACTTTCGCAGGTTGCGGACGAACGGGTGAAGGTGGCCACATTGGCTGCGCAACTGGCCGAGCTGCAAAAGCAACGCGCAACCTTGAAGGATCAGTTGAAGAACTTCCGTCCCGGTGCTGCCTCCGGCGCGTTTGAGGAGTTGAAAAAAGCAGAGTTCGAACTCGGCGCCGTCGAAACGGAGCTTAATCGCAAGCAAGGCGAGGCGACCCAGGCACGTGCACTGATCGAACGGCTGGAGCGCGAGTTGCGTAAGTCCCAGGACGCCGTCTTCGCACTTGCAAGGGCCGAAGAGAAACGAGACCTGGCGACGCGAGCACAGGCCGCGCTCAACGAGTATGAGGAGCGGATTGTTCAGCTGCGCCTCGCCTCGCTGTCCAAGCATTTCATCGAAGCATTCAGCGGCCTGGTTACGCGGAAGTCGCTCGTGCATGACGTCATCGTCGACCCCAACAGCTTTCAGCTGAAGCTCATGGGCAAAGAGGGCAGAGAGATTACGCCGTCCGAACTCTCCGCCGGCGAGCGGCAGCTCTTTGCGATCTCGATGCTATGGGCGCTTGGCCGAACAAGTGGGCGCGAATTACCGATGATCATCGACACGCCTTTGTCACGTCTGGATCGGAAGCACCGTACAAACTTGATGGCAAATTACGTGCCGCGCAGCTCGGCGCAGGTCGTCATGCTGTGCACCGACACCGAGTTGACCCCGGATTTGTCGAAAATCATCAGCCCTTACGTGAGCCGACGTTTTGAGATTGGTGCTGTGGGTGGTGGACAACGCACGGAGATCACGGTGTTGAGTGCTGAAGCGGATGCACAGGTTCTGGAGACAACCGATGCACATTAACAAGTTTCGAATCTCATCGACGGCGACCGGCCAGGTGCGGATCATTTCACAAAGATCAGGTCTGACACCCAACCTCGTTTGCCGCATGGCCATGCTGTCATCCTTTGAAGCCGGGCCCATATCCGGCGCCGCGGATGACGCTGGCGAGGGTCAAGAATTCAATGCCTATACGCTCTTTGGGGACTTCCAGCCTCTCTTCATCGACCTTCTGAAATACGTCGAGTTTGGAGCTGAGGAGATCGAAACCGACGACAGTGATTTGCTGGCGCGCTTGCGATTGCACATTGATCGTGGTGTGCGGCAACTCTCGGTCCGGCTTAAATCCCCGGCGGATGCGGCCGAGCTGATCGCGGGGAGTACGTAACGCAATGTCGGCACCAATTTACCTGGACCACAACGCTTCTACTCCGATTGATCCGGAGGTCTTGGAGACGGTCATACGTGTCAGTCGGGACATATATGCGAATCCATCAAGTGTTGAGCATAGCCAAGGTTCAGCAGCTGCTCGGGTTGTCGAGACTGCGCGCGCGCAGATTGCGGGCCATCTCAATTGCAAGGAAACCGAGCTCGTCTTCACAGCCGGGTCCACGGAAGCCAACAATCTTGCGATCCTTGGAGCGTTCCCTCGGCTCAAGGAGGCAGGTCGCACGCATCTGATCACCAGCAAGATCGAGCACCCTTCTGTTCTAGCCTGTTTCGACATTCTCGAAACCCAAGGCGCGCGGGTAACGCGTCTGGGTGTTGATGAAGGTGGACAAATTTCCCTCGATGAGCTGGCCCAGTCTTTGACAGATGAGACCGGATTGGTTTCCATCATGGCCGCCAACAATGAGACGGGCGTTTTACAACCCATCTTGGAAGCCGGCCAGCTTGCCGAGGAGGCTGGGGCGCTGTTTCACACGGACTTCTCGCAAGCTTCGGCTTTTGTGCCAATTGATCTCAAGAAAGCCCCCATCCATCTGGCGAGCTTTTCAGGACACAAGGCCTATGGACCGAAAGGGGTAGGGGCCCTTTACCGGTCGATTCGAAAGCCGCGTGTCAACCTAGCGCCAGTGATGTTTGGTGGCGGTCAGGAAAAGGGTTTGAGGGCAGGGACCCTGAACACGCCTGGTATTGCGGGCCTTGGACATGCATTTGAACTCATCTCAAAAAACATAGACCATGACCGGGATCGGATTGGTGCCTTGCGAGACCAGCTTGAAAGGGAACTCAAAGATACCTTAGCGGTGCAGGTCAATGGCAACACAGAGGCGCGGTTGCCAAACACGATGTCTCTCACAATCGATGGCGTTGTACCACAAGCGCTGATGCAGAAGCTAAGAAACGACATCTGCTTTTCCGCATCGAGCGCCTGCGCCACAGAACATGTTGAAACCTCTCACGTTCTGCTCGCCATGTTCGGCGACACTCCTAGAGCGCGTAATGCCTTCCGGCTAGGTCTGGGTCGGCAAACGGACCGTGAAGATATGTCGATGATCGCCAAATTCTTCATCAATGCGTCGGCTGAATTGCTGTTGTTGGCTACTGCGTAGACCGGTTAGGCAAATCTCGATTGAGCACGTCGAGCGTGCGGCGGGTCATACTGGACAACTGTTTCAGGTCCTTATGATTTTCATGGCAAAGGTCTTCCTGGGTTTCGCTGCTTTTCTTTCCTTACCAGCTTCCTTGACCCCATTGTTGCTGCTACAAATAGCGGTAACTAGGCCGCCGCTCCACGAACCTTTTTATCGAAAAATCAAACCAGTATGCCCCTCCGAGAGTTACCTACCCTTCCGTCACTAAACACTTCAACGAACGGGATGATTTCGGAATTCTATGGACCAGCTCTGGCTGCATCAAATCAATATGACCGCGGCGTAGGATACTTTACATCAAACTGGTTACGCCTGGCTGCGTCAGGTCTGGCGGTCTTTGCCGGCAGCGGGGGAAGAGCGAGGTTTGTAGTAAGTCCATACATGGGGGCAGAAGATTGGGCTGCACTCAATCAAGGCGATCAAGCAAAATCAAACCAGCTGCTTTATGAGAGCTTAAGGAGCGTTATCGACGACCTTCCGAGCGCGCTTGAAACCCAAACGCTTGCGGCGCTGTCATGGATGATAGCCGACGGTCTGTTGGACATACGCATTGCATTGCCCAGAGGAGACCTGGACGGCGATTTTCACGATAAATTCGGAATATTCTCCGATGAGCTTAGTGATAGTATCGCTTTCCATGGGTCGCAAAATGATAGCGCCAAGGCTTTCCGAAACTATGAATCCATTAGTGTGTTTTATTCTTGGATAGACGGACGAGAAGCTGAAAGAGTTGCAGAACACCAGAATCGATTTGACAAACTTTGGAACAACCAAGATCCGAATGTACGCGTATTTCAGTTGCCGGACGCCATAAAGAAGAATTTGATCCAATTCACAAGCACTCTTGGTAGACCCTACAACGCACCCAAAGCCCCAAAAGTCAGCAAAAAATCAAATAAGTGGGTTCACCAAGACACAGCCGTAGAGACGTTTCTAGAGAAGAAAAATGGCGTCTTGGAAATGGCGACCGGAACTGGAAAAACGAGGACGGCCTTCAAAATAATCGACGAACTCACAGAGCGGTGCGCAATAAACTCGGTCGTGATAACAATGTCCGGTACAGACTTGCTTACACAATGGCACAAGTCAGCGATCATGAGTTCGGACTTGGCCGTGTTCCGGCATTTTGGAAGATGGAAGGAAGCCTCTTCCTTTCTGTCTTGTCGATTGCCAAAAGTGCTAATTATCGCACGCCAACAACTCAGCAACGTCTTACCTTTCCTTGAAAATGAAGACGTTAATAAGGCGCTACTTGTCTGCGATGAAGTTCATGGAATGGGTTCACCTTCGATGGTGCGCGACTTGACTGGACAGCTGAGAAGATTCAAGTATCGGCTTGGATTGAGTGCCACACCCGAAAGAGAGTATGATAGTGAGGGCAACGATTTCATTTCGGCCGAGATTGGGCCTGTTATTTTCGAGTTTGGGCTCGAAGATGCAATCAGAAAGGGGATCCTCTGTGGTTTCGAGTACACCGCGCTGAGCTATACACTGTCCGACGAAGACAAGGCTGAAATCCGTCAAATAATCAAGCGACACCATGCCAAACAAGCTGCGGGTGAAGCTGTGAGCGACGAGGCTCTTTACCGTGATATTGCTCGCGTCCGAAAAACCACAAAAGAGAAAATCAGGCCTTTCAACGACTTCCTCAGCGAGCAACCAGAACTATTCAAGAGATGCCTCATTTTTGTCGAAACCGCAGCTTTTGGCAGAGATGTTCAATCACTTCTCATGGAGGCTCGCATACCGTACCATACTTACTTTCAGTCCGATGAAAGTGCTAACTTAGAGCGTTTTGCAGAAGGCAAACTAGAATGTTTGGTAAGTTGTCACCGCCTATCAGAAGGAATTGACATTCAGTCCGTCCAGAACATCGTTTTGTTCTCGTCATCCCGAGCCAAACTCGAGACAATTCAAAGACTTGGCCGATGCCTTAGGACCGACCCAGAAAATCCATCCAAGAGAGCACATGTGTTGGACTTTGTTGACTTCACCAACCAAGATGCGGTCGACGGCTCTGCCGACGTAGACCGATACAATTGGTTCACACAACTCTCAAACGTTGTTCCGGAACAGGACGAAATAGAATGAATAATGAGAACGCTATCGACCCGGAGGTCTTGGATGCCATTGCAGACGCCCTTCGCAAGCGCGGGCTGGAAGATACGCCCTATGCACGAAAGTTCGAAAAGCGCATTGTGAATAAGCTGATCGGTCAATTCCACGAATCTGATCTACTCGATTTAATCAATGATATGCCGAGCAAAGAGTAGGGCCGAGCCGGATGAGAGTTCAGATCACTGGCTGGCGTGCCAAAAACCTTCGTGGCTACCTTAGAGATGTTGATATCGATTTTTCTAGCCATCCTAAGCGCTGGACTCTTCTCCAAATGCCGAACGGCACGGGGAAAACGACAACCATGCGTCTTTTCCGAGATGCCCTAACAGGTAAGAGCCTGACGACGACAGATATCAATTCCCTAAAAGTTGACGATAGTGTCGAATCTGGGTTTTTCGAACTAGCGCTAAGGATTGATGATGATCCTTGGAGGGTTCGAATGGACTTCGACTTTCGAAACGGTCGATGCACCTTCACTACAACATCCGTGAGCGATGTTGCAGGCGGGGATAAACCCGGGCATCGCTTGCCTCCAGTGTTACGCGACACTCTTGAAGACAAGACAACTCAGCTGTTCGTTTTTGATGGCGAACTAGCATCAGAAATAATTGAGCAGGGAGCAGATCGTGCGGATAGCTCCATCAGAGCACTCTACAAGCTCGACCAGCTACGAGAGCTTGAACTTGAAATAGATGCGCTAGCCAAGAAGCGCCAACGAAGCGCAGCATCCATCTCCTCCGCAGCGACCAAGAACTCCATTGAGCGTTTCACAAATGAACTCGAAGAGGTTCTTAACACTTTAGCTCAACTTGAGCGCGACGAACGAAGTCTGAAATCTGAGAAGAAGGAAAGCGAACGGGCAGTTGATGAACTGGACCGGCGGATCGATGAACTTACCGGACAAAACACCCAGTATGCAGATGAGCTGAAGGAGATCGAGGGTGAGATTCTACGTTCTAGCAACCTCATTTCAGACCTGACAGCGCAGTCGATCGAGTTATTCAGATCACCACCTTTGCTCCATGAGACTGTATTCCATCGGCTGGAATCTCTTGGCGGGACCATGCAAACACTCAAACTTCCGCGCACCATGTCAGAAGAGTTTTTCCTTCAACTCGCCGAACAAGAAAAATGTGTTTGTGGATCGACAATTGGAGAAGAAGAACGTCAAACCATTCTCTCAACAGCGAAAGACTATCTGGGCAATGACCAAATTGCCGTCATAAACCAGATGAAGCTGGCGCTGCGAGACGTTGACCGAGAAAGGACCTCGCTAGGAGAAGCTTTGGGTCAGCTTAGTATGGCGCGAGACGCGCTGCAGTTAGCTAGTCAAAGAAAGCTAAGAATTGAAGCAGACCCCAATGCACCCCGATTTGAAGAAATCGAGAAGTGCAAAGCTGAACGAGCAAGGATTATGAGTCGGCTTGAGACGGTGGATGAATCCATTGAAAAGCTCACAGCGGACTATCTTGGCTCAACCGATACGGCATGGCAGAACAATATTCCGGCCTGCAAACGAGAGCGCCATTCACGCCAAAGGAAACTAGATACTGTCTCAGGTACGTATGATTTTATGCAAAAAACTGAAGCACTCAAGGCTTTGGTTAAGAGTACTGAACTTGGTGCGGTCAAGAGACTAAGAACACGGATCAGAGACAAGACCAACAAGAACCTCGAGAGCATACTTCCGAATGAACAGCTACGAGTTTCTTCGATTGAAGGAAGCCTACGCCTGACGACGGACTCTGTTCAGGTCAAGACTTCAGTGAGTGAAGGTCAGAAACTTGCAGTGTCTTATGCTTTTCTTACGGCCTTGCTTGCTCAAGCACCACACAAGCTACCCTTTGTCGTAGATTCACCTGCTGTTTCCTTGGACATCGAAATTCGCAGAACAGTCGGTGAACTGATACCTCCACTGTTCGAGCAGATGATCATCTTTGTCATCTCGAGCGAGCGTGAAGGTTTTTCCGATACTTTCTTCGAAAGAGACGATGTTGAGTATATCACAATATCGATTGATGGGATTACTGGCCGCCCAAAAGTTGAGAATGGCATTGATGCATTCCAGAAGTTCCACGCGACTGTAGGAGCTAAAGGATGAGTTTTTTGTTACACAAGGGCGTTAGGTCGTATTTTGGTTACCGAGACCAGAAGATGTTCTCAAACACCCCTCGGGATGACGATAGGGGTCGCGATTTCTTGCTGTTCGATGCATTCTATGCGTGCCTTATGGTTGGCACATGTATTTCCGGAATGGGTCGTGAAGACGATTTGGAAGGAAGCACCTTTTTCCCGGGTGGCTACCCAGAAGTATTTCGCGAATCCAAAGAGTTCATCGCGGGTCTCGTCGTAGAAGCTGAGCTACGACGACTGGACACAGAGCACTATACCAGCCGAGATTTTGAGCGCGAGATTGCAAAACTGCTCGATGTGAACTCGCCAACTCGGCTGAGTGAAACTGCTGGGGTGGACAAGGCGAACCTGTATGCAGCAGGCGGTTTTGATTATCTTGAAGAGCACCTCCAACCAAAGCCCACCAGTGTGCAAGATTTCCTCCTACGATTCCACGAAATGTGGGGTCGGCGAGTGTCAGTTTGACGGCAAGATCGGCGGATTTAATGCAGGATTCTCTCAACCTTCGTTCGGCACAAACAACGGTTTCCTCGTTTCTCGGAGGCTTCTGCACCTTGGCGGTGCCACATTTTCAGCGAGACTATGCTTGGGACAAAGCCGCAGTATCTCTTTTTTTGGGAGATGTTGACCAATGTAGAAGGAAACGGGTTACAGCAGCACCCAGACCTCACTTTCTTGGAGCAATTGTAACATCGCCAGGTGAGATTCCCGGCACTTCACGCCCGCATCAAATCGTCATTGATGGACAACAACGCCTTGCAACTGTTTATATGTTCCTCTGTGCATTGAGGACAAAATATCAAGAGACTGCTAGGAATGCTGCGGCGCTCGGCGATGCACAAGAGTTTGCAGACTTTTTCGGTGCAAGAGCCGAAAACCTGATTCAAACATTCGAACAAACTAGTGATATCGAGTTCAAGTCACAGAAGTCGATCCGAAAGCTTCTGCTAAACAAAGTGGACGACCCATATTTCGAGCGTCTATTGGCGGGACAAGACCGCGAAGCATCAAGGGTTTCTCATCATAGGCTGGAGCAGGCAAACGCTGCAATCGTAGAGTATCTGCAAAGCCTTTTTGAGCGGGCTCAGGACAATCAAGATGCCCATAGAATTCTGGAAACACTGTATTCGGTGTTCCTGAATGATCTCATCATTGTTCATTTATCCGCTGGATCCAGTAGCCAAGCCAACCACATCTACAGAGTTCTGAACAGCCGGGGCGTTCCTGTATCCAACTGTGACCTCCTAAGAGCGTCTACCCTGGAATTTGCGTCGCCCAGACTGGATAGTGGCGAAGTCGGGTCAATGGAACAGGCATGGGACAATGTCCTGTCAGGCGGAAACCTGAAACCTGATGACGCCCTTGAAGCTGCGTTTACATCTCGAACGGGGATCCATCGGAAGCGACACCAGCCTGTCGACCAGATAGAAGAAGTTCTGTTTTCAAGCGTTCAAGGCGACGAAAAAGCGACGGAAGGTGAAGCCAAGAGTGTCTTGCAAGCTGTTCAACAACTAGAGCAAGACGTGGTTGCGATTCAAAAGATCGCCGGTGGTGAAATTTGTGTTGCGGAACACCCAAGTTTCACCCCGGTTTTTAAATCGCGCTTTGAAGCTATCACCAAAGTCCTTTGTCAAGAATATTGCTTTCCCATGCTGCATGCCGCGTCGCTGCTAAGCCCCGGCACCTTTGTGCAGGTCGCCGACATCGTAGAGCGTTTTGCGTTTCGATACGGTGTGGTGGTCAAAGCGCCTATCTATCCAGTCAGCGTAATATTCGAGAAACATATCCAAATCATAAGGGAAACGCCCGATCAGTTTGGTGTCGGCGATCTTAGGAGTGACCTGGCATCCTTACTCTCCGATTTTGCTGGAGACGATGTCTTTCAAGAGCGACTCAGGGCTTTGGAGTATGGACAAGATAAAAACAAAGCCATTCGCTACGCACTAGTCATGATGGAGCTCATGAAACGCTGGTTTGACGATGGAGCCCAGGGGAGACCTGTATGTCGGGATCCTACGCGCGTTGTGGATTTTAAGACGGTTACGCTAGAGCACATAGAGGCACAAAACGCAGATAATATGGATCCTGAGCTTAGGCCTTTTATTAACTCGATTGGCAACTTGACCATAATGAGCCAAGGGGAGAACGATGCCGTAGCCAATAGAGAGTTTGCAGCAAAGCGAGCAGCTTTTGCGCAATCGGACCTAGCGATCAACAGGGATATTTCACTCAACGAAACATGGGATATCAACAATTTTCAAAATCGCCGTGGTGACGTGGTGTCAAAATTATTTAGGATCTTTCAGATCTAGCAAGCATCAAACCTATGTTGATTTGTGCACAAAGTAGAGAGCGCTGAGGCGCACACTTGCGGCGGCACAGAAACGTGACGGGTACAAGGCAAGCAAAGATACCAAACATCAGAAGGTAAAAAAAAACGGTTCAGGTTGCATTCATGACCAAAGATTTACTGCTTGAATTCTTATGCGATAGAATGTCAATGACTGATGTTTATCAGCCAGTTGTCCTTAAAGAACTACTACTCAACAACGGGGTACGGACAAAAGCACAACTGGCGACGGCCTTGGCTGGTTATGACATTTCTGTCCAAGAGTATTACGAACGGATCGTAATGCGGTGGCCAAAATCCACTCTGACAAAGCATGGCATGGTGGAGTATGAGCGTAAGGGCTCGAAGTTTCGGCTCGTAACCTATCCAACGAACCAACAAGCTCTAGACCGAGCATTGGCCATTTGCGAAGAAAAGATCATTGACTGGATCGAGAAGAAAAAGACGCGAGAAAAGGCACCAGAAGCAGGTGCTTCGGTCCGCTATGAAATACTAAGGTTGGCGGGTGGAAAGTGCCAACTATGCGGGATCTCTTCTCAGGTTCGCCCGATTGATATTGACCATATTGTTCCCCGCTCAAAGACCAACAAAGAAGGTAAAGTGCGGCTTCATGGAAAATTGATTGATGTCAACGATCCTGAAAACCTGCAAGCGCTCTGCTTTTCCTGTAACCGAGCCAAACGAAACCAAGACAACACAGATTTCAGGCGCCGTGAAACCGTGGTCCGTGACGGCGTACCAGCGTATCATCAAGGCGCTGGCAACGAAGCAGAACTCAAAGTACTTGAGGGACAAGCTTTAATTTCCGCGCTCTATGAGAAGCTAGAAATCGACTACCTTAACCTGATGCAGACAAAGGAAGATCACCTGCGCAAGGCCAACCTCGCAGATATTATCGAGATTGTGTTTGCTCTTGGAGGACAGTCGGGCATCAGCAGAGAGAGCCTTTTACAGCTTGTTGAAGAGAACAGGAGCACGTTTGGCGGTTATGAGAAAGGGTACTACGGCCGCAGGTCACTTGAAGGTCAATGAACTGCATGCGTAGGGCGGCCAACTATGCGGCGCTCAGCATCACTGAAACCCACTTAACAGAGCTGCGGCCCAGCAGATCATCTTGTTCCCCCAGCACTTGAACGTCTAGACCCAAGGGTTCCGCAACTAGTCTGAGACCTTCAAGACTGACTGAAAGTATTCCTCGATCTGGCTCCGCCGGACCTAGACGCAAAGTGACATATATCCGTCCATTCGTTGCGAGAAGATCAGAAAGGCGTTGCAGTGCCGCAGCTTGATCTTCAGGGTCGACATGCATCCATACAGCACTCAGGACAATCAAGTCAAAACTGTCTGAACCAACTTGAGTCAGTCTTGGCAATTCATCCGGCAGCCATCTGATCGCCATTGCCGGGTGCAAGTGCTGAGCGATCCGTCTCATTGCGCTGGAAGGCTCAACCGCTGTTACATCGTGACCGAGCCTAGACAACCACGCTGCGTCTCTTCCAGAACCGGCGCCCACATCGAGAACTCGCAATTGAGTTCCTTCAGGGAGGGCGGCCAAGTATGCATTGAGCTCCGGATGCGCCTCCATCGGGTCAACCACTTCATACTGGTCCGCCAAACGTACCGCATGATCTTGGTAGTAGCTAAGGGCGGGATTGTCAGTCATGTTAGCAAACTCCCTGCCCCAATCTGTTTGTCTGACGGTAAAGATCAACAGCACGCTACTTACAGCCGCTGCCAAGAGCAGCACCACCTGAAATGCTGTGCGGACTACGAACTGTCGATTGTACCACTCCGGGCCCTTCGCTTCGACGAAGTCTTCACCAAGGTTCAAGTTCAGCCAATCCAAGTGTTTGTCCATGACGTATCGCAACCGCACGATAATGACAGCAAGCGCTAAATTTCCGACGAAAGCCAAAACCAAAAGGGCGACCTGAAACACTGGAAAATCCGAAGCACCTGACACGCCAAACCACAATCCGCCCGTCAAAGTCATCGATATGATAGGAATCTGCCACATTTGCTGATTCAACGATCGAAACGTTTCGTAGTTTTGTTCGCAGGCGATCTTTTGGATTTCTCCAGTATTTCTTTCTAGCTTCGCGTTCATTCAACAGTCTTTTTTGGAGTTGCACGTTTCTGACTGACACCATGCAGGACCAAGTGAACTGTTACAATTCGATAGTCCACCGGTTCAAAGAGGTGGTTCGATTCCTTTGAAAAATTTCGGGCTGTTTCGCAAGTGGATTTCCCACTCGAATTTGCCGCCACCGGGCCTAGCCGCGATGGGTTGGTTTCATGGTTCTGTGTAAGGCCTGAACGTCGCTCGGAACCCGCTCAACTGCGCTCATCTGTCATTTCAGCATCCTTTTGACTATTGTCGTGGTGTCGAAACTTCCGTGCGATGGCCCTGCGTCCGCAACCGTCCATTGTCATCGGGCATCATAGGAGGGAACAACGGGTGACTGTGTTCTTTCATGGCAACTTTGGATTGAATAGAAAGCGCATGTCTCGCGTGTTTGCCAGCGCCTTGGATCACCCGGCACATCGCGACAAGGACCTCGCGAAACCCTTTGGGTATGGCGCACCGTTTTCCGCGGCATACCGTTCCTGGTTGCATAAATCTGGGGTGATTGAACTGCGGTTTCCGATCACCCCGACACCCTTCGGAGAGGTGCTTCGTGAGAAGGACCCAGGGTTCCGCAAAGAGCCAACACTTTGGTTTTTTCACCAGCAACTGACAGCTGATTCGGAGCGTGCGGAGGCGTGGAACTACTTCATGGGCGAGTTCCGAGCCACAAGCTCGCAATTCTCGCTTGCCGACCTTCGCAATGGATTGGTGATGAAGCTCAGCGCACACGACGCGAAACACTTTGGTCCCCAAAGCAAGATGATACCCGTAATCGCTCGTAAACTTCTAGAGTGCTACACGGCTGACGGCGGACTCGGTCCTTTGGGTCTGGTAAAATCCCACGCAGACGGAAGCTACGAGTTTTCAAGCAAAAGGCCCGGAAGAGTATTCTCAACCGTCGCCGATCTGAGAAATGCGTACTGAAAGCAAACTAATACCCATGCATTTCTCAGTAGTTGACTGACCGCTTGATATGCCTGATGAGGACCAAAGACTTGCCCTTGAAATGTATCGAGTTGAGCCGCTCCCCGTTGTTCCGGAATCTTGAAGTTGGACCGGTGATGCGTCTTCGCGAGTCTTGGTGTCTGCTTTAGGCACGCTGCAGCGCAGCTAAAGTTACATCAGCAATGTCGGCTTTGGGCCGCTAGTGAAGTGTACAGACAACGTTTTCTTGTGAATGCTGCGCTGCCTCCGAGGTCGGCGGTGAGCCCAAACTAACGGATGCTGCGACACGCACGAAAGGCGGCTTACAAGCGCGGTATGCGATGCGATTAAGAACACTGATCAATAGGTCAAAGAGACAACATGATCGATCAAGAGCAATGAAAAAGAGTTCTTGCTACTTATAATAAGCTGATTAACCAGCGAGGGTTGCCGGGTGTACTTGTAAAACCCGTACGCGTGGAATGGTGTGGTCACGAAATGGCGGATCGTGAAAAAAAATCGCCCTATTGATCATCAAGGAGCTTCAGAGGAGATTTGCAGCGTCACATCTGCACGAACCAAAGATCCTGATACAGGGGTGCGGTGCAAAGATTTATCCCGGTGAAGCCATAGAACAGACCTCTAGTCTGACTGATCAGTCATAGATTTCTACCGACAGCGCATCCATCGCATATGAGGTTTCGATATTTGCCTGGCCGTCCACGTAATTGAGTGACTGGGACCTGCTCAGTGCCCGCATTTCCCCGCTTATCCAAACCGGCTTATATAACTCATCGATTTCGAAGCCTTGTTCGTATCGCACGTAAACCATCTGATTGGCTGGAGGTGCTGGTGTGTGAATGCAGGCTCCAACTGTCGGAACCAGAAGGAATTCGACCGCCTTCTGGTCGACAATATCCAGGGGAAGGAGATAGCCGGGAAGGCGCACGTTCTCTCCCAAAAGGTCAAGGTTCGGTTCGCGCGCGGCAATCAACCGTTGGTTCATCACAATTTCGCGTTGTTCAAACAACCAATCTGGGTCAAGGCCTTGAGATACGAGTCCTTCGCGGATCTGAAACGCTTCTGCGCGCTTCTCGTCATCCGCAGTGTCCGCATGCAGAACCTCAATCCGATAAAGCATGGCCAACGCATTGACCTGAGAATATTCTAGGGTGGCAAAAGGATCGTGGTAGGGCCGCTCTTCAGGAAGGAGATCCTGCCAACTTATGTTGCGCGGATCCGCTGCTAGAAGAGGCCCCGCAATCGCAAGGGCGAATAAGATATTCAGAAAATGCGCAATGGTTTTCATTTCAGCGGATCCTCTTATTCAAAGCCGCACCAACAGTCCGTCTGATAGCGTCATACGGTACACCCTTAACGCAGGTATAATACTGGCAAGAAGACCAGAGCAGAAAACGATGGCTATGAGAAGAACCTCGCGAAAACTCGGCAGGCCAACACCGATGCGAAGCCCAAAATTTGCGGCAAGAATCGGATCTATCACGCGCGTGAGAGCGCTGAGCGCGATTACTCCAAGCACGATACCGGCCGACAACAATAAAACGGCTTCAAGCAAGATCAGGGAAAAGACGCCGGCAGGTGTTGCGCCCACGGATCGAAGGATCGCAAATTCACGCCGCCGGTTGTCGAGTGAAGCAGACAACATGACCACCATGCCGATCATTCCAGCCACTGCCACAGCGCCTGCCATCAGACGCAGCGCAGTCTCGGCCGTACTGGTAATCGACCAAAGCTGCAACAGCGCAACATTAGGAAGAACGGCGGTCAGTGCCTCGTCGCGATGGTCTGCCAGTTGCCGTTGAACTGAAAGCACCGCCGTTTTTTCCTCCAGCCCGGCAAAAATCGCGTTGATGGTCCCCGGTTCATGATCATGGCCATCGTGATCGTGCCCGTCAGAGGTCGTGACAGTTTGCCCCTCGTCTTCATGGCCGCTTCCGTGAGCATGACGGTCGTCATGTTCCTGATGCCCTTCTTCGTGCTCGTCAGGCTCGTCTAACTCCACATGGTCATGGTCTTCGTGTTCTCCGGCGACTTCTGGTGCTTCGATCAAAACGAATGGGTCCGCAACCTCTGATGCAGGTTCTTCGTGCAAGGCGTCAAAACCCTCGAGTGAGACAAAAACCATTCTGTCGACGGCCGTCCCGGTATGCCCCAGCACGCCGGTCACTGTGAATGGCGCTTCGTCGTGCACATCAAAGGCGACTTCCCCTGAGCCATGGGCATTCACGATTTCAGTACCTGACGTGTACCCGAAAGCCTGAGCAACTTTTGCTCCAATCACTGCGCCATCTGGAGATTTAAACGGAACACCTTCAGCAAATATCAGTTGCCGGCCGCCACTATGACGAAAGTGGTCAAAATATTGCTCGGACGTTCCGATCACGGGATATCCTCGGTGGTTGTCACCCATCATGATTGGCACTGTCCAGCTTATCTGGGGCAGATCTTCGATCATCTCGTAGCTGTCCCAGCTGATACCAGCGCCAGTTGTGCCGACACCAAAAACCGTTGCCATCAGGATCTGCACATCGTTTCCGCGTGCCGCAATGATCAGGTCGATCCCTGATGCAGAATTGGCAAAACCCGCTCGTGCCTCTGTTCGCAGTCGTTCAACCCCAACAATCAAAGCCACGCTCAAGGCAATGCTAAGAACAGTCAACGCAGCGATAAAGCGGCGATTGAGAAGGCTTTTATAACAAAGATTGAACATCACGTTTTGCCCGCGTTCAGCATCGGCAAGTCAACGCTCCGATCGAAGTGTTTTTCCAGGCTGCGATCATGGCTGACAAATAACAAACTTGCCCCTGATGCTTTGCATTCCTTCAACAACAACTGGACAAACGTGTCTTTCGCTTCCTCATCCAAAGCCGAGGTGGGTTCATCCGCCAAAACTACTTCAGGCGCCCCTATCAGAGCACGCGCCGCCGCAACGCGTTGTTGCTGCCCAACACTCAGTGCGCTGGCAGGTCGATTGATGAGCTCAGTATCCTCAAGACCCAGCTCACTTAGCAACCGTGTGGCGGTAGCCTTGGGGTCTGGCCCCGACCGATTGCGACGTCGCGCTGAAAACCGGCAGGGCAGCAACGTGTTTTCAAGCGCACTGAGCCAAGGCAAGAGATTGAAGACCTGGAAAACAATCCCCAAATGATCCACACGAAAACGGTCACGATCACCTCCGGCCAAAGCCCCGACATCCGTGCCTGCAACGCGAACCGCGCTTTGCGGTACATCGATCACGCCAGCAATTGCCGAAAGCAATGTGGTCTTTCCGCTGCCACTGGGGCCTTTCATAAACACACTTTCCCCGGCCTCAAGATCGAAGCTAGCGACTGAGAGAACCGGGTCAGGTTGACCGGGCCACCGAAACACCAAGGATTTGAGCTCTACAGTTTTCATTGATGACACAGATGCTTTGGCTTGGTTTTTCAAAGATAATTGAGCTTCTTGGTGACCCAGAAAAGGATCTCTGCCAAAACACCAATGGCTCCGGCCTCGTCTGTCTTGACCAAAGCTGTTCCTGACGTTCCAAATTGCAAGTAATTTATGTCTGCATCTGCAGGTAGTTCAACCAATACGATGTAGCTGGATATCCCGGTTAGTTCGCGCAATGAGGGAAGGCCTGACCTTAGATCAACAGTACCTTCGACAGTTCCGACCGGAAAATCGGAAATACGGCCGGTAATTTCTCCGCCGGGTTCCGTTCTAAATGCAAGCCGGATTTCGTCACCGACCGAAACATTGGCACGACTGGATTGGGGCAGAGTAGCAATTACTGCAAAGTCTCCGGGTTCGACAAAAGTTATTGCCCCTTGTAGCGGAGTGGCGCGGTTACCTGGTCGTAGTGATACAGCCGTGACAACGCCGTTTCCCGGCGCTTTTACAACTGTTTGCTCTAAATCCCAAAGAGCTTGCGCAAGTGTCTGTTCGGCCTCCACAACACCTGCGTCACGCCCGTCGATCTTCGCGGCGATACGCCGCTCAAGGCTTGTCTTCCGGGCTTCTGCTGCGCGGATATTCGCGGTCAACTGGTCGATGGTTGAGACAGCCTCTTGCAGTTGGAACGTGGTTGATGCCCCGCGTTCTTCCAAACGGATGATGTCATCACGACGCTGAATTCCGAAAATCAGCTGAGCAGTCAGGGATTCAATCTCGGCCTCGGCAGCTGATAAATCTGATAACAGTTGATCGGCAAATGACTTTGCAGTTTCCAAGACAGCTTCGAGCCGGGAAACCTCGGCTTTGAAAACCTCATTATCTATCCGGAATAGGGTCTCGCCAATTGCAACTTCCTGGTTTGGCTCCACAACGACTTCTGTAACCGTGCCCGCCACGTTCGGAGCAATATTCGTCGAAACACCCTGAATGGATACCGGGCCAGTCGGAGTTGTGTGGTTCAGCGCACCGATGACCACCAGAGCGATAACACCGGCTACACAGTAAACCAGAGTTTTCCAGAATCCATTCCAGGGGAGAAGGTGAAACTTGGAAAAGACCAGCCAGACTATTCCAAAGTAGAGGCCAAGTACGATTAACAAGACTTCATTCCTTCGTGATGTTTCCGGAAAGTTCGAACGACCACCCAAACTTACGAGTGATCGCCCTGTTTGTCATGATGACTTAGTTGTCACCTTGCTCTTCCAACACTTTGCGGTTGGCTTCACGATGGCGCCATGCCGCGCCCATACTCTCTTTCAGATTTTCGGGAAGCGCTTCCAGAGGAACAACAAGGTCGTCATCAACTGGCCACTCTGTCAGCAGCTCAGGATGATATCCCTCGGGATAGTACAGCTTAGGATCGATCTCCATATCCCGCACGTAGGGTTCTTGAATGTCTTCGCGCCGGTGGGGCGGCTTCGGCACGATCAACTGACCATTGCTAAAGTCAAACTGCGGCGCTCGTGAGTTTGGAAACTCGGGCAATATGCCTTCGCGAACCCATATCTGATCTTTGGTGACGTTCACAACGATCCCGTCAGGCGCTCCAAAGTGATAGGGGCCTTTCCAGTGCTCTCGGATCTCCGCTACGGTTTCCTCGATCTGATAGGGGTCATAGCTCATGTGAGTGTTCATCAGAAGCCTGGGTTGCACCAGATTGGCAATGTAGCCGGCCGCATAGCTGGGCGTGTGATGGGTGTCGACGGTATACCGCCCGAGGAAAGGCGGCACGCCTTGAACTCCGGATGAGATTTCGATGATTTCCTGTTGCTGTTCCGTTACGAAGACATCGCAGCCTTTGGCGAAAGGAATGTCGATCATGTTGGGTCGACCGTCACCTGTCCAGATGAAGCACATGCCATTCCAGTCCATCCGGTATCCGGACGCACCGTCCTTGGCATGGCTTCTTTGCCAGTGTGTGACTTTGACCCCGTCTTCATCATAGATCACGCCACCATTGTCACGGAAATCAAATTCGTTGACTTCGATGTCCCAACCTTTGCCAACGGGAAAGACGCTGAACGCATCCCGGTGCCAGCCGGTCATCATTTTCATGCCTTCTACCATCGTTGCGGTGCCGTACTCCTTGGTGCGGCCGGATGGGCCGTGGACCGTCAACTGCTCGTGCCATCCACCTGCCCAGGTTCCGAACATCCACAGGTACGGCAGCCCACCAAAGTGGTCCACGTGCAGGTGCGTGATGAATACATCGGTAATTTCATTCAGTGCATATCCACTGGCAATGATGTTCGCTGGTGAGCCCTCACCAATGTCAAACATGAAAATCTTACCGTTACCCAGCTCAACAAGAATCGCTGTGTTCATTTGCCCAGGGCGAATGAACGGGGCAGATCCCATGAAGATAATTCTCATCTCGTTGGGCTGTACATCTTCTGTGCGTGGGAACCAGTTCGCCGCACTTTTCAACCACGGTTGAGGAGAGATGCCCTCAAAGGTCAGACCCTCTTTCCAACGTCCCATTGGGACGCCGCCAGTCAGTGCAGCCTCAATATCTTCTTGGGATGAGGGCTCCTGTACCGGAGGAGCCTGACCGAACGCATTTGTGGCGAACAATGTCGCTGCGACGGCGAGTGCGCTGAGTGACTTAATTGACTTCCTCTGTCTGTCTTGCAGCATATTTTCAGTCCTTTGTTCGAGCCTGGGTGAATATGGGAGCCACTTCTGAGATGGCTTTCGGGACAATCTCTGAATTAGTGAATCGAGAGAGATGCTCGGCGATTTCCTCGGCCAGCCCGTCTAGGCTTTCGGTGACAGGATCGATCAGACATGGTGACGTCTGCTCATTGACCTTCCGGACCCTCTCCAACTCGGTTGAGAGCAACTCGAAGTCACCGCAAAGTGCCTCGAATCCACGATGGTTCTTTCGCATGACGCGGATGCGGCTGATTTGGTCCGGAAAAGCGAGCTCTAGTAAGTTGATGTCCGTCATTGCCCTGGCGCCTAGTCCATCTCTGGGCACTAGGCTGAGGGCACATCGCGCGACGCGGAAGGGTTACACCGTGAAATTAGGGTGACATTCAAATATTCATTTGACAGTATAGAGTTGAAAATACAGAGAAACTTGAAGTTTCAGATGCCCGACAGAGAATTGACCCTTGATCCGGAACGTCACGCGACCCGTGTGAAGTACGCGCTGGACCAGGTATTGGCGAGTGACATATTTGGCAAGGCGGAACGCCTTCGGAATTTTCTGAGCTACGTTGTCGAAGAAGCCATTGCGGGTAGATCCGAGGCTATTCTTGGCAAAACAATCGCTCAGGATGTTTACTTCAAGAGTTTTGCCAGTGATGACGGCCACATCAACGTTGTTCGTGTGGATGCGGGGCGGTTACGGCGGAAACTTCAGCAGTACTATGAAACGGCAGGTGCTGGAGACGATCTGCGCATTCACATTGATAGCGGCGGCTACGCACCTTGGTTCGAGGACCGCTCTGGTACAATTCAGAGCAATGTCGATCATACGCCATTCAGGCCAGGATTACCCTGGCGGATTGGCATCCCTGCTGTCACCATAGCGATCATTGCTCTTGCTTACGTCTTGGGCGGGCGCATGGAACAGGTTGTTGATCTCAACCCAAAGACATCTGCGCGCTCACTTGAGCGAAAGGCTCTATCCGCTAAATCACCCGCTGCAGTACAGGCGTCAAATTACTGCGATCAAGCTCGGGGCCTGCTCTTTCCAATCGCAACTATCGATAACCAGATCCTGGCCAGCGACATTTTTAGAATGGCAATAAATGAGGCTCCCGATTTTTACTGTGGATATGCCGGATTGGCCCATAGTCTGGGAACCCAGGCTCTACTAACGCGAGGCGAGGAAGAGCGTGACGCGCTGATACTGAATTCAGGAAAAATGGCACAGAAAGCTGTGGATATTGCGCCCTCAAACGGCTGGAGCCAATCGGCAATGGCATGGGTGTCTTACGTTTCTGGCGACTATGACAGCGCATTGGACTATTCAGCACTCGCCCAGTCGCTTCGACCCAATGACGGAAACGTTCTGGACTTTCGCGGCGTGATACTACTGGTTATGGGTCGCTTTGAAGAAGCGTATGACGTCAGCGACCCAAGCCACCCCAGAGAGATGGGAAGTCATCGGTTTGCCCACAGGAACATTCACGCGGTTGCCAGTTTTCACATCGGTGAGTTTAGGGAAGCAATCGCGTCCTTGAAATTTGCGAGTGACAATGGTGACCCCGTCAGTGCACTGTCTTTGGTATTTTTGGCGGCTTCCTATCAAAGGTTGGGCGAAGCCAAAGACGCACATGCAACCTTGAATCAACTGAAACAGTCGTGGCCAGAGTTCAGGCCAGATCTTGTTCTAGCAGCATTTTATTCCAGTCCAAATCTATCGGACGAAGTGATTTCAGCCTTAACAGATGCGGGATGGCGGTTTTAAGATATTCCTTTTCGAGCCATGGCTGGAAACAGGCACATTTGCGTAATGTGTGTTTTACCGCCAACACAAGAGAACATATCTTGGTAGTGTTAATGTACGCCGAAAGCGGTCATCGGAATTTGTTGTAGCTAACGGCGGAATTGTCCGCAGAATGTGAGTTCAACCCGCATCAGACTTTGCACTTGCAGCGAATGTCGGCAATGCGGGCTGCGACCGCAGCATCGGCGGACTATGTTGGATGTCGGGTATGGGCCGTCCTTCAAACCTTACCTTTAAGAATAGCACTGAGATGCCGCGCGCTCACCAATGGCCGCGAAGAGCCCGTTGCAGCCCCAGTGAGACAACCTTAATGCTGCAAGCGCATTCGACCGCACTCAGCCCAAACCGGACATTCAACCCAGGACTTTGCAATTCCGGCTTGGCGGGCTTTTTGGTCGAAGAAATTTCTTGCACCAAGGTGCTGAGCCCAAAAAGTTAACAAATCAGACCGTTCCTCTAAGCCGATGTTTTTCCTATGGTTGGTAAGAAGTACCAAGTCGGGAGGTCTTAATGAACAAGCTTATCTCAGTAACGGGTGCCGTCTGCTTTGCTTTCACTGGAGCTTGGGCCGACGAACATACCCCGCCCAACATTCTTGTCATCATGGCAGATGACGTAGGTTGGGCGAGCGTCGGCGTTTACCACGGAGGTGTCAAAAGCATCGAGACGCCGAACTTGGATCGCCTCTCCTCTGAGGGTGCTCGTCTCACAGATTATTATGCCGAGCCAAGTTGTACTGCCGGTCGATCAGCTTTCATGACCGGACAATTGCCAATACGGACTGGTATGCACACGGTTGGACTGCCGGGAGATCCGGTAGGTTTAAACCCAGATGACCCAACGCTTCCGATGTTCCTGAAAAAGTTGGGGTATACGACGGGGCAGTTCGGAAAAAACCATCTAGGCGACCTCAATGAGTTCCTACCGACTGCAAAAGGTTTCGACGAGTATTGGGGTTGGCTCTATCACTTGAATGCTATGGAATATACGTCTGATCCGGATTGGCCAGACGACCCAGAATTCAACGCGCAATTTGCGCCTCGCAACATCATTCATTCATTTGCAACAGAGGAGGTAGACGAAACAGTCGACCCGCGATTTGGAAAAGTCGGGAAGCAGCGCATTATTGATGACGGGCCTGCGCCTCCTGAGCGCCAAAAGACTTTGGATGACGAAGTGACATCTTACACGAAGGACTTCATTTCTCGTGCAGTAGAGTCGGACACTCCGTTTTTTGTCTGGATGGCTCCAGCCCGTGCACACGTCTGGACCCACCTCAGCCCCGAATACGAAGCTATGTTGGGCAATGGGCGCGGACTTCAGGATGTTGTCATGAAGGAGTTGGACAACAACGTTGGTAACGTTCTCAGCCACCTTGAGGATCTGGGAGTCGCCGATAATACCATAGTGATGTTCACCGCAGACAATGGCCCGGAAACACTGACGTGGCCTGATGGTGGTACGACACCGTTTCATGGGGAAAAGGGTACTACTTGGGAAGGTGGCTTTAGAGTTCCTGCGATTATTCGCTGGCCGGGCAAAATTCCAGAAGGTCAAGTCTTGAATGGCATCTTCAGCGGAATGGACTGGATGCCAACATTTGTAGCTGCGGCTGGAGGTCCGACAGATCTAAGAGAAAAGCTCCTAGAGGGATATGAAGGCTATAAAGTGCATCTCGATGGCTACAATCAACTATCTTACCTGACGGGTGAGGATGAAGAGAGCAATCGCCGCGAGCTGATTTACTATCAGGGTACAGACCTCCAAGCAGTACGCTACAACGATTGGAAAGCGCACTTTGTCGTTCAAAACCACGGCTGGTCAGGCCCGAAGGAAGAATTGGTCGCCCCCTTGCTTTTCAACCTCCGCCGCGATCCCTACGAAAAAGCTGCGGAGGAAAGCGGTATGTACGTCCGCTGGATGGGTGAGAAAATGTGGGCATTCGGCCCAGCCGCCCGGTTAGTGCAGGCACATCTCGCTACTTTCGAGGAGTTCCCTCCGCGCGGGAAGCCGGTCGCCAATCAAGACCATGTTGAAGAACAAACATCAACCGAAGGCGGCATCTCTCAGTAGAGGAAGCGAGGCAACCAATACGCCTTTCCCACCGCAGCGTGGGCATCCGGCTCGGATCATCGGATGCCCAAAATAACCGACTAGGAATTTCGCAAAAAGCGAAACCTCTACGAGAAGGAGTCCTCCATGAGTGCTAGATTAGTCCTTCTGCTTGCTGCCGTCGGCCTCGTGCCAATTGCGTTGTCATACGGTCTGATGCCCGGCCGTTCGATCCCAGTTTTGCTGGGATTTCCAGTGGAAGGGACGAACCTGACGCATGTTTTCCGAGCGATTATGGGTCTTTACATGGCAAACGCTCTGTTTTGGTTGGCGGCTGCTTCGAAACCAGAGTTACAACGCCCCGCGCTGTGGGTTCTATTTTTGTTTATGTCAGGACTGGCCGTTGGGCGCATACTAAGCATCCTTATCGATGGAGTTCCGAACGGGGTACTTCTCTTTTATCTTGCAGCCGAGATAGCTTTTGCAGCTCTGGCGGCGGTTTCTCTGAAAAAAGTACGAGGAAACAGGAAGTGGTAAAATGGTGAGGTCTGGCTTTGTTTTCTCGATGATCGCAACTTTATCAGTTTCGGCATCCGCTTTTGCACAATCTTCATCTGTCCAGACCGCGGTGGACGAAAACTTCTTAGAGCTTGAGACTGCCGTTTCCGAAGCGGGAGCTGCTCCAATCGCATCGATAGATCACGCGCGCCTGGCCAAGGCCGAAGGCGTCGAAATGCCAGCATCTCGTGTACTCGTTTTCTCTGATCCAGAGGTAAACACACCTATACTGGAGGAGAACGTACGTGCAGGTCTGGACCTTCCTTTTCGCGTTCTTTCATTCGATCAGGATGGTCGACCGCAGATCGAATACACAGACTCTCAGTTTCTCAAAGTTCGGCATGGTCTAATCAATACCCAAGCGTTGAATGCATTTGAGAACAAGTTGCTCGAAGTCCTGAACGACTTGGATGCAGCACCAGCGCCGACCAAAGGATTAGTTGCAAACCATGGCATCATCGAATTGCGATCTGAGCTCAGCGTTCTAGAGGCAGTGGAACGTGTCAGGACAGCTGTGATGGGACAGGACGATACAGTCTGGTTTGGGGAGATCGATTTTGCGGCCGAAGCGTCCCAACTGGGGACGGAGCTGCCGGATGCTGTTCTCTTGCTATTCGGCGGACCAGCGCCCGGTGGTGTGGCTATGGCGGACTTTCCGGCAATTGGTTTGGATGCCTTTTGCCAAAAACTATTGGTTTACGCGAATGAAGAAGGCGGCTCCGTAGTCATTTTCAATGACATCGCTGCTTTGGCGGAGTTGCACTACGGTTCTTCAGCCGAACCTCATCACGGTTTGAACAAACGGCTGACGGAGACATTTCGCAAGGCAATTGAGTAGCCGCTGTTAGGAAAACGCAAAAAACCTTTGCCGATTGGCCATCTTTTCGTCGTCCGCTTTGGGTTGATTTCAGCGGTTCTCAACGCAACAGGCCTACCACGCTTTGGGCCGTTCGTTAAACTTTGCAAAGGCCGCTTTCTGCGCGTATCAGCCGTGCCGGGCGGTTCACAATGCACCCGCAGCGAACAGCCGGAAAGTCCCGCGATGTGTGAGTTCGACGACGCCCGGATTTCGCGCTTGCAGCGAATGACTGCTAAGCGGGCTGCGATTGCAGCAACTTGACCAGTAGGTCAACGGCAGGTCTGGGCCGTGAGTGGTGGTCTGAAGACCATCTCCCACTCAGGATCCTGTGCCGCCTCCGATGTCTGGTTCGAGCCCAAAATGCTTAATGCTGCGCAGCTACTGAATGACCGCGTTCGGTCACGGTGCTCAGTCCTCAAACCATCAGAACCAATTGCAGCGAAAGGCCAGACAAGTTTCTGGCCGTTACGCCATGAGTTGTCGGCGGCTTCACTCCGAATTGTAGTAATTCATGCACGGCACAAGAGTCTTCTGCAGTGAGCCAGAAGCCGCAAAGTGTTACATTCTGTTTGGTGCTGCTATCCCAGCACGGCTAATCAACGGGGGGTTCTTCATCAAGTTGCGCCTCCTGTTGCAACCAGTCTTTCACACAACGAACGGCTCGACCCCGTCCTGCGCGTTGGTTCGTGGCGAGGTAATATCCGCCAAAACGAAGTTCTACGTCATTGATACGTTCCAAGGCACCCGTTTCAACCTCAATTTGACAGAGATGCTCATCCATCAGAACTGCACCCAAGCCAGCCACAGCCGATTGAATTGACAGTAGCGCTCCCAGTGGATGAGGAAGTTCAAGCGCGGGAACCTCTTTCAGACCGGATTTCAAGAACCAGTCCGGCCAAAGGCGGAATGTGGCCTCTTCTATCAATGGTCGTGACGCCAGAGACGCAAGGTCGACTTTTGAGCCAGAGATTGGCGCAAAACCTGGGGCAGCAAAAGCTCTGACCCGACACGGAAACAGCAGGTCATATCCATTGTCTTTTTGATTTCGCAGATACCTCAGACCCAGATCGAAATCGTGCGCCTCAATGTCCATGACATCTGTTGTTATCGAAAGACGCAAGTCTATCTCGGGATGCGCCGCTTTCAGTCGTGGGAGCCGCGGCACCAGCCATTTTTGCGCGACAGCACTTTCTGTCGTCATGGTGACGACGCCTTCGGGCGCACGGGTCAATGCTTCGGTAGCGAAGGCAATTTGGTCTAAGGCAGGCGTAATCTGCGCCAAATAAGTTTGCCCATGTTCGGTAAGGGTAACACCAGATTTTTGCGTCCGGAAGAGATGCACATTCAGTCGTTTTTCCAACCCGCGAATGTGGCGGGAAATTGCAGAATGCGAGACGTTCAGCTCTTCCGCTGCCCGGGTAAAGCTGCCCAACCGTCCGGCAGCCTCGAAAGCGCGCAGGGGATTTAACGGAGGTAACAGTCTTGGCATCATATATTGTGACTTTTTGGAACAATAGATGTCAAGAAACTGAGTTTGCAGAATTGCATAATGATCCCGATTTTAGGTTTACGCCTGAAAACAGGAGAGAGCCATGATATACGCAGAACCAAGCGAGTTTACATCACAACAGAAGACCAGGGTTTCCGGCTCGGAACAACCCTTCGCCATCCAGGAAAAGATCAAAGGTATGCTCAGTGCTTTTTGCACAAAACGCAACGATCCTACGCGAATGAGCAGGGTTGAACGAAGAGAATCCGGTCTGTCAGAAACCGCAATCGACTGGCATAATGCGCTGCACGGGCCCTTGATAAAATGAGTCAGGCGGGCAAACCAGCTGTCCGCAGACCCGTCGTCAGGACTTCGAAATCTTCCGGTCGGCGCCACATGCTTTTGAATCCGCGCGCAAGGCACGAGATGTTCTCTTCGGTCACCTCAATGCCCCGGCTACCAAACTCATCTCGACGTTCCGCGATAAAATTCTGCAAGGCTGTCGCCGCCTCCGATTGCCTGCCAAGATGCGCATAGGAGGCGGCCACGAATGCCGCAGCCAAAGAGTTAAGCCGCGCCTCTCCAATCAACAAGCCGAGTGCAGCATCGAAGTTTCGGCAGAAGAATTCGACCTGGCCCATAATCCAGTCAATGGCAGGTGGGTGCAATGGGTCCAACCGCATCGCCTCAGAGACCACTTCTCGTGCCTTTTCATGACGTCCGAGCAATAGAAACCCGTAGCCACACCAAGCCATAGATTCAGCTTCGTTTTCGATCAGAGAAATTGTCTTTTCGAACTGTGTGTCGGTTTCGTCCCAAAGCCTTGCACAGAGATAGGCAAACCCCAACTGGTCTTGAATGTAGGGGTCCCGGTTGTCCAGCGCCGCGCCCTTGCGCGCAATATGCAGCGCGTGGTCAGGAGCGTCCGGGTCAGCCAGTCCCAGCCAGAGGTCAATAACATAGGTGTCAGAGAGGTACATGTACGATCGAGCGATGGACGGATCCAGTGTCACCGCGCGCTCCAGCAAAGCCCGCGCTTTGGCCGTATCTCTGGCATTCAGGCCGTCGCGGAGCGCCTTGCTTCTCAGCATCAGTTCATAGGCCTTCATCTCATCTGCCGGTTTCTGCGCTGAGCGGTCGACGAAGTCATGCTGCACACGGCCTGGGAGGACCGCTACGATGCTGCGGGTGACCTCATCCTGAACGGATAGGATGTCTTCCAATTCGCGGTCAAAGCGTTCCGACCACAACTGCGTCCCACCAGCGGCTTCGGCGAGCTGCACAGAAATCCTAACCCGACTTCCAGCCTTACGAACGCTTCCTTCAACAAGATAGTCGGCGCCCAACGCCTCGGCAATTTCCGCAGGATCCTTGTCTTGTGCTCGGAACCGAAAAGACGCGTTTCTGGAAATGACCTGAAGCGTACGGAAGCGCGACAATCCAGTAATAATGTCTTCCGCGATTCCATCGCTAAAAAACGTCTGCTCGGGGTCGTCGCTCATGCTGTGCAGAGGAAGAACAGCTATAGTCGCCTTGCGTGTTGTTTTTCGCTGCGGCGGTTCGGGTTGAGTTTGTCTTTCTCCCCCAATGCGCCACGCGCGTACCGGCTCTACAACGTTTTTAATAGAGTGCGTTCCAGCGTCTTTCCATATCACCGGGATACGGTTGCCGACCACGCGATAAACAGCGTCGGACACGAGCACACCTCCGGGTGGCGCCAGCTGCTCTAGACGCGACGCAAGGTTAACGCCAGACCCAAAGACATCCCCATCTTGCATGATAATATCGCCAAGATTGATGCCGATCCGGAACTGCATCGGATCTGGTGTTTTTGCCGGTGTCTGTTGCCACTCGACTGCACAGGCCACCGCATCGGCAGCGCTGCTGAAACTTGCCAGAAGACCATCGCCCATGAGTTTGACGATGTGCCCACGGTGACGATCGATTAGCGGAGTTATTGTGCCATCAAAATAGGCGGAAAAAGCGGAAAGAGTGCCAGCTTCGTCCTGTTCCATCCTACTCGTGTAGCCGACCATGTCAGCTGCCAGAATTGCTGCAAGTTGGCGCTCCACACTGTTCCTCCCACCCCTGCATATCGGTAGTAGATCAACATAACCATGCCAAACTGACAAACCGGCATCGTTGGGGCTGGTTCTGCGGTCGCGTCAAGAACAAATCTTTGCGCAGCAGAAACGAAAGCTCACTTTGTTCGAGATCTGTTAGTTCCAGCTGGGCTGAATTTTGCAAATGCAGCGAATGACCGGTATGCGGGCTGCGGCTGCGAAATCCAACGAAGCGCTCAAAGTCGGCTATGGGCCGTTTCCAGCAGCAGGTCGACTTGTCCATGTTTCAATTGCGTCTGCGATTGCCAATGCGACTAACCTTTTGTCGGGAAATAATCCTATCCGTTCTTTGGTGTATCAGGATGTGGTTCGCGATCTCTGTGGCTTTGGTCGAGGTTCGGCCCTAACCAGTCGGTATTCTGCGGCCTTTGCCTTCGGCCAACACGATCGGCGGGATCTGGATGACTTCTGGCGGATGGGTGCGCTCGCTGTCGATCACTCGGAACATGGCTTCCAGCATGGCCCCGACGTCCTGGCGAACCGAAAAGAGGTTTTGGGCCATGTACTGGGCAAACGGGTCCCAGTCGAAACTGCCAAAAAGGATCGTGTCCAGCGCCGAACTCTCGTTCTGCGCCAGCCAGTCGAACACACCTTCCAGCGTGATTGTGGAGTTCACGAAAACGGCAGTCGGCATGCGTCCCAACGCTTCGACCTTGGCCGAAAAGGCCGCTTTCGCCTTGGTCGCCGCATATGTGGGCAGTGAACGCAGCATCGTGAGGGTAACGTGAAAGTCCGGAAAGCGACACAATCCAGTTCTACTTTGCTGGCAAAGCCGGCATTCACCGAGATTTCGGGCCCGTCGAACAAAGGCGTAAACCCAGGGCTGTCCAGAAAGATCGAGAACCCAGGCCATGTCGCAGGTAGCTTGGGCGAGGAACCCTCGGGGATGTCACGTACGGCAAGCGCGTCGGGTCCGCACGCTTCGGTCGGGGTCAACACAACCCAGTGGCTGTGCCATTCGATGCCGTCATTCGCCGGATCTTTGGCAGCTGGGCACGTTCGAGAGACGACTGCTGCCAGGATCAGGTGCTTAGGATGTAGCAGTTTTTTGCGATAACGAAGCGTTTTGCGTGTGGGCTTTGTTTTTTTCGGTCTGGCGAAGGGTGTGTAAGGGAAAATCAAGCCCTTCTGATTAGGGGCGGCTTGCCATTTGGGATAGAGGGTGCTGCGGGAAAACTAGAAACTGAAAATGTCTTCAAGTTGTTTCCATATTTGCTCTGCATGATCTGGCTGAGATTCTGCCAAGCGGACCATCCTGATTGCCAGAAGCTGTGTGGGCAGCACATCGTCAATGCACACAAGCGCGCCCTCAGAAAGGTGGGTCGCCACTAGAGAGTGGGGCAACCACGCGATGCCGATTTCATTCAAGGCGTATTGTAGTATGGCCAACGTAAGTGCGGTTTCAGCTCTGGGTACTGCGGTTTTACCTTCAGGTAATCGCGGCGCAATCATCCTGGAATAGACCTGCCCGAGAAAGACTTCGGGCGGGTAGCTGATTGTAGGAATTACGTCTTCCGTCACTTGCGTGCGCACAGTGGGCGCACAGACCGGAATCAAAGTATCCATCCCGAGCGTTTTGGTTTCAAACGCGTTAGCGGGTTCTTGAATACTGTCATCGGGCACCGCATACATGATGGCAAAATCAACTTCTTTTGAAATCAGATGCATCAGGCACTCGTCTTGATTTCCTGACCGCACGCGAACCGAGATTTCGCCACCTTCAGTTAAAACACGAACAATTTCGGGCGAAATTGTCGTGGTGAGCGCGTGTTGGCAAACAAAAGACAGCGATTTGCCTGTCTGATCACTCGCTGTCTTTAAGGTGTGTCGAAGCCTCTGCAGCCGGGTGCTGAGTTCACGTAATTCAAATTCCAGTTCCCGCACGCCTGGCATCAAAGAGACTGGCTTGCGGCGGCGATCAAACAGCGTTGCGCCGATGTTGTCTTCGATAAGCCGCACCCGCCGAGTAAACGCAGATTGCGTCAGCAATCGCTTTTCAGCGGCGCGGGCGAGAGAGCCGCTATCAAGCACGGCCAATATATCATCGATCCACTCAAGACGCATGGCGGATCGATAGTGCAGTTCGTGACAACATGCAATTCCTGCAATTTATGTACCGAAATTCGAATTAGGAATGTGCTTCAGCGCGCAGTAAGTTGACAAAAGCAAATATTAGGAACCACGACATGCACCTTGCCCGTTTTCCCCGCCTGCATCTTGCACATCTTCCAACACCGCTTGAACCCATGACTCGATTGTCAAAAGAGCTGGGGGTCGAAATATGGATCAAACGCGATGATTGCACTGGTATGTCGACCGGTGGCAACAAGACCCGCAAGCTTGAATTCCTAATGGCTGAGGCCGAGGCGCAGGGTGCCGACATGGTGATGACCCAAGGGGCCACGCAAACCAACCACGGTCGGCAGACGGCTGCATTTGCCGCCAAGCTGGGGCTTGCCTGTCACATCCTTTTGGAGGATCGCACCGGTTACCAAAATGGAAACTACAATACGAACGGTAACGTCCTTCTAGAACATTTGCATGGCGCAACTACCGAGAAGTTTCCCGGCGGCCACGACATGCCGGGTGAGATGGAAAAAGCAGCCGAAAAGAAGCGCGCGGAAGGGCACAATGTCTATGTCATTCCTGGCGGCGGATCGAACCCGACCGGCGCACTTGGCTATGTTAACGCGGCCTTCGAACTGTTGGCACAAGCAAATAACAGTGGTTTGCAAATTGACAGATTGGTGCATGCAACCGGTTCTTCAGGAACGCAGGCCGGATTGGTGACGGGCATGTGTGCTATGAATGCGCAGGTGCCCGTTCTGGGCATCGGCACAAGGGCGCCTCAGCCCAAGCAAGAACAGATGGTTTTTGACCTCGCCTGCAAAACCGCTGAAAAACTGGGCTGTGCTGGTGTAGTCAAGCGCGAAGACGTGAAGGCCAATACTGACTATGTCGGCGAGGGCTATGGCCTGCCGACCAAAAGCGGCATTGAGGCGATCCGGATGTTTGCAGAGCTCGAAGGTATCCTTCTCGACCCGTGCTATTCGGCCAAGGGCGCAGCCGGTCTGATTGATCTTGCGCGCAAGGGTGAGTTCAACGGCGAACGGATTGTTTTCCTGCACACCGGGGGGGCGGCAGCTCTTGGCGGATATGATTTTGCCTTTGATCATCAAAACCGCTGGGTGACTGTCTAGGCCATGACACTGCGCCCGGTCGGAATTCTTGGCGGTATGGGCCCCGAGGCAACCATCCTCCTCCAGCGCAAGCTGGTGGGGGCGGTACCCTCAACCGATGACCAGGATCACATCCCTTTGTTGATCGATATGAACCCGCAGGTGCCGTCGCGGATCAGTCATTTGATCGAGGGCGTCGGCGAGGATCCAGGGCCGACGCTTGCAGCGATGGCGCGTCGCCTTGAGGATGCCGGAGCCTTGGCGCTGGCGATGCCGTGCAACACCGCCCATTACTATGCCAAAGCGATTACCGACGCCGTGGACATCCCCTTGCTGAACGTGGTCGAACTGACGGCTGATCATGCCGCTGGAAGGCTTGGATCAGGGGGATGTGTCGGGATGCTTGCCTCGCCTGCCGTACGACATACGCAGCTATTCGAGACAGCGTTGCACAGGCGCGGGCTGTCGGTGGTTTGGTCCGCAGGTGATGAAAAGATGCTTGCAGCGATCCGGAAAATTAAGACGGACGGTCCGTGCGAAGAGGCGCGCGAAACACTAAGAGTTGCCTCGAAAGAACTTGTTGCCGCAGGGGCCGACCTGCAGCTTGTGGCTTGCTCAGAATTCTCGCTCATCGCTGATAGTGTTGCGGCCGAGGTCAATGCCATTGATACGATTGACCTGCTTGTCCAGGCGATTGTCGAATTTTCCCACGCAGGGCAAGTTTAGGCGATTAAATAAGTGCGCCACAGCGTTCGGAGGCAATCTGCAAGTCAACAGATACCTTTGTTCATAATTGGTCCCAAAGCTGTTGCGCTGTCTGATCAAAGGTCGCCGGATTGGCAAATGCGGAAATCGTCAAGGTGGCACACCACGCGTCATCGCCGATTGGCACCAGCAATCCTGCGTCCAGCTCTGGCGAAATCGCGGTTTCGGGCATCCAGGCAAAGCCGCTTCCGGTAATCAGGCGTCTCTTGATTGTCTCAACCAGACTATCAACATAAATCGTCTCGGCGTTCAGGGGTTTGCGGTCTATGGTATTTTCTACAACCATGCCTAAAAACGAAGAACGATCATATGCCAGATAGGGGATGGGTGGGCCATCCTGCTCTGCGAGACTCCAACCCATGGCACGCGCTGAATCAGCTGTAGCCACTGGCACCAGACGATCCTTTAACAGGTCTTTTCGCTCAAATGCGGTTTCATCAATCATCGGTGAAACCGAGTGGTGATTGTAACACAAGAGAATGTCCACTGCGCCCTCGACCAACAGGTCACAGCAGGTGCTTAGGGAATCGGACAATACTCGAGTGCGCAGATCGGGAATTTGCATCTGCAACTCTTCGATGCGACTTGCCAAAAAATTAACCGCGATCGTGTGGAGGACCGAAAACCGGATGAAACGGCTATCCCCACGATCGGCATCCCGCAGCGATTGACGGGATTCTGACAGTTGTGAGATCGCCGCTAAAGCGACCGGCAAGAATTGTTGACCTGCTTCTGTCAATTGAACAGGATAGGTGGCGCGATTGACCAGAGGCAGCCCGACCCAGCTCTCCAACGCTTTGATTCTACGACTGAATGCGGATTGTGTGATGTTGCGTTCATCGGAGGCTCGGGTGAAGTTCAGTGTCCGGGCGAGGCATTCAAAGTCGCGCAGCCAGTTCAAATCCAATGTGTGTACCTGCATTTCCAAGGAAGCATTGGTCGAGCATACTCAAAACTATGCATTGCGGGAATAGTTTGATGAAATGTTCGAATTGGCCCTCAGAAAACCTCATGCTCTAGACTTTAAGCTAGGGCCTGGCGGTTTGTCCCCCTTTTCCCCTTCTGTCCGAAGTCGCAGCCCGAGACGACTTTGTACGACACCGCCGAGCGATGGGAATGAGATTGACTAAAAAAACGACGCCAAAATACGGCGCAATTCAACAGAGGAGACTATCATGAGAAACAAGCTAAAGGCATTTGGTATGGCAGCGGCGGTAGGTATCTATGCGATGCCCGCATTCGCGGCGGAAGAGGTTAAAATCGGTGTGCCGTCTTGGACCGGGGCGCAGGCAATCGCTCATCTTCTGGGTGCCGTTGTTGAAACGCGCATCGGCGGGACGGTTGAATATGTGCCCGGTAACAATGCAACCATCTTTCAAGCCATGGATCAGGGCAAAGGTGACATCGACGTGCATCCAGATGTGTGGCTGCCCAATCAGGAGAGCTTTACCAAGAAATATGTCGACGAGGCCGGTACGGTAACATTGTCCTCGAACCCCTACGAAGGCAATCAGGGTTTTTGCGTCAGCAAGGACTTTGGTGAGGCTAACAATATCACCGACATAGCTGATCTGGGCCGCCCTGATGTCGCCGCCCTGATGGACAGCGATGGCAACGGCAAGGGTGAGATGTGGATTGGCGCCCCCGGCTGGGCTTCGGCCAATGTGAACGAGGTGAAAACGCGCGACTACGGTCTGCTTGATTTCATCGAGCCCGTGCGTGCAGAAGAAAGCGTGAAGACCGCGCGTATCAAAGACAGCATCGCCAAAGGCGAGGGCTATGCCTTCTATTGCTACAAGCCACACGCGGTCTGGTACATGTTCGACGTTCAAATGCTGAGCGAGCCGACGTTCGACCCGGCAAAATACGTGATGGTGCAGCCATCGGACGATCCGGATTGGTATAGCAAATCCAGTGTTGCCACCAAAGACGCCCTGAAGAACGTCCAGATCGCATGGTCCAATACGTTGCCAGACCGCTCACCTGCGATTGCTGATTTCTTCGCGAATTTCGCATTGACTGCAGATGATGTCAGCGGTTTCGCCTATGAGATCAGCGGCAAAGGTCGCGATCCGGCAGAGGTTGCCCGCGAATGGGTCGAAGCGAACCCGGATCGCGTCGACGCTTGGCTGGGTCTCTGATCCCACTTCCAGAAACAGGGTGGCGGCATCTGCTGGCGCCACCCAAAAGCAGATCTCTGGAGGACCTATGAGCGACGACACCGTTATCGAAATTTCGAATGTCTGGAAAATTTTCGGAGGCAGGCCCGAAGTGGCGCTGCGGGCGATCCGCGACCGTGGGTTGGACAAGTCCCAAGTGCTGGCCGAATACAACTGTGTTGTCGGCGTCGCTGATGTCAGCCTGTCGGTAAACCGGGGTGAGATTTTTTGCATCATGGGTCTGTCAGGCAGCGGTAAATCCACCCTGGTTCGCCATTTCAACCGATTGCTGGAGCCGACAGCTGGTAAGATCGAAATCGAAGGCACTGATGTCATGGCCTTGGGGCCAAAAGAGCTTCAGCAGTTTCGCAACAACAAAATCGGTATGGTGTTTCAGAACTTTGCGCTGATGCCGCATCGGTCGGTGTTGGATAACGTGGCAATGCCACTGGAAATCCGACAGGTCAGCAAGAATGAACGCATGCGTCAGGCTGCTGCTATTCTCGATATTGTCGAACTGGGCGCCTGGGGGTCAAAGTTCGCACACGAGCTGTCCGGTGGCATGCAACAACGTGTGGGTCTGGCCCGCGCCTTGGCCGCCAACCCCGACGTGCTTTTGATGGATGAACCGTTTTCGGCCCTTGATCCGCTGATCCGGCGACAATTGCAGGATGAATTCATCCGGCTGAGCAAGATTCTCAAGAAGACTACGATCTTCATTACCCATGACCTTGATGAAGCCGTCCGCATCGGCAATCGGATCGCCATCATGCGGGACGGCAAGGTGGTGCAGATCGGGACAGCCGAAGACATCGTGATGAACCCCGCTGATGACTATGTGGCTGATTTCGTTGCGGGTATTTCACGCCTCAAAGTTGTGCGCGCCCATGCGGTCATGCGGCCAATTCCAGAACATATTGCGGCCCATGGGCGGCTATCGGCGGATGCCCCGCGCGTGAATGAAGACGAAAATCTGAGCACGCTGATCAATCTGGCGATCGACAACAGCAGCGCAATCCTTGTGGAGGACGGCGGCGTGGATGTTGGCGTCATAACCCGTGCCGATCTGTTGCGCACCGTGATCGAAGGGACCGAAGTGTCATGAGCATTTCTGATGTGAACCCGCTGGAAGATACCGAAAGCGAAGCGGCCCTTGCCTATGCCGAAGAGCGGCGTGAAAACATTCGCACATTTGTGCGCACCAGCCCTGACTACTACATCCGTAATTTCGACAAGATTGGTGCATCGTCCCGCTTTACACCAACTTTCAATCTGATGGCCGGATTGTTTGGTCCGGTCTGGTTCGGTGCGCGAGGTCTGTGGTCATGGGCGTTACCATTTCTGATCCTCGAAACTATAGCCTTTGTGCAGATTGCGCGAGGGTTGTTCGGCGATCTGGCAGCCGAGGCAATGGAGCGTATTGCATCGATTGAAGGGACGCTTGAACTGCGCCGTCAGCAATTGGCGGCGGCTATCGAAAACAACTCGGACAAGATCGATGTCTATCAGCGAACGGTGGACTCGCTTGAAGAAAACATAGGAGGTATCCGTGCCGAGGCCGAAGCGATGGCAGCTGAAGGTCCTTACATCATTCTAACCGGCCTGATCATACTGATCATCGTCAAATTCATACAGTCACAGGTGGCGAACTGGGCGCTTGAGGCGCGTTTCTCGGAGTGGCTATCGGATCGTTCGATCCGTTCGGCCATGCCGGTGTCGCAGATCGTGTTCAGCGCAATCTTCATGGCGTTGATCGTCGCCGCGGCAATGTTGCATTACAGCTTCCCAGGGCGCTTTTCACTGCTTAGCCATTTTCCGACAGACCCAAACATCCGCCTGACCAGTATCACTTGGGTAGAAGATTTCATCGCCTGGTGCGTACGCAACAGCGAGACCTTCTTTGATGGGCTGACATTCGGCATCCGCACTCTGTTGGATGCGCTAGAGGTCATACTGGTTCAGACGCCATGGATCGTGATTGCGAGCTTGATTATTTTGCTGACCTGGCTGACAGCGGGCATCAGCACGGCGATCTATTCGGGCGCATTTCTGGCCTATATGGGCCTGCTGGGTTTCTGGGAAGGTGCCATGACGACGCTGGCCTTGTTGGGGACAGCGGCGTGTCTCTCGATTGTTATCGGAATTCCGCTCGGCATGTTTGCTGCCCGTCGCCCACGGTTCTATGCGTTTATCCAGCCGATCATGGATTTTATGCAAACCATGCCAGCCTTCGTGTTCATGGTGCCTGTGATTGCGTTCTTCGGCGTTGGAAAGCCAGCGGCGGTTGTGGTCACGATGATTTTTGGCGGCACACCGGTGGTACGATTGACCGTTCTTGGTCTGCGTGGTGTACCAGAAAGCGTGCGCGAAGCAGCTATTAGTTTCGGTGCCAATAAGTGGTACTTGCTCACTAAGGTAGATCTTCCATTAGCAAGCCCATCGATCCGCGCGGGGATCAACCAGACGATTATGTTGTCGCTGGCGATGGTCGTCGTGGCCTCGCTTATTGGCGCCAAGGGGCTGGGTGAGGACGTGCTGGAAGCATTGCAATATGCCAATGTGGGCCAAGGCATCCTCGCCGGGTTTGCGATCCTTTTCTGCGCCATGATCCTTGATCGCATTGTACAGGGTGGGCGCAAATGACACCTGTCGTATTCGTCCATGGATTTTTGGGCGGCAGTCGACAATGGTTAGGGCAAGTCGAAGCCCTGGCCGGTTTCAACGTCGTAGCCTTGGACTTACCGGGATTTGGTGAGAATGCGCATCTCGAGGCCCCTACCAGTATTGCTGGATTTGCCGAGTGGGCGCTGTGCGAATTAACCGGGCGGGGAATTGAGCGATTTATCCTGATCGGCCATTCAATGGGCGGGATGATCGTCCAAGAAATGGTTACCCGCGCACCCGAACGTATCGACCGGTTGGTGCTTTACGGCACCGGAACGATTGGCATTTTACCCGGCCGGTTTGAGACGATCGACACTTCAAAGCGCCGGGCCAATACAGAAGGACCAAGAGCCACGGCCAGACGTATTGCGGCAACCTGGTTTCTTGATCGGGGAAAAGCTGCGGCCTATGAGGACTGTGCTATGATTGCAGAACAATGCAGCCTGCAAACCATGCTAATTGGGCTCGACGCAATGGAAAGTTGGAGCGGCGCCAAACATTTGGCGGATATCATGACCCGTACGTTGGTGATTTGGGGTGACCGGGATCGGACCTATCCATGGAGCCAAACCGAACAATTGTGGCAATCAATTCCCGACGCCAACCTCGCCGTGATACCTGGATGTGCTCACGCGACGCATTTAGAGAAGCCGGGGCTCTTTAATTCGATACTGCGAGATTTTTGTACCGCCTGACAGCTTGTCTGCAGCCAAAATGTTAGAACGACCGCTGTCGTGACCAATTCCGGTCTTTCCCGGATAGTGTAGATATTGCTGCGAATGGGTATGCACTGGCAGCAAACGCCGGTTTGCAACGCTGTATTTCAGTAATCCGCTCGGTTGTAGAATGTCTCTTATGGGCCGTTCTGCCACGATGCTAGTTCTGCGAAACTGGCAGATGCCGCGCCGCATCTGAGGTCAGCTCTGAGCCCAAAGTCACGAATGCTGAGCTTTGCGCATCGGACAGCTCCCATGCCTACGACCCCGGAACTCACCGCCTATATTGCGGCAGGCGGGCAGTTGAGCGGCATCTGCGGAAATATAGATGGCGACAGCGCACCAGTGACCGTTGATTGCGAAGCTTGCCGCATCAGCAACACGTCCGTTCTGATTCAAGACAGTCGTCCACGCTTCGTACAGACCACAGCAACGCGAACTTTCGAATTTATCGCCAAGCGCGTTGCCGAGCGCAATGATCTCGATCCCGCGCGTTTGACCCGCGACCTGCCTCACGCCTGATTTCATTACCTTCTATTGAAATCAAAGATGCCCGTATCCCGCTGGATGCGGCGCGATTGTGCTTGGAGGCCACTAAATGACTATTACCGATACACCTGTGCTGTCCGAGGGCGGCGCAAACAAACTCTACTTCGCGGCATGGCGCTGGCATTTTTACGCTGGTCTTTATGTCATTCCAATCTAAGCAAATTGATTGTGACACATCCTACTGCGTAGAATCAGGGCCTGACGGTTCCTGACCAACCCGCAGCCTTCATTGCACTGATCAGCTCTTGAACTGGCTGCGGGTCTACAAACACTCGAGCCTTCAGTGCTTCGAGAGGGAAGCTTGGCCAAGTGTCCGAAAATACTTTTGCAAGCCGCTGTGCCTCTGCTTGTTCTCCGTTCCTCCAGTGGGCTGCCATAAGGTAAGCTGCGGAAATTGGTCCGAACGGCCCACCACGCGATATTGTTTCATCAAACGTCCTGATTGCGGCAGCATAGTCTCCCGTATGGAACTGAGCCGCACCCAATGCATTGTCAAATACAAGTCCCCCTCCTTGTGAGGCCAGGACTCTATATCGCGCTGATTGAGACAAAACTCGTTCAAAATCAGATGTATAAAGGGAAATCAAGGCATCGAATTCAGCAACATGTGAATCATCGGGTGCCAAACCTACGGCCCGTTGGGATAATCGAACTGCGCTATCGTAATTGCCCACCCCAAATTCAAACCAGGCTCGCGCTGAAAGCGGCCATGCTGCATCCGGAGCCAATTCCAAAGCATAAGCACTATTCTTGTCGGCCGCGTGCAAAAACTCATCAGAACCGGGATCGCCAGATTTCATGATGGCGAACATGGTTTCGACCTGAGAAGCGCCAGCATACCCCCCGTAATAAAACGGATCTCGTTCAGTTGCTGTTTGAAATATCAACAACGCTGGTTGAAGGCCTGCCAAATCTGTAACCGGAAAAATCAGATCCCGGCCTGCGTTGCTTAGGTTCATTGCTTCGACGCGGGCTGGCGACACGTCGTAGATCGCAGCTTTGCCAGTTATTGGAGCAACAGATTGCGAACCGCGGCCGATCAGAACACCGACTAGAATACCGGCTACTAGAAGTGAAAGCGAGATAACGGCTGCGTAAGCCTGCCGCCTTCCGCGTAATGGTTGGCTGCGTCGATTGGAGCCTGGCAAAAACTCGGGTGCGTAACTCCCGACAGGCAATGAGATTACCAATTCGTCAGCAATCCCCTTACTTTCATAATAAGCTTGGAGTTTTCGCCGAACACGTCCCGCATCCACGCGTACGACGCCTTCGCGTTTCAATAGCTCATCCGCGTCGTATCCATAAACATCCATCGCAATGGTTTTGGCGCGTATCTGTTCGGAACGACCCTCGAGCGATTCCATCACAACATAAGACAGAAAAGACCGCATGCGGGCGGACCCTTTGAATTCATCTGACTTCTGAACCCTATCCAACGCATCGCGCACCTGCTCGGCCGAGAACTGTTGAATGTCATTCTGTTCCTGATCGTCCATGCTGACGGTCAAAGAACTATCCTTTCGCAATAAGGGTTTGTCGCCATGGTGCTACGGTAGCATGCGGCTTTATACGTTCAATACATTTTCTGTTGGGTGCATGCTTGGCAAACGAATGCCTGAAGGGCGCTGCCAATGACGGATGATGAGTTCTTTGAATCCCAATTTCCCGAAGCGGGTCGCCTGCTGCGGGACCTGCGGGCAAAAGACCAAGAGTTTGATCGAATTTGCCGCGACTACAAAGAGGTCTTCGCCGAACTGGCGGTGCCGCCAAGGTCGCAGTCTGTTCTTCAGATGCGCTATCTCGCCGATCTGGCAGAAAGCCTTTCGGACCTGCGCAGCAGTATTGACGGACGGCTGCAGGCGCATGGCCTTGATTCGGAATCGGTACGGAACAAAGATTTGGAGGTTTGACATGAGACTTAGATACATTTTGCCTGCGTTGTTGATTGGTGCCGGCTCCGCGCTTGCTCAGGAAACCCCGATTGTTCATGACGGCGAGTTCGAATTCCTTCGCGCGCAGTTTGGTGAGGCATGGGATGCGCAAGACGTTGAAGTCGACGCAAAGCTGACCGAAATTCGTGCGGCCAATGGCGGCAAACCTCCTAATTTCCTCTACATCTTGATCGATGATGTAAGCTTTGGTCAGATGGGTGACCGCAAGATGAATTACGTCATGGGGATCGAGACACCCAGCATCAATCAGTTGGCTACCGAAGGCATGTCGCTGATGCGCATGTATACCGAACCCTCTTGTACTCCCACACGTACCGCCATGCTGACAGGGCGCCACCCGATACGCGCCGGTGTCGAAGAGGTCAAAGTGGCTTTGGTCGGAGAAGGTCTTCCGACCAGCGAAGTGACACTGCCGGAGATACTGAAACAAGTCGGCTACAATACGGCGCATATCGGCAAATGGCACCAAGGTGACATTGAGCAATCGTACCCACACAATCAAGGATTCGATTGGGCCGCATTTCCACTACACCAGCAAGTGCAGCTGAGCCTCATGATCCCCGAGGCAATGAGGTCCAACGCCATGCTCGGTTACGTGCCCGAGGGGCAGAACAATCAGTTCCTGCTGGATGAGCGCTTCAAGCCATATGGTCTTGTCACCGGTGTCGAGGCCGAAGCCGGTGGGCCCGCCCTGGAAGTAGACATGTCAGCCGGTGAGGTTTGGACGCAGGCCAAATATGAAGAGATGAACGAACGATATCAACGGCAGGCGCTGGAGCAACTCGAACGTGTAGCCTCCGAGGATGCGCCGTTCTTCTTGCAATACTGGCCGCTGTACCCGTTGAACTTCGTCTACCCGGATCAGGCAATTTCACGAAATGGCGGGTTTCATGCTGACAAGCTGCAACTGCTTGATGGATGGATTGGAGATCTCTTGGCCAAGCTTGAAGAAACCGGCACGGCGGACAACACAATTGTTGTTCTGATGGCAGATAATGGTCTGATGTATCATTATGAAGGCTCATCCGGCCTGAACCAACTAATCTATCGCGGAGGCAAAACTCAGCATCTTGAAGGCGGAGTAAGAACCGATGCGTTCATTCGCTGGCCCGGTGTGATCGAACCCAACACTGCAGCTGGCGACATCGTTCATGTTTCAGATATCTTCACCACAATGGCGCGAATTGCCGGAGCCACCGCCTTTATCCCAAGGGACCGAGTGATAGACGGCATTGACCAGACGGCGTTACTGTTGAACGGCGAGGGGAACGGTCGGCGCGACTATGTCTATGTCTACGAAGGCCCTGTCTTGCGCTCGGTCGTTAAACAAGAATTCAAGATGCACCTTCCTGCCCCTGGTCAACCCGGCGCGGCTGCTCCAACCTATAACATCTATCGGGACCCTCGTGAGGAACACCCGTTGGTTGGCTACTCGCTTTGGGCCGGTGCATCTTTTCAGGATATGATAAAGCGCCACCAGAAGATGATCGCCAAATATCCACATTCAGAGATCGGCAAAGGTACCCCCTATGAGGGCATCGAAAACCTGCGTCCGGAAACTGAACTGACCCGTGATGTATTCATGAGCTGGCAGTGACGTCGCAAATTTAAATAAATATCTGAATATAACGATGTTACAATTGGTTAACGCATCAAAGATCAAACACCGAAGCTCGGCTTCAAACCTGGGGGAGACGGAATGAAACTACAATGGCTTCTGGTTTTTTGTGCAGGCGTTACGGCACCACCTTTGCAAGCGCAGGAAGACCCAATTCAACACGATGCCGAATTCTATATTCTGCAGGCACAACATGCAGAACAATGGGCACAGGATGATACCGCTGTTGATGATGCTCTGGCCGCTTTTCGTGACGGTAACAATGGGCAGCCCCCAAACATAGTCAGCGTTCTGATCGACGATATGGGCTTCGGCGACATGGGCATCCCCGAGCTAAACGCTGTGCGAGGTTATGAAACGCCGAATATCAACGACTTTTCCGATCAGGCGATGCGAATGGTGCGCATGTATACTGAACCTTCGTGCACGCCGACCCGCGTGGCACAAATGACCGGGCGGTTGCCCGTACGCATGGGTATGGGCGACACAACGGTGGACATTGCCGGGTTTGGCTTACCGGAAAACGAGGTCACCTTGGCCGAAATTCTGAAACAGGCGGGTTATGCGACCAGCCATGTCGGCAAATGGCACATGGGCGATATCGCAGAAAGCTGGGCGATGAATCAGGGTTTTGACTATGCCCAGCACGCCATCCACCAACAGGGCCAGCTGACGATCTTCAATGATGATGCGATCAAAGAACAGGTCTCGGTCGCGATCCGTGACTATGACGACAAATATACGCTGGACGGCTGGTTCCGGCCGGACTCTGCCGCGATGATGACAGTCATCGAAGGGGAAACCGGCGGGCCCATCCGCGAAATTCGCATGGAAACCGGCGAACGCTGGAACGCTGCGAAGTACGATGAGATGAACCAGGGGTTTCAGGACAAGACGATGGAAGAATTGGATCGCCTAGCAAGTGGTGAAGACCCGTTTTTCTTACAATACTGGCCGATGATCCCGCTGGACAACACCCGTGCCGGGCGGTCGGGGCCAGAGAGCGTTAATGGTGGCCTGTATGTGGACAAAATGCAGTTGCTCGATCAGTGGTTGGGCGACTTGTTCGCGCGGCTGGAAGAGTTGGGCTTGACGGAAAACACTGTGGTTGTGGTCATGGGTGACAATGGCCATTTCACCAAATACGCGCCGCAATCCGGGTTCACCCCGCTGATCTATGCTGGCGGCAAAGGTGACACGACTGAAGGCGGTATACGAGTTGACGCCTTCATTCGCTGGCCCGGTATGATCGAGGCTGACGGGTTGCTTAACAGCATCATCCATGTCTCGGACCTCTATACCACTTTGTCGCGCTTTGCCGGAGCAGATCAGTATATTCCGCGGGATCGCCTTGTAGATGGGGTGGACCAGTCGGCCGCCTTGTTGTTCACCGATGAATCCAAATCTCGCCGCGATCACGTCATCGTCTATTCGGTGAACAAGCCCGAGGCGGTCGTGAAAGACCAGCTAAAGCTGAAACTGCCGGGACCAGGCGAAAGCGCCATTCTTGCAAAGTTCTTTGATCTCTATCGGGACACGCGCGAAGAATACTCGGTCTCGACCGAGGTTGGCGCCTGGGGAGGGCAGGAATTCGCACGGATTTTGGGCCGCCACATGGCCCGCAAAGAAAAATTCCCCGATACCGCGCCCGCCTATGGCGTGCCCTATGAAGGGATCGAGAACATCCGCCCCGAAACCCAACAGGCAGTTGAGGCTTTCATGATCAAGCGCGCGTCGCCACAGAAGTAAGCCTAATCCTTCGCAATAAACCTGTGAAGGACTGTGTTAATCAAGGTCGAGGGTCACAGCATGATTGGTAGCATAATATTCGCCCTGGGATTGATTGTGTCTTTCGGCATCGGCTTTGTCTATTTTCGCGATCTGGGCGACGTCTCTCAAATGTTGCTGAAGGTAAAGCGCGAGAATATGGTGCGCTTTATCCGCAATGAATATCGCCTGATCGGTATCGGACTTGGCGGGTTCGCAGCGGCAACACTTGCGCATTTCCTTTTGGGCGGTGGCCCTTTCTGGCTTTGGCTCATAGCGGCTGTGCTTACTCTTCTTCTTTATGGGTTTCCCTACGTTTGGGTGCATTTGGGTCTAAGGAACCAGCTCAATGACGCACAGTACTTTCCAATTAAAGAAGCCCGCAAATATGTCGGACCAACTGCGCCCGTCATTGTCATCGAAAACAACGGCCAAGCCCGCGCGCACCCGGATGCGCAGATTATGCGCCCTCATCTGGCCGGGAATGTAGATGGCTTGGGTGGCGAAGACGTGGTCATGACCTATTGCGCTATGGCCAATCTGGGTCAGGGTTACATTCCGCGAATAGAAGGACGACGGTTGAATCTCGAGGTTTTGGCCCAGCATGGCAATAACCTAATCCTGCGCGATAACGACATGGGCGAGCCGATCCAGCACATCTATGGTTTCCGCGAGGCGGACCGCGACCCTAACTCCGACGGTCCTGCCTGCCCCCTTCGACCCGAAGCGCAAATGGAGCCCTGGCCAACCTTTCGAATGACGTTCCGCGGGTTTCAGAAGGCCTATCCTGACGGTGAGGTATTTCTGAACAAGCCATCCCCGAACCCATTTTTGCGCCTGCTGGATATGATGACCGAGATCACGTTTGGCTGGGGCATCGGACGCCAGCATCAGGAAGACGCGCCCGTGATGGACAACATGGATCGTTCGGACGATCGGTTACCAAATAAAACCTACGTTTGGGGAATTACGATCGGTAAGGATGCGGTTTGCTGGACTGATGATTTCATCGTCGAGAACGAGTGGATCGTGAATTCCAATGTCGGCGGACGAGATGTCGTGGTCAGCTTGGATCCAAAGTATGAAAGCCTAGGCGTTTGGTACAACGACTTTGGTCAACCTGTGAGCCATTGCGATTTTTGGGGCCATTCAGATCAGGGTCAGCTAAAACGTGTCGAAACCCTGCGCGCAGGCGCATTCTGGCATGTCTGGTCCGAGTTCTTCCCGAACACAGATATTAATCGTGTCGGCAGCGGTTCCATGGCAACCGAAGGAGCTGTAGAATGAGGCCCATGGCTAAACAACCACAAACCAAAGACCATTTATTCAAACTTGATTGTTTGACGGGAGGGACAGAATGACTTCGTCAATTTGGGTGAAAAGCTGCGCTTGCGGAGTAGCTTTTTTTGCATCTTTGGCCACAGTGGCTTCGGCTCAACAATCCGATTGGTCATATGAGGCCACAATCTACCTGTTCATGCCGGAAACAGAGACTACATTGGACACACCTTTGGGCACTCTGGACGGTACTCTCAGCTTTTCGGATGCGTTGGAAAACCTCGATTTTGCCTTTATGAGTGCGTTCTCGGCCACCAACGGACGTTGGCTGATACTTGCAGATTACAACTACACAGACTTATCTTTCAGCAACAGCGCTCCTGGACCTGTCGGCTCGGGTCTGGAGACATCATTTACCACACAATACCTAAGTGGCTATGTTGGCTACAGAGTGTATGAAGCGCCAACTATCACCGTTGACGTCGCCGGGGGTTTCCGGTGGTTCAGCACTGAAACGGAATTTACCCTTCTACCCGGCGCGGCACCGGGGCGCACAACAACAGCAGATGATAGCTGGACCGACCCTGTCATCGGCGCCAGAGCACGGGTACAGTTCTCGGATAAGTGGTCGGGCTCCGGTTTTGTCGACTACGGAGGCTTCCGCAGCGACAGTGAAACCTGGCAGATTCTGCTGACGGCAGATTACGCAATCAACGACAGGTGGCTGATCCGCGGTGGCTATCGCTATATCTCATTCGATCATGAAATCAACGGCAACGATTTTACATTTGATCAGTCGGGGCCTGTGCTAGGCGCGACTTATCGGTTCTAAAATTCTTTGTTGGCGAACCCGAGACAAGGTTGTGATGTTACGAACGTCGTTTGATTGGCGCGATTCAATTGTAAAAAGGTTTAGAGAATCAAATTCGCATGTGCCCTCAGATTTGTTTTCGTGCCTGGCCCCAGATCTTGACCCCCGGCATCGATAGCTGGCTGGAGTTTGTTGTAGCCATAGAAATCTAGCAATGAATGAGACAAGTCTGAGGTAGCGATTCCACTGTCGACCGCGGAGTGAGAATTCACCTAGACTAGCTTTCGCAATCGCAGCGAATGTCTGAAATGCGGGCTGCTAACGCAGTATTTCAAAGGGCTGATGGATGTCGGCTATGGGCCGTTCAAATTGATGGCGAGTGGTTCTTGAACCGAAATGCTGCGCTGCACCCAAGGTCTTGAAAGAGCCCACACCTACCAATGCTGCGCGCGCCACAAATGGGGGATAAGTTCACTAAGCTCCCATTGTCAATCAAACGAACAAACCTTGGTCGCCCTTCTCGACACTGCGATGTGGATCATTTCTGCAACTGCGTCAGCGTAGAGCCTGACGCATTCAAGGGCGATTGAACCCCGAGCATCTGATCATCGAATGGTCCTAATCCATGGCCACTTCCAACGTTGGGCTTTGACCCGCCAAGTCCCTAACCACATCGCGCAAAACTGTTTCAAAGCGGCAAAGAGCTTCAGTTCTGTCCTGCGAGACGGGGTACAACAACCCGAATGTCATCCATTTTTCGGGAACAACCGGCACCAGGATCAAGTTTTCGAGACCAAACTGAGCTGAGACCAATTCATCTGCGATAGTTATACCTGCCCCTTCTGCAACAAGTGAACACGCCAGTTGGGAAGACGCAACTTCGCAAGACTGGCCAGGAGAAACGCCAGCAGAATGAAAGATGTCATCCAGTTGATCTCGCAGTAACAACCCCTGCATCAAACGGATGATAGGTTCATTCACAAGCTCAGTCGCTGAGAGTTCCTGTCGTTTGGCAAGTTTGTGATCTGCAGGCAGGATCGCCTGTGCCCGAACTCTCAATAACGGTTGTGTGCGAATTCCCGGATGTTCAACGGGCAATGCTCCAATACCGATGTCGTATTCGCGCCCTGCTAACCACTTTCCGGCTTCGCGCCGTGCCCGGACATCCAGGCTGATGTTGATGTCAGGATGTTCTTTGAAAAACCTCGCTACTGAGCGGGCCGATAAGGTTTGCGCTATTCTGGGCATCGTGACGATGCGCAGTGATTCCGTTCGCCCAGCACGAATTTCCGCCGCGATCCTGGGCACTTCATCCAGATTTTCCAGAATTCGACCTGCCTCGCGGTAGAATGCGAACCCTTCTGGCGTAGGGGTAAGGTTGCGGCCGCTTCGATCAAATAATGTAAGCCTTAGTTCTGCTTCCAATCCCGATATCAATCGGCTGACAGCGGGTTGGCTCAGGTGCAATATTTCCGAGGCGGCAATCAGAGAGCCTTCGGACAACGTGATACTGAATGCGCGCAAAGCTTTGATGTTCATTCACCCAGTCTTTCGTTTTTTGCAAGAGTAGATGTTATCTTTGCATTTTTATCAACACCCAAACTTAGATAGTTTAGGGTCGAGCTTATGGGAGGACCCGATGAAACGCAGAACACTACTTAACGCGGCCATTGCCGCCGTTGCCGTAGCGACAACAGCCACAGCCAGCTTTGCTGCCGACTGGCCCAAGCGCCCCATCAACCTCATCGTGCCGTACAAGGCCGGTGGTGGTACAGATGCTTATGCACGTGCCATCTCGGCGGCAGCCGAGGGCATATTGGACGTACCAGTTGTAGTCGTGAACAAGCCCGGTTCGGGCGGTCTGAACGGCGCCAACTCGGTCGTCGGTGCGCGTCCGGATGGATACACGATGATGATGACGTCGGGTGGGTCGTTCCTTTTGTCGACCATGACGCGGGACACCGACATTGACGCATTGGAAAGTTTCAATTTTGTCGCTCAGGTCGGTAAGTTGCAGACATCGCTGATGGTGCCAAAGGACAGCCCATTCCAAAGCGTGCAAGACGTGATCGACGCGGCAAAGGCTGATCCAGGATCGCTTCGTTGGGCGCATTCGGGACGCGGCGGGTTTCACCATGTTGGCGGCCTGGGCTTTCTGGCCAACAACGGCATCGAGGCACAGGATGTACCATTCAAAGGTGGTGGTCCGACCCGTGCAGCACTAATTGGCGAACAAGCTGATTTCGGTTTCCTTGGCGTGCAGCAATTGGCTGGTTTTGAGGATCAACTGCGCGCGCTGGCGGTCAACAGTCAGGACCGCGACGGGATTATGTCGGACGTGCCATCATTTGGTGAACTAGGGATACCCTTCGCTGCCGTATCGTCCCCGGTGATTGTATTCGCACCAAAAGACACGCCGCCCGAGGTGGTTGCGGCCATGGAAGACGCACTGGAACAGATCGCAGCGAAACCTGAGTTTGCCGAACTTCTGGCCTCACGCGGAACCGGCCCGGTCTATCAAAACGGCGCAGATGCCAAGGCAACACTTTCGGCGATGAAAGAAGACGCCGCGCCTTTGGTGGATAGCCTGACGAACTGAGACTGACAGGATCAGGTGGCGATATCGCCACCCGATCTCTCTCAACGACCAATGTGTGACGGAGGGAATTATGCGTGCTTATGCCGAAGGGCTTGTTCTGGCAGCCATTTCATGTGTTGCCATCTGGAGTGCCTGGCAAGTGCCAGCGGCCTCGCCCGGTGATACATGGGCTGGCATTGTGCCTATTGCTGCAGCTGTTGCGCTGCTTGCTCTGTCCGGATTCCTGATCATCGGGGCCACACGTCAGAACGCAGGTGAAGCACAAGGCGAACCCGACAATGGGGCCACGCTTGAGATCATCGGCCTTTTCATCATTGCGCTGATCTATCAGCAATCTTTCCGCTGGTTCGGATATCTTGTTCCGACCGCGATTGTTGCTCCGCTTGTTCTCTATATTTTTTGCGTCCGTAGTCGGATCGGATTGGCGCTGTCAGTCATTCTGTGCCCGCTGGTCTTTCACATCATCTTCTTCGTGCTGCTCGGCGTATTCCCACCCTATGGCGAGGTCTTTGATCTGCTGAACTGGATACAGGGGTAACAAATTATGGAAATCTTTCCTGCTCTTCTTTCGGTGATCACTGACCCGATGCTGCTTTTTGCGATCGTATTGGCGGCGTTTGTTGGCATGATCGTGGGTGCGACCCCCGGATTGACCGCATCAGCCGCCATCGCAATGCTGTTGCCGATCACTTTCTATATGTCGCCCCTTTTCGCCTTGGCGTTTCTTTACGTGATCGGCAAATCCGGGCGCTATGGTGGGTCTATCGCGGCCATTCTGTTCAACACTCCGGGCACCGCCGCCAGTGCTGCCACACAGATCGATGGCTATCCATTGGCGCGCGCTGGCAAGGCGGGAAAGGCGATGAAGGTTGCCACCATCTCGTCGATTATTGGCGACCTGATGGGCGATATCCTGTTGGTCATCGGTGTAGGGTTCATTGCGTCCATCGCATTGAAACTGGGTCCGCCAGAGACCTTCGCAATCTACTTTGCCGCCTTCGTTGTGATCGGATCGGTGATCGGAAAATCCATAGTCAAAGGATTGGCCTCGGCCCTGATGGGAATTCTGGTCGCCATGGTTGGACTTGACCCGATTTCGAGCGAGGAACGCTACACCTTTGGCTCCTTCGACTTGTCCAATGGCATCGGACTGGTTCCCCTGATGATCGGCGTCTTTGTTCTAGGCGAAGTATTTGCCCAATTGGAAGAACGTCGGAAAACCCATGGTGAGACTAAAGAGAACGACAGCACGCAAGACGGCAATGATCTGACCTGGGAGGAATACAAACCCTGCCTGCCGCACGCCTTGCGTGGTGGCTTTATCGGGGCAGGTATCGGCGTCCTGCCGGGGCTGGGCTCAGCGATTGCCGCTTTCATATCCTACGGTGAAGGGAAGCGCCGGGCGAAGAACCCCGAGCAATGGGGCAAGGGCGCATTGGAAGGTGTCGCAGCACCCGAAGCAGCAAACAATGCGGTTTCCGGCCCATCTATGGCTCCCCTGTTGACGTTGGGCATTCCGGGATCGACCATTGGCGCCATCCTTCTGGGTGTGTTCCTGATCCATGGCATTCAGGTTGGACCAACACTTTTCCTGACCGATAAGGAATTGGTCTATAAGCTGTTCGCTTGCGGCATGCTGGGGATCATTGCGTATGGCGTGATCGGCTATTTCGGAGCGACGCAAGTGGCTCGGTTGATCCTGAAAATTCCAACAAACGTCCTCTATCCGATGATCTTCATGACCGCCTTTGTCGCCGCCTATTCTGCACGCGGGTCGATGTTCGACGTGACCGTGATGACCGTGGCGGGGTTTGTTGGTTGGTTGATGCGAAAGCACGAATTTAATATCGCCGCCTTTGTCATCTCATTTGTGCTGGCAAAAGGCGCCGAAGAGAGCTTTCGCCAATCGCTGTTGATGTCGGATGGGGGGGCACTGATTTTTGTCGAGCGCCCAATCGCGCTGGCTTTCATAATCATCGGCGCGGGTGCGATCGCCTTCCGCGTCCGGGGTATCCTGAAAGACCGAAAGCTGACGCAGGGAGGGCTGGGTGATGCTTGATTTCGGTCTTTATCGCGACTGTTTCTCGACCCTCGACATGCGGGTTATCTGGTCAGAACACAGTACGATCTCAGCCTGGCTGAAGGTTGAGCAAACTTTGGCTCGATGTCAGGCGGATGCGGGTCTTATTCCCAGCGATGCAGCCCGTGCGATTGAGGCTTTGTCGCCGCAGATGCTCGACAAGGACCAAATGCAGGCGGACATGTTGATTGTGGGTCGACCTATTGTTGGGCTTATTCAACAGATGCGTAAAGCGCTTGGCGATCATGCGAATTACTTTCACTTCCGTGCAACGACGCAAGACATCATGGACACGGCTCTTGCAATGCAAATGAAGATCGGACTCGCAGAGGTCGGTCTGGACTTGCAGCGGCTCCTTACATTGCTGGATCAGCAGATCGTTCATCATGGGGGCACGATGATGATGGGGCGCACCAACGGCCAGCACGCCGTTCCGATGTGCTTCGCCACCAAACTGCAGGTCTGGAAATCTGAGCTGGTGCGTCGACAGAACGCAATCGATGACGCTGCGTTGCGAGGGGTGAATGTTCAAATCGGAGGACCAGTTGGGGATCTGAGAGCCTATGACAATGATGATGGGTCACAGATCAAACGTGCTGTTGCACATGCGTTGGGACTGGGCGTCATCGACCCGCACTGGCAAAATGCGAGGGATGGAATAGCGGACATCGTGACAGCGCTTGGTGCACTGTGTGCAACCATTTGCAAAATCTCACATAACGTGAATTTGTTGTCCTCAACCGACATTGCCGAAATCGCGGAAACTCATGAAACGGGTCGGGGTGCCTCATCTGCAATGGCGCATAAGCAGAACCAACGGGCGTCAGAATTTGGCGAGGCTGTCGGAAGACTGGGACGTCAACGCGCCGAGCAGATTGGTGAATTGACTTTGCACCAGCATGAGCGTTCCGGCGGTGTGTGGATTGGTGAGTGGATTGTGGTGCCAGAGGTTTTTCTTTTGACATCCGGGGCCGTCCATTGGGCCGAAAAACTATTTGGCAAACTTGAAGTCGACACCGATTCAATGCGGCGAAAGCTACCGGAAGCGACAACAAACACTGAAACCTTAGTGCATTGAAGTAACCTCTCGGGGTTGTGGGCGCACCGGCTCTTGCAGAGATTTATTAATTGTCATTATTGACAATATACTTTGAATAGTTATTTGTCAGATGTGACAATAAACGAGAGAAGCGATGCCCCGTCCCAGTCTTAAAGACCAGCGATCAGAACAGATTCTTGATGCATATCTCACATGTGTGTCCCGTTTCGGATTGGAGGGGGCTACCCAAGAGCGCGTCGCGACTGAGGCAGGTGTCAAACGACCCATCCTGCGTCATTATTTGGGCAACAAGGACGAGATGACCGGGGCCCTTATAAGCCATGTCGTAGACAGGTTTGCGCAGGCGACAACCGCCCTTCGGGACGCGTTGGAACCAACGGGCACAACAGCTGATCTGATCGATCTGCTGTTTGATAAATCTGTCCCTAATGATCCGCGCGTAATGCTGGCCTACCAGTCGCTTGTCACATCCGTCGCCAATCATCCGTCAATGCGACAACCCCTTGTCGACAGCTTGGAGCAGTTCTTTGAGGTGATTGAAGTCGTGTTGAAACGCGCCTTTCCGAACGCCCCTCCTGCCCAGATCCGTGCCGTTTCGCAGGGGATTTCCGCAACATATGTGAACCTGGATTCGCTGACCCCGCTAAATCCGCCCGAGGTCTGGCGCGAAGAGCTGAAACAGGCTGCAACGATCCTTGCCGCCAGTTTGGAGCCGAACGTATGAGCACCCGACGCCTTGTCAATCATATGGCATTACCAGTTATTTTGGTTGCGGCTGTGCTGGGGCTCTACTGGGTTTGGGGCCTGCTGTTTCTGTGGTGGATGGTGCCATCAGTTATGACCGGCCAGACCGCACTTGTATTTGATATATCGCGCGAACACGATCCGATCCTTTTCTGGGCGGTAGCTATCTTTTGGGCTGTGTTCGGCCTGATGATGATCGCGGCCAGCCTATTTCCGACCTACGCCATCTGGCTTGTTTAAGAGGTTGCCATGACCCAAATGTACCACCGCCTTCCAGTTGACGCCTATACGTCGCAAGACTGGTTCGACCGCGAGCAAAGGCAGATCTTCTCGCGCACTTGGCGCTATGCCGGGTTGGCCGAAGACGTGCCAGGGCCCGGTCATTTTGTGTCGGTTCAGGCGGGGCTTAACAACATCTTTATCGTGATGGGGCGCGATCACCGTTTGCGGGCGTTTCATAACATCTGCCGTCACCGTGGCACGCAATTGATCCGGGCCGTTGGGAAAACACAAAAGGCGCTGACGTGCCCCTATCATGACTGGACATACGACCTGGAGGGCAACCTGATTTCTGTTCCGGATGAGGCAAAGGAATACCCCAATGGTGTCGACAAATCCTGCCTCAGCCTCAAACCCGCCAGTGTGGATATCTGGCGCGGTATGCTCTTTGTGCATCCTGATCCGAATCCGCCAAGCCTTGCTGAATGGTTTGGTGCGGTTGATCCGCTGTTGGGGCCACACAAGCCGGAAGACCTGATGGAATATTCCGATGCGCGGCAAAGCTATGAGATCAAGGCCAACTGGAAGATCGTGGTTGAAAACTATATCGACGTCTATCACCTGAGCCATCTTCATTCGAATACGCTGCACATGTATGATCATGCGCGGGCGGAATACGGCTGGAAAGGTCCGCACTATCACTTCTGGGAACCGCCAGCGCCAGATTATGCCAAGGATTTGGAGAAAAACCTGCCTACACCACGGGCAATACCAGAACCCCATATTGGGGCCTGGGTGCCAATGCTGTTTCCCGGTATCGGGCTTGGCGCGGGCGAGGATAGCTGGAACATTTTCATTATCACGCCCTTGGGTCCTGATCTGACGCGCGTGGAAAACCGCACCAAACTGGCGAATGCCTCAGGGTGGGAATTTCAGAAACAGGAATGGAGCAGTTGGAGTTTCTGGAAGGATTTCGGCGGCCCAAAATATCCTGACAGCGACGCAATCGGCGAAGATGATCCTATGGCGTCAGGTGATTTCACAGCCGAAGATATTTACGCCTGTGAGCAACAGCAAAAGTCTTTGACCAGCCCGTTTTTTGAAGTCGGTCCTGCCGCCAACGGAGAAAGCCCGGTTGTCAGACACCAACAAGCAATCCTGGACTTCCTTGCGACACAAGAAGCCGAAACTTAGCCAGATGCCTTGGGTCAATATCGGATCACTCCTTCAATTGCCCGGTCGTACACTTCCATCCACTCCGCCAAATTTGGAAAGTAAATGAAACGCATTATTGCAACCTTGATCGGTACGATCCTGGCAACCGGACTGGTCTTGGCCAACCCGTCAGACGAACCCAAGGACCTGGCGGCGCGCTATCTCAATGCTACAGATGAGGCAGCGATCGCCGCAACGTGGAAAGACTGGCACCCGAAGGCAGTACATACTGTCACAATCAAATTCGGGCTTGGACAGCCAGATGAGACGTTTTCCTATCCGGTGGCCGATTGGGAAACACTTCCTGATTGGCATCAGGATACCACATTGGCCGACGCGATGCAGGGATACAGGGAAACAAGGCGCGGTGCGCCCACGTTTTCCTCGGAATCCACCGAGGGCGGCACGCGTGTCATCGCCAAGACCAGTATTGATTACATCTGGGACGACACAACTGGAACGATGAACCAGACGGATAGGTTTTTCATCGTCTCCCAAGCTGGTCGGCTGGCAATCCGAGCTCTCGACACCACGTTTGATTATCGTTGAGGAAACCATGAACCCAGATTTCTTTTCCCTGAAAATTTCTGAAATCCGGCCTGAGATCAACGGCAAAGCCACAAGCGTGACCTTTGATCTACCGACCAGTCTGGCAGAAACCTTTTGCTGGCAAGCCGGTCAGCATGTCACTCTTCGATTCCACCTCAACGAGAAAGAGCAACGCCGCAGCTACACCATTTCCAACCCGCCGGGTGCCCTTTTGCGCATCACGGTAAAACGGGTGGCCGGTGGGCTGGTGTCCAATCATATCGGAGACCATCTAAAGCCCGGCGATACGGTCGATGTCATGCCGCCATTCGGTCAATTTTCCCTGACGCCGGACCCGTTGAAGCGCCGCACCCACTATTTCTTTGGCGCAGGCAGTGGCATCACGCCGCTTTTTGCAATGATCAACTCTGTCCTCGAAAAAGAACCTCATTCAGTGGCTCATCTGATTTATGGCAACGCCGATGGCGAAAGCATCATCTTTGGCGAAGAATTAGACATATTGAAAACTGATCATGTCGTCCGGTTCACATTGCGCCATGTCCTGTCTGCACCCTTGCTGTGGAGTTGGTCCAGCTCGTGGCGAAAAGGTCGCGTGGATGCAGATGCCATAAAAGCCGCCGTGAAGGAAACCCCACCTGTGGCGCAAGATGTCCACTACTGGATTTGCGGACCCGGAGCTATGAATGCGGACGTGAGCAACGCGCTGATGGCACTGGACGTACCTGCGAGCCGAATTCATATGGAAAGCTTCGGCGGGGCTACAGTCACAGCCTCCAGTGTGACGGGTATCGCCGCCAATGCACAAGTTGAACTGGGCGGGGCGACACACGAGGTTCCTGTTGCCGTAGATCAAACGCTACTGAATGCAATATTGTCGGCGGGCTTAACACCACCTTTCAGTTGCCAGTCCGGAGTATGCGGCGCCTGCAAAGCGCGTCTAACAAAAGGTCAGGTCCATATGCATGCTCGAATGGCCCTTGAAGACAGCGATGTCACCCGAGGAGATATTTTAACCTGCCAGAGTATCGCTACCTCAGATAAACTGAGCATTAGCTTCGACAATTAGAGGCGCGGTTCTAGGGTCAGGACTCATAGCCAATAGATGACGAGAGCTGCGATGGCGATTGCTGAGAGGAAGACCTTCGGGCACCTGTC
>NZ_JBXWNE010000015.1:0-100395 GCF_059610225.1 Ruegeria sp. YTSA105
AGAAGAGATCAGACATGTTCACCGCTCGTTTTTGAACCGTGAATCACGCCGCAAAACGGAAATCAATGGGTCCTGACGCTAGACAATATGCAATGGAAACAAGAGGCAGATCAGGGGCTAATTCGGGGGTCAGTTGCACCGCTTACGCTTAAAGAATACATCAACGGATTCTACAACCCGGGCCACCGACATTCAGCACTGAGCGGGAGCATCCGGTCGCATATTGAGGGTTCGGGCATCCGTATCAAGAAAAAACCGACGCAAGCAGCGCCGGTTTTCATAGTCTCATCCTAAGAGACTGCTAACGGTGTCAGCCGAATACACGCCCCAGTGCGCCATCGACAGCATCGGTGATTTGGTCGATGTCATCCGCGGTGGCAATCAGCGCTGGTGAGAAGCACAGAGTGTTGTTCCGACCGGGGACCGAGCGGTTGGTGACGCCGATGATCACGCCTTGCGCCATGCAGTCGGCCACAACGGCCTGGGCAAGCTTCTCATCAACTGGCTCACGGGACGCGCGGTCTGCGACCAGCTCAGCCCCCAGGAACAAGCCTTTGCCGCGTACATCGCCGATGACCTTGTGCTTTTCCATCAGCGCCTGAAGGTTGCCCGTCATCCGGTCGCCCATGGCCGTGCAGTTGCCCAACAGGTTTTCATCCTCGATAATCCGCATGTTCTCGATCGCGGCCGCTGGACCGGCGGTGCAGCCACCAAATGTCGAGATATCGCGGAAATAGCCCATCGGGTCCGAGGCGTCTTCTTTGAACATGTCAAAGACTTCCTCAGTAGTTACCATGCAGGCGATGGCGGCATAGCCCGAGGCGACACCCTTGGCCATGGTCACAAAATCTGGCTTTACGCCATATTGTTGGTAACCGAACCAGGTGCCGGTGCGGCCCACGCCGCAGACGACCTCGTCGATATGCAGCAGGATATCGTATTTCTTGCAGATTTCCTGTACGCGCTGCCAATACCCTTCGGGCGCTTCGATCACGCCGCCACCGGCGGTCACGGGCTCAAGGCACAGGGCGCCAACCGTATCGGGGCCTTCGCGCAGGATCACCTCTTCGATCTGATCCGCGGCCCATTCGCCGAAATTCTCTTCGGGCGCGCCGTCCAGCTCGTGCTTGCGGTATTCCATGCAATGCGGCACGCGGATGAAACCGGGGGCGAAAGGCCCGTACTGCGCGTTGCGCTCGTCCTGACCACCTGCCGACATCGCTGCCAGGGTCGAGCCGTGATAGTCGCGGTCACGGTACAAAATCTTGGTCTTCTTGCCGCCGTATTTCTTGTGGGCGATTTGGCGAACCATCTTGAACGCCTTCTCATTCGCCTCGCTGCCCGAGTTGGTGTAATACACGCGGCTCATGCCAGGCATTTTCTCGATCAGCTTTTCGGCGAACAAAGCACCTGGGATCGAGCCTGCCGAGTTGGCGAAATAGCACAGCTTCATCAGCTGGTCGTAAACCGCCTTACAGATCGATTCGCGGCCATAGCCGACATTCACAGTCCATACGCCGCCCGATACAGCGTCCAGATGCTCTTTGCCTTTTTGATCCCAGACACGCATGCCCTTACCTTCGACAATGATGCGCGGGTCGTTGGTTTCAAAGGGTTTATGCTGGATCAAGTGGTGCCAAATATGGGCGCGGTCGGCTTCGACGACGCGGGAAAGATCGTTTTCGTTGAACGTGCCGTCCATGACATGTCCTTTCAAAATTAGCGTGTGCACATCTTGCAGAGGCGGTGTTGCCTCGGCTTGTATATTCGATGGCTCAGATCAGCGTGAATGGCCAGTACAAGATAGGGCCAGATCGGGTGGGTTGGTATCGCCAGTCGGGCACAGCACAGTTATTTGGCCGCCTCAGCCCGTATTTCTACGGGTTTGTCATGGGACTATGTTTGTGTTCAATTCGCGCAACTTGCGATTTGGGAGGATCCGCAGATGACAGGGGCCAACATATATGAACGCCACTTGGATCAATGCCAGGCGAATTATACGCCGCTGTCACCGCTAAGCTTTATCGAACGGACGGCGCAGGTCTACCCTGATTACCCGTCAGTTGTTTATGGCGTCCGCCGGTATTCCTGGGCCGAAACCTATACCCGTTGTCGTCGACTGGCGAGCGCTCTGGATAGGCGTGGAATAGGGCGAGGAGATACAGTTTCGATCATCGCAGCAAACATCCCCGAACTGTACGAGGCCCATTTTGGCGTTCCCATGGCCGGCGCCGTGCTGAACGCGATTAACACCCGGCTGGACGCGCCGATCATTGCCTTCATCCTGAACCATGCTGAATCCAAGGTGCTGCTGGTCGATCCGGAATTTTCTGCAATTGTGCAAGACGCATTGGAACAGGTTGATCACGATATTCTCGTCATCGATATCGAAGATCCCAGCTTTGACAGTGGCGAGAAACTGGGCAGCCTGACCTATGACGCGCTCTTGGCCGAGGGTGATCCTGAGTTCGCCTGGTCCCTGCCAGCGGATGAATGGGATGCGATCACCCTGAATTATACCTCGGGCACCACAGGCAATCCAAAAGGGGTTGTGTATCATCACCGCGGTGCGGCCCTGAATGCCCAATCTGATCTGCTTGATTGGGGCATGCCTCGGCATTCTATCTATCTGTGGACCTTGCCGATGTTCCACTGCAACGGCTGGTGTTTCCCTTGGGCCATGGCGGCAAATGCAGGGGTCTCGGTTTGCCTGCGGGCGGTGCGGGATGAGCCGATCTATGCCGCCTTCCGGGATGAGAAGGTCACGCATTTCTGCGGTGCACCGATTGTTCTGAACATGTTGGCCAACGCGCCTGATAACCTTAAGGATTTCGATCACGAGATCAAAGTGATGACCGCAGGCGCTCCACCTCCGGCGGCTGTAGTTAAGAAGATGGAGGATATGGGGATCGAAGTTACCCATGTCTATGGCCTGACCGAGACTTATGGTCCGTCCGTGGTCTGCGCCTGGAAGGATGAATGGAACAGCAAAGAAGGCGAAGAACGCGCCGCTTTGAAGGTTCGTCAGGGTGTGCGGTATTCGGCCCTGTCCGGCCTTATGGTGGCCGACCCGGATACGTTGGAACCCGTGCCTGCGGATGGCGAGACGCTGGGTGAGATTTTCATGCAGGGCAATGTTGTCATGAAAGGTTATCTCAAAAACTCCGATGCCACGGACAAGGCGTTCCGGGGCGGCTGGTTCGCCTCGGGCGATCTTGGGGTGATGCATGCGGATGGATATGTCGCACTCAAGGACCGGTCCAAAGATATCATCATCTCGGGAGGTGAGAATATCTCATCGGTTGAGGTTGAGGATATCTTGTACAAGCACCCCGCCGTGATGGAGGCCGCCGTGGTCGCCCGCCCCGATGACAAATGGGGCGAAACACCCTGCGCCTTTGTTGAACTCAAACCAGATGGGCAATCGACAGAGGCAGAGATCATCGCGTTCTGCCGGGACAACATGGCCCATTTCAAGGTGCCTAAGACGGTGGTCTTCGGTCCTTTGCCAAAGACCTCGACCGGCAAGATTCAGAAGTTCAAGCTGAGAGATCAGGCGAAGGCGTTGGGTTAAAGCTGGTCGAAGATCGACAGATCCAGATCCAGCATCTCACCCATCCAAATTGCGCGGTCGCGGTGGTCTGCCAGATGCTCGCCGGTTTCGGGATGGGTGAATATCGTCAACCCTTGCCGATTCAGCGTCAGCCAGGGAATGACCTGATCAAATGCGTCAGCTGCAAAGCCCAACTGGCAGCTCCACCTTGGATGTGGGCCTACATTGCGGGCGTGCATCCGCCCCATTGCAACTGGGAACAGGCGCACTGCTTCTTCACAGAGCTGCCGGGCGGTATCCTGCGTTTCTGCATCGAAATAGACATGGGCGTGATAGCCGATGATTTCGGGCATTGGGGCCTCCTGCATTTTGTTTTGAAGAACGTAAGGCAGGGGTCAGGCAATTCCCATTCGCATCGGCACACAGGCCCTGTGCAGAGGATCAGGTGGGGGCGTGTTGATCGGGATGCGCTGCGGCAAAGGCTGGGTGTTTGGCGCAGGCGGCCTCTACGCCCAGGATACGGGACAGGTCGGTCAGATCGACCTGATAGCGGCGGGCATTGTACATCTGTGGGACCAGGCACAGATCAGCCAGCCCTGGCTGCGGCCCAGTGCAATATGGGGTCTGTTGGAAACCGCCCAACTGGGCTTCGAACGCCAGTAGACCCGGTCGTATGAAATGGTTCATCCAGTTGCCAGGCATACCTTCTGCATTCCCACTGAGCGCGGTTGCATGGCGTGCGACTGACAAATTGCAGACTGGGTGAAGATCAATGGCGATGGTTTGTGCCAGCGCTAGTGCTTGTGCGCGAATACCGGGTTCCGCAGGAAGCAACCCCAGACCCCGTGTCATGTCCAGATAGTCGATGATTGCCAAAGATTGCGTCAGCCGCAGCCCGTCAATCTCAAGCACAGGAACCAGCCCCTGCGGGTTGCGCCTCAGATGCGCATCAGATTTGTGATCTCCGGCGACAAGATCGACAGACACCGCACGATAGGTGATGCCAGCCAAGTTTAACGCGATCCGCACCCGGTAGCTGGCCGACGAGCGCCAATAATCATACAGAACTACGCCACTCATCGCTGGCCTCCTGTTTGCGTCAGTTCTCGTTCAGCTTGGCGGCTTTCAGGGCTTCAGACAACACCTCGGCATTTCCGATATGGTTGGCTAGCACCAGTACCAGCCGCGCATTCAGCGCGTCGCTGTCGGATTTATCCAGCCCGTCATGGGCGGCGATCAGTTCAAAATAGAAATCATCTGCATTGTCCAGATTAGGGCTGAGGATCAGTTGGGTCATCTCGCTTACTCCTTACCGGTGGCCCTGCGGATCGCCTGCCGGAATGCGTTTTCTTCGTACGTATCACGGCGGGCGGCCACGTGTTGATCGGGACGGATCAGATAAACCGCGCTGGTGGCATCCCCCAGATAGCGGCGCTTGAGCGCCAGGGTCGGATCGTCCTTAACCGACAACGCCAAGCGGGTTGCCTGAACCCCGTCTTCCTCAAGAGTGTCTGGTGCGTCGGCGTCAATCGTCAAAAGGGTAAACTTGCCCGCGAGTTTCGGCAGCAGGAACGCGGCGCCGAGGGGGGCATCCGGGCACGCAGCGCCGGGACGGGTGATATCTGGCCCGTTCAGCGCATCTGCGGAATTCAAAGACGAGCCCGCATAGGTACAAGGTGTGCTCAGACGGCCGGAATTCACCAGAGGGCGCGCGAATTCGTAGTGCTCGCCCAGGTCAAGAACGGCGTCGCGCAACAGGCGGGACATCTGGGATTTCGGCGTGATAAAGTCGGTCGAGCGACTGGAATAGGCAATATTCTCATCAGCGGCCTGCACCCGTTCATGGCTGAAGCTATCCAGCAAATAATCGGGCGCTTTTCCGTCGATAACCAGCTTCAGCTTCCAACACAGGTTGTCCGAATCCTGCACACCCGAATTGGCCCCACGCGCACCAAACGGGCTAACCTGATGGGCGCTGTCGCCGGCAAACAGGACGCGGCCATACCGGAATCGCTCCATCCGGCGACACTGGAAGGTATAGATCGAGACCCATTCCAAATCGAATTCGACATCTTCGCCCAGCATCTCCTTGAGGCGCGGGATCACATTCTCGGGCCGTTTTTCCCGTTCCTTGTCGATATCCCAACCCAGTTGCAGGTCAATGCGCCAGACATTGTCGGGCTGTTTGTGCAGCAGGGCGGATTGCCCCCTGTTGAACGGTGGATCAAACCAGAACCAGCGTTCGGAAGGAAAGTCAGCCTCCATCACGACATCAGCTATCAGGAAATTATCTTCGAACACGCGCCCGTCGAAATCCAACCCGAGCATCCTGCGGGCCGGAGAGTGCGCGCCGTCACAGGCGATCAACCAGTCGGCTTCTATGTTGTAGGGGCCTTCGGGGGTCTCTACCTCAAGCGTGACATGGTCCTCATGGGTGCCGATCGCCTCGACCCTATTGCGGCCGCGAATATCGATTGGCGCGCCTTCAGCTTGGAGTGCGCGCACGCGGTCCACAAGGATCTGTTCTAGGTGATATTGCTGCAGATTGATAAATGCCGGATTGGCATAGCCTTGGTCTGGCTGCAAATTGAATTCATAGATCTGTCTTGTGTCGAAAAAGACCTTGCCGGTATCCCAAAGAACACCTTTCCGGACCAAGGGCTCTGCGCATCCAAGCCTGTCGGCTATGTCCAGCGTGCGCTGTGAAAAACAGATGGCCCGGCTGCCAAAGCTGACCTTGTCATTTTCGTCCAGAACGACAACCTCAACGCCCTGTTGTGCCAGATCAATAGCTGTGGCCAAGCCGATTGGCCCGGCGCCGATGACGATCACCTTGTGGCGTATTGGGGCTACGGCGTCCTGATCGGGATTTCGCGCGTAGGCGTAAAGCGGTATTTCGAAGATCTTGTTCATGGGGCTCTCCCATTGCGCTGCGCTGAGGGTCCTTTCCACCAGCCGTTCATGCTCAGTGGTCCCGATCCCAGGGTCTCACCAATCCGTCCTGCGAAAAACGATCTGGATCAAATGCGACCGTATGTCCTTAACTCTGCAAGGCTTCCCACATCTCCAGATCTCGTTGGGCGGTCCAGATGCGCGGGGTGTCGATCCCGCGCGCCTCGTCATAGGCACGGGCGACGTTGAAGGGCAGGCAGTGTTCATAGATCGCGTAATCGGCGAATTTCGGGTCGCATTCGGCGCGCACCGCGTTCCATGCTTCCTTCAGGCTTCCTCCGCGCGCCGCAACCTTGGCTGCCGGACGATAGGTGCTGTCGACAAAATCGCGGGTGTTTTCGATGGCTGCATTGACCATGTCCTTGCCGACCAGGGCATCGCCACGGCCTGGCGCAATGGCGTCGACATCAAACCACTTGATCTCATCCAGTGTATCGCCCCAGTCGCCGAAATGCCCATCGCCGCAGTAGCAGGCCGAGTGATACTCGACGATGTCACCGGTAAACATCACATTCTGATCGGGTACATGGATCACGATATCGCCTGCTGTATGTGCGCGGCCCAGATGCATCAGGTCAATCCGACGTTTGCCCAGATACACCGTCATGGTGTCGCTGAACGTGGTCGTGGGCCAAGTCAGACCGGGAATGCTTTCGTGCCCTTCGAACAGGCGCGGGAAACGCTGGAACTCACTGTCCCAATCTTCCTGTCCCCGTTCCACCACCATCGCGCGGGCCATGTCTGACATCAGGATCTGCTGCGCCCCAAAGGCGCTGGCACCGAGAACACGGACGGCGTGATAATGGGTCAGCGCCACATGCGTGATCGGCTTGTCGGTGACCGAGCGCACGCATTCGATTACCTTGTTGGCCAAACGGGGCGTCGCCTGTGCCTCGACAATCATGACACTGTCATCACCGATGATGACGCCCGAATTCGGATCCCCTTCGGCGGTAAAGGCATAAAGCCCGTCTCCTACCTCGGTGAACGAGATTTTCTTTTCCGACATGTCCCCCTGGGACGCAAATGCCTTGGCCATTTGTGGTTCCTTATCGCGAGTATGGGTTTTCGAGAGCGGGCAGCACGGTTCCGGCACATTCGCCAAATCCGATCGTGTACCCTTTCCCCTTGGCCGCTCCTGTCAGGGTCAGCGTGTCGCCATCCTCGATAAAGCTGCGGCTTTCGCCGGTTTCCAGTGTCAGCGGCTCTTTCCCGCCCCAGCTGAGCTCCAGCAACGAACCGCGCTCGGGCTTTGTCGGGCCAGAGATCGTGCCGGACCCCAGCAGATCACCTGTGTTCATCGGGCAGCCCGACGTCGTGTGATGGGCCAACTGCTGTGCGGCGGAATAGTACATCTGACTATAGTTTGTTCGCGCGATTGTGGTTGCGGCCTTGCCGTCCGGAGCCATCGTGATCGACAGATCAATGTCATACAGCATCGGGCCGGTCTCTTTGAGGTGACCCAGCAACTCGAAATCCCGCTCGGGCGTGTCACAGCGGAAAGGTTCCAGCGCCGCCTTGGTCACGATCCATGGGCTGATCGACGTTGCGGTTGCCTTGGCCTGAAACGGCCCAAGCGGCTGATACTCCCACGCCTGAATATCGCGGGCGGACCAGTCATTCAGAAGGACATAGCCAAAGATATTGTCGTCTGCCTCTTGTACGGAAATTGGTCCGTTAGAGGGCGTGCCCACGATGGCGCCCATCTCAAGCTCGATGTCGAAACGACGGCTGGGAAGGAAGGCCGGAAGGTCCTGATCGGGGGATTTCAACTGGCCCCAGGGGCGGCGGATATCTGTTCCCGACACCACGACCGAAGACGCCCGGCCATTATACCCGATGGGAATATGCAGCCAGTTAGGGGGCAATGCATTCTCTGGTCCACGGAACATGGTGCCGACATTTTGGGCGTGGTGCCGACCGGCGTAGAAATCGGTATATTCGCTGACGGCAAAAGGCATGTGCAGCTCGGCATCTACCTGCGCCACAAGCAAAGGCGCGACGTCATCTTGTGCCGCGCTGCCTTCAGCCAGCAGATCCATCAGACGGTTGCGCAGCGCGGCCCAAACGGCGGGGCCTTGCTCCATCAGTGGGTTCCAGAAAGGCAGGTCGAACAGCGGTTCGTCGTCCAGAACGACCAGGCCCTCGGCCTCGGCTGCTGTGACATCAAGGATCATGTCGCCGATTGCAACACCACAATGCGGGTCTTCGCCACCTGTCGAAAACACGCCATAAGGCAGGTTGTTCAAAGGAAAAGTGTGATCGGCAGAATTGGCCGAGCTCACCCAGGATTTCTTCAATGGCATTTTGTCTCCAAACCTCTGTCAGGGGCCAAGATTTTTCGTCGAAAAATCTGCGACCTCAATCGGAATTATTTCTTGCCCGGTGTACCGTCGAACTTTTTCTCGAGCGACGTCCAGCAGTCAATGTAATCATCCTGCAGCGGGGCCTCGGTCGCTGCAAATGATGTCAGATGCTGCGGGAATCGGGTTTCGATCATGAAGGACATCGTATTATCCAACTTATCCGGTCCAAGGTTCGAATTCGACGCGTTGTCAAAGGCATCCTGGTCAGGTCCGTGCGGCAACATCATGTTGTGCAGACTCATGCCGCCGGGAACAAAGCCCTGTGGTTTGGCGTCATACTGGCCATAGATGTTCCCCATCAGCTCAGACATGATGTTCTTGTGATACCAAGGGGGGCGGAATGTATCTTCGGCCACCATCCAGCGTTCGCGGAACAGGACAAAGTCGATATTGGCCGTGCCCGGTTGTCCAGACGGCGCGGTGAGTACGGTGAAGATCGACGGGTCAGGGTGGTCAAACAGGATCGCCCCCACCGGGCAATATGTGCGCAGGTCGTATTTGTACGGGGCATAATTGCCGTGCCAGGCGACTACATCCAGCGGGCTTTGCCCAATCTTTGTGGTGTGGAACTGCCCGCACCATTTGACAGTGACGGTCGATGGTACCTCACGGTCTTCATAGGCCGCGATAGGTGCCTTGAAATCTCGTGGGTTAGCCATACAGTTGGCGCCGATCGGGCCGCGTCCGGGCAGTTCGAATTTTTGCCCGTAATTCTCGCAGACAAAGCCGCGAGCAGGGCCCTCAAGAACCTCAACCCGATAGACCAACCCGCGCGGCAGAATGGCGATTTCCTTGGGCTCAAGGTCGATGATCCCCAACTCGGTCGCAAAGCGCAGGCGGCCTTCTTGCGGCACCACCAGCAATTCGGAATCGGCCGAGAAGAAATAGTCATCCACCATCGATTCGGTGACCAGATAGATGTGGCTGGCCATCCCGACCTGCGTATTCACATCCCCTGCTGTGGTCATCGTGCGCATGCCTGTCAGCCATGTCAGCTCATCTTGGGTATGAGCGACGGGGTCCCAGCGATACTGGCCCAGGCTGGTAACATCTGGGTCAACACAAGGTGCCGATTTCCAATAGGGCAGGTCGATCTTATCGTAGCGATGCGAATGCTTCACCGAAGGGCGGATACGATAGCACCAGGTGCGCTCGGGTGGGTTGGCGGTAAAGGCAGTGCCGCTCAGTTGTTCACCGTATAGCCCATAGTTGCAGCGTTGAGGGCTGTTCATGCCCTGCGGCAGCGCACCGGGTAGGGCCTCGGTTTCGAAATCATTGCCAAAGCCGGGCATATAGCCCGGATGGGTGCCAGCGGGTGTACTGGCCTGGATCATTTTATGCGGGTCTGTCGGATGGTTCATCCTTGGCTCCTGCTGTTTTCTGCTTGTGAGATAATAGTTGATTTTGTAACTAACAAGCATGACAAAGACAGAAAGTACCGAAAGAGACGGGTTTGATCTGCTGGATTTCCTGCCCTATCTGCTGAACCGGGCAGCCGAGGAAAGCGCACTGGAATTTCAGCGTGTATACAAAGACCGCTATGGGATGCTGCGCACGGAATGGAGAGTGTTGTTTCATCTGGGCAATTACGGAGAATTGAGCGCGAAAGAAATCGGTCAACGCGCCCGGATTCACAAAACCAAGATAAGCCGCGCGGTCAGCAGGCTTGAGCAGCGCCGATTTCTTGTCAGAACCGTCAGCCAGACGGATCGCCGCGTTGAACATCTTGCATTGACCACGGCCGGACGGTCGGTTTATCGCGAATTGCGCGGTATTGCGCAGCAATATGATGCTCAGCTTGCCGCAATGTTTACAGAAAACGAGGCTACCTTGTTGCGCAAAATGTTGCGAAAGCTGGCTGATATGAATTGACCTCTGGTAATTCGAACCTTTCGCTCCCAGATGGAAGCCAGAGCGGACACAGGAATGTGAAATGACAGCCCCGAACCAAAACGCGGCAAAATCAAATGATCTGATCAACTGGCTGGTGACGCGGGGCCTTGAAGGTGCCGAAAAAGAAGAATTGCTGGATGGCTATTGCACCCGTCTGATTGAACTTGGTGTGCCCCTGATGCGATTTCACGCGGCGCAATCGGCGCTGCACCCGGTATATGGCGGCACCGGATACAGCTGGTATCAAGACACCGGCGGTGACTATCAGAAATTCGAGTATTCAGAAGAGACCAGAGAAGACTGGATGAGCAGTCCTCTATATGCGATTTTACATCACGATCTTGACGGCGTCCATGAACGCATGGTCGATCAGAACGAGCCCAGCCGCTATCCATTGATCAATGAATTACGCGAAGCTGGTGCGACCGAGTATTACGCTAAAAGTGTGAATTTCGACCCGCGATCGCAGACCTCAAAAAAAGCCGTAGATGGAGTCCTGTTGTCGTGGGCCTCGAACGCGCCGGATGGGTTTCGGGAACAGGATCTTGACCTTATCAATACGGCTCTGCCCCATTTGGGCCTGGCACTAAAGTCAGCCTCGAACGCGCGGATATCCAAAGATCTGATGCGCGTCTACTTAGGTCGGGATGCTGGACGGCGTGTTTTGTCGGGTGAAATTCGTCGCGGATCCCTACAGCAGATCGACGCCGTGATATGGAATTTCGACCTTGAAGGCTTTACCAGCCTCTCCGAGAATCTGCCCGGAATCGAGATCATCGATATGTTGAACGACTATCTGGCGGTTGCCGTTGGCGTCGTACACGATAATGGCGGCAATATTCTGAAGTTCATGGGCGATGGACTGATGGCTATGTTCAATGTCGGCGAGATTGAAGAGGACGTGCAGGCGGCCCTGCAGGCGGTTCCCATGTTGCAGGACCGGATCGCCGAACTGAATGCGCAGCGCGAATCCGCTGGACTGCCGGTGGCCAACTTCACACTGGCCTTGCATGCGGGCGAAATTCTGTATGGCAATATCGGTTCTGAGACACGTTTGGATTTCACGGTGATCGGCCCAGCGGTGAATCAGGCCGCGCGTATCGCTGGCATGCATCGGTCCTTGGGGCAACGGATACTGATCTCGGATGACGTAGCCCGCGCGGCGCAGCCCAGCGATCAGGATCTGATCTCGGTCGGGCGCTATATGCTGCGCGGTGTGGCCGAGCCGAAAGAGCTGTTTACGGTTTATAATGTTGCCGGAACGCAATCAGGCGTTTGAGCGTCCGGTTTGAGCCCATATTAGCGATTTTCTGCAACGCGGCGTAAGTCAGCTTCCGCAAAATCGGATGCAGTATAACCGCTTGACGACAGAAAAATTTCAGATTAGCCAACGTACAGGCTGTGGACGCCTGCCTCCCGCTGACTTTTGTCTTGGTTAAGTTCTGCGACTTAATTCTCTATCTACCTCTTTCCGCATATCGCGCGGATGGTAATGCGGGTCCCATCTCAAATTGCGCGATCAGGCAAGAGAGATATGGGACATGACTGATACCCCCACTAATACATTCACCGATGGGCCGCTTGGCACCATCTACTTTAGGACCGCATTTCCGATCATTTTCGTGATGGGGATGAATGGGCTTCTTTCTGTCGCAGATGCGCTGTTTCTGGGCATTTATGTAGGCCCTGATGCGCTGGCTGCGGTCACCTTGATGTTCCCGATTTACATGCTGATTGTGGCGCTTTCCACGCTTGTGGCTAACGGCATGTCGAGCCTTCTGGCGCGATCCCTTGGCGCGGGTGACATGAACGGCGCGCGTGCCACGTTTGCAGGCGCACATGGGCTGGCAATTGGATTGGGCGCAGTTCTGATAGTGTTGTTCCTTCTATTGGGCCAGCCAGTTGCATTGCTGGCCGCTGGTGGGTCAGAGACTTTGGCGCAGATGGGGTTGGTCTACCTGCGGATTACGGTGTTTTTCTCGCCACTGTTGTTCGTGTTGTCAGTCAATTCTGATGCGTTGCGCAACGAAGGGCGCGTGGGCTTCATGGCGGCGATGAGTCTGTTGGTTTCGATTGCAAACATCGGGTTCAACTACGTACTAATCGCCGTTCTGGACATGGGCGTCGCCGGGTCAGCCTATGGAACTGCGGCGGCACAAGCGCTCGCGTTTGCGATCATTTTTGCGTTCCGATTGTTTGGGGAAACATCGCTGCGTCCTGCGACCTTGCTGTCCCATTCCGCATGCGGAAAATGGCGGCGGATCCTCGCACTGGGTGCACCACAAAGCCTCAATTTCATTGGACTAGCTCTCGGGTCGGCCGCGATTATCTCAGCCCTGCAATGGATTGGTCGTCCGGGTTATGCCGACACAATTACTGCTTACGGGATCATCACGCGAGTCATCACCTTTGCTTTCCTGCCTCTTCTGGGCTTGTCGTTTGCAATGCAGACGATCACGGGCAACAACTATGGTGCTGAACTTTGGCAAAGGTCAGATGCAAGCCTGCGCATGGCACTTTGGGTCGCGTTTGTTTATTGCGCAATCGTGCAGGTCGTTGTGATTAGCATGCCTAGCCGGATCGCCAGCGCGTTTGTAGACGACACGTCGGTCATTGCAGAGGTTGCGCGCATCTTGCCGGTAATGACATGTGTCTTTTTCCTGTTGGGCCCGTTGATGATGATTGCGACCTATTTTCAGGCGATTGGATCTGCAGGAAAGGCAGCCCTTCTAGGGCTGACAAAACCTTATGCCTTTGCGATCCCGTTGACGTTCCTGTTGCCCCTCTGGTTTGGCGAAGTTGGCATCTGGTATGCGGGCCCGCTGGCCGAAGTGATGATGTTGGGTCTCACTGTTGTAGTGTTGTGGCTCTCCGCCCAAGACCCAGAGTTAAAATGGGGTATTTTCCACACCAAAAAAGGAGTGGCGTCATGAACACGCAATTTCCGTCAGCTACGCAAGCCAAGGATCAAGCTAAGCGTTTGCGCACAAAATTGACCGAAGAAGGGGCATCGATTGGCCATGCCAAGTCCCTCGAGTTGGTCGCCCACCAACACGGGTTCCGCGATTGGAACACGATGTTTGCAGCCATCGGAAACGGACCACCCAATGGATGGGCCATCGGGGACAAGGTCAGCGGAACGTATCTATCGCAACCGTTCACGGGGCATGTGGTCTCTATTTCGATCATGAAACCAGGATGGTTCCGGTTAGAGCTGCACTTGGATGAAGCCGTAGACGTTGTCACATCCGAAGGCTTCTCAAATTTCCGCTCGCGCATTCGTGGTGTAATTGGTCCCAAAGGACATTCTGTTGAACGGACAAGCGAAGGGCAGGCGCACCTTCAAATCAATTTATGCTGACTGGGAAATCCGGTTCTTAAATTTGTCAGCGGCTGTTGGCGCGATTGAAGCCGATGGCGGTCTTGTCCCGTAACCTGTGAATATGTCGTATTAGAAATTCTGCGCAATCGGCGAATGGCAGATTTTGCCGCTGTCTTGCGGCGGCGGAACCTGACCTCTTACGGAGATTTTCGTGCGCGAGCGCGCGCAGCAAAAATACCGAAGGTACAGATTGGGCTCAAAGCCGTCATCTGACAGTTTTTGTATGGTTCAAACGATCAGAAGTGGTGGCCGATGTCTGCTGTGCGGACAAACATGCCCCTGGTATTTTCCGCTCGAATGACCGCTTTGTACGCTTTGTGATCGCGGTGAAAAACATCTCTGGCGGGAAGTAGGCCTTCGGTGGTGATGTAAAACTGAACGGTTGCTGGATAAGATCAAACCTTCAATCTGACAGAAACAGTAGACTTCTTTCTGTGGAGAAAGCCTCTGATTGAGTTATGTAAATTGCAAGATTATCGAAGTCCTTTTGATCTGTTTGAAACGAACCCACGTTGTTGGCTTCGAGTACTGATTGATGGACCAAACCAAGGTTAAAAGGCCAAGAAGGTTTTTCCGTGAGGACCAAAGACGGCAATTGCCCAGCACCTGCACTCCGATTTTCTCTGGTAGGAAACTGAAAACACTGCATTTTCAGATCCTGAGTCTCTAGTATCCGGACCTGATACCGAGAGGCTTCCAAACAATAAGGCCTAGCCATCTTTTCGCATGGAAATACCGTTCATCCAACGTTCACATTCTATATATGCGCTTTTCATCTCTGCGAGCCATATTGTCCTACTGAATTTAAATACCGTTGGTTCACAGAAACAACCGACGAGTAACCATACCGCTGCTCAGAACACCGGCTTGTTCAGAGAACTTTGGCTCACTCTCACCATATACGGTGAAATGAAAAATACCGGTTTCGTTATCTTTGTCTGTTACGCACGCCCAGACAGTTGTGTCGCAAACTTTTCGAAAGACTAGAACCAGTGTTATGCTTTTTCACAACCCACCTATTCAATGTGGCGTGGTCAACTCGCACACTGCGTTCAGCCATGATCTCTCTATTACTTGCCCACGTAGTGCAAGTCCGCCAGCCACAAAGAAGTGCCTCTTCTGACCGTGAACTTGAAGTCAGTCTGGCCGTCATTCAAACCTGCACGCAGAAGATCGGCAATCGTATCTTGCCCATCGATATTTTCATCCGTCGGAAAATATGCTGTCAGCTGGTCGTTCGGTTTCAGAGTTGTGCCTGGGCCTACATCTTCTGGGACATGAACCACGCTCGTAACCCATTTTCCATTCTCAGCATATTGAGTTTGAAAAACGACGCCATTCGACAAGGTCGTGTCTTGTACGACACCCAGTGTAACGTCCCGCACTTCTACACCGTCTCTTGGGTTTGAAAGCCCGATGGTCACATCCATGGTTCCCTCTTGCGAAGGAGTAGCCCCAGATTGAAGTAGAACGGCAGCGATGGAGTTCAGATCATTGATTTCAATCCCATTGACAGAGTCAATACGCAGCCCCGCGTGAACCCAAACCGGGGCCTCGCTAGCGACGTATTCCACAGTATCGGGACTATCCGCCGACGCTACAAAAGGCAGAAGAACCTTCCATTCAGATTTCACTGAAGTCGGCCCTAAATCCTGAACGATTTGAGTGGTAGTATCAGCTTCGACATTCGCCTGATCTGTGTCGCCAGTGCTCACTTTAGCAGCAACTTCAACGCTAGCCTGCGCGCGCGATTCTGCCTCTGCCATCGCCATTGCGACTGCTTCGATCTCAGCCTGTGCTCGGGCTTGCGCTTCTGCTGCGGCTTTGGCTGCCGCTTCGACTTCGGCCTGCGCGCGCGCTTCTGCCTCTGCCGCGGCTTTGGCGGCCGCTTCAACCTCGGCTTGCGCGCGTGCTTCTGCCTCGACAGCGGCTTTGGCACGTGCTTCGGCTTCGGCTTGGGCCGCCGCCTGAGCAGCCGCTTCGGCCTCAGCCTGTGCACGAGCTTCCGATTCGGTTGCCGCTTTGGCGCGGGCTTCAGCTTCGGCCTGAGCCGCTGCCTGAGCTGCGGCTTCGGCCTCAGCACGCGCTATGGTCTCTGCCTGCGCGCGGGCTTCGGCTTGGGCCAGTCGTGCCTCGGCTTCTGCGACCCGTGCGGTGGCATCTGCGATTGCTTCTGCTGTCGCCGCTGCTTCGATCTCAGCTTGGGCGCGGGCTTCAGCTTCGGCAGCCAAAACGTCCTCTTGCGTTGCTTGTGGCTCGGAGGATGGTGAAAATGCTCCGATGGCCAGCACGCCGACTACGGCACCTACAACTCCAAATGCCAGCAGCCCGCCGGTTATTGCGACACGGTTGATTCCTCCGGATGAAGAGACCGCAACTCTAACATCCTGTTCAACGGCGGTCGGTTCGGTCAAGTGATCTATCGCCTCGAGCCACTCATCAGCGGTTTGAAAGCGATCCTTTGGCATCGCCGACATAGCCTTGTCGAGCGCTTCGAGAAAGACGTCATCATACTTATCAAAGCGCCCCTGCAAAGGTTTGCAAGGATCGGGCTTTTGCTCGGCAATCGCAGAAACCCGAGTCTGGCTGTCTGGCGCGCGCTCTCCGGTGATCACATGATAGAATGTTGCCGCCAAGGAATAGAGGTCGCTAAACGGTCCTTGCACGCCGTCAGTGACATAAAATTCCTGTGGGGAATAGCCATCCTTGACTGCGCGTAAGGCAGACAAAACACGGTTTGTTTTCCTATTTTGCTCACGCGCAGCACCAAAATCAATCAATACAGGTATCTTGTTGGGTCCGACCAGAATGTTGTCAGGCGATATGTCCCGATGCAACATCCCTTGCTTGTGCATAAATGCGACCGCATCCAGAATCTGCCGCAGGATCGACATGACATCGGCTTCGTCCAGCTGGGTTTCAGCGTCGTCGATTGCGTCCAAAAGGTCCGGGCCTTCAACGAAGTCCAGTGCCATATAGGCGGTGTCGTTGTCCTCAAAGACTTGGTGCACACCAACGATATTGGGGTGATCCATAGTTGCCAGGCGCTGGGCTTCGTTGATGAAGTGCCGCACAATCTGGCGAAGATCTTCTTTGTGTTTTTGCACACGAGCCTTCACCAGCAGATTCTGTCGGCGCGCGAACATGGCTGGAAAACACTCTTTGATGACCACCTTGCGGTTGAGACTGTCATTGGCCAGATAGGTAATGCCGAAGCCGCCGCTGTTCAGGTAGTGGTCAATTTTGTACTGACCATGCAACAACCGGGCGCCGGCAGGGAGATCATCTGCGGAAGAGGCTCCGATCATCTGACCCGTATCTTCATCACCAGTCGTTACTAGTTTCATTACGTTGCCCATGCCTCGTCCCGTCCGTTATCGTCCCTTGCACATCAGGAATTATTCAATTTCCAATCACAAAACGTTTCTCAGTTATACACACTCTTTACGCGAGTCCGTTTGTTTCGTGATTTCCAGTATGCACACTGTTCGATCCAAGTTGGTCAGCGTAGGAAGTCAGTAAATACAAACGTTTTACTTTTGCTTTATCGGAACCGGAACCATTGAACGGTTAAGCTATTTTGCAAAGGTTCACGACGCCTTCAAACATGTGATAATCTCAATCAAACCTTGTTTTAGCTATATGTTAGATCTTGGCTTTCAGATTAGCGGCAATGCAAGACGATCGAATGCCACGAGAGTAGTGGCGGCGCATGTTGTTTACCAACTGCGCGAAGATTTCGACCGAACGATTAGAATTCATGAATGTAGCCTGGTCAATTGACCCCTCAACTGGGGTGCGGATGGACATCAGCGTCTTGTAGCCACCTATGATTTCCAGAGCCTGAACCACGCAATCGTAGTCTACTGTTTCACCTTCGCATGAGTCGCAGTAGCGTTTTACGATGTTCAAGTATTTATCGGTTTCACTGATGCGAGAAATGCTTTCGTTCAAGCGAACCAAATCGACACTTTCAGGCAAGTCCGAGCCCCGGCCCAGCATCACTGTCGTGAACTGGTTGGCTTCGTCGGAAAAATGCTGATTGAGGTTCAACAGTCGTGCCAGTCGTTTGAGACCCAACAACCCCGAAACACGTTTGGGATTGGATTCTTCCACAAAGGCCCGCATCGTGATCGCCTTGTTTTCCCGCGCCATATAAGCTTCGATCCACTTGAGAAAACCGGCTTCGGACAGGCCGTAGTTTTCTGAAGGCATGGAATTGATCAGATCAAAGCGGCCGTTATTCAGTGTATTCCACAATACATACTCGGCGCCTTCAATCTCACCATGAGTTTGCAGTGCTATCGCATTGCTGATTGGCTGACGACCAACCCGATATCCAAAGATGGCCTCGCCGTGTTTTTGTAGGGCAGGATTGCTCAGAGCAAGCAACCAGTTTACGGTTCCCTTATCGGGATCCGGTGCACGAAGAAGCTGGTCTCGTGCCTGATGATTGATCAAGTAATCGGAAAATCCTCCAGGTACAGTATCGCGATCGATCTGACCAAGGATCATTTGCGCCGATGTGTTCCCCTGACTGGCCGCTTCCGACAAACCTTGCAGGCCTACGGCCTCGCTACCATTGAGCCAGCTGTCTACTGCGGATTTGTATGGGTCTTCCTGCGCGACAGCCGCCCCTGACAATTGCAGTAGGAAAACATTGGCCAATACTGCGAGCATTCTCATACGACGTTACTCCATTGAATTATCGTCTTGGTCACTGACCGTTGTATTCCCGTTCCGAAGCTGAGTTGGCGCTTCGCTACTGGGATGTGGTGACAACGTCTCGCAACCAGACTTCCACTCGGCGGTTGATACGGCGACCATTCTCAGTGTCGTTGCAACTTAGCGGCGAGATCTCACCATAACCCAGAGTTCGGATGGTTAACCCGTCCAGGCTGTTGGTAGGCGCTGCTTGTAGCAACGCATTGCTAACTTGTTTGGCACGCTGCTGACTGAGTGACCGGTTGGATCCCCCAGCGCCGACAGAGTCTGTGTATCCGATCAAAAGAAGTTCTTTGTTTGTGGTTTCTTCCTTGGCAAGCAACGAAGCAAGGCGCCTTATGTCGTCCTGTGCCCGCGTATCCAGGCGAGAGGATCCGAATGCAAACCGAAAGGTTATAGAACTACGGTCGGCACCGGACAGCTCAGCCGACATTTCCTGCAACTGTTTCAGGGTAACCTCTGCATCGGTTGGCATTACTGCGCCAAGATAGCGTAGTCCCTGCTCATTGGGGCCTTGCAGGGATTCACCAAGTGACACAAAGCCCGAAGCATCAATTGTCTCTTGCGCCTTTTCGCTTTCGAGGAATTGCATGAAGCGGTTCAACTGTGCTGGCGCAGTTTTGCCGGTATATGCATACAAGCGTCGGCTAAGCGGGTATTCTTCTGTCTTGATGGTGAAAGGTGTCGCTGGAACCTGAATTCCACAAACACCGCGAATTGCAAGAACCTTGGCCTCATCAGCACTTGCGAGGCTGGTAATTCCGATACCAAGCGGATCAGAAGCAACTGCTGCAGCCAATTCCGTGTCTGTTTCGAAAAAGCTTGTATCGCTCGCGTATGTTGCGCCCACGGGGTTCATGATCAGGTCATTGAAAACCAACGCAGTTCCGCTTTCAGGCGCTCGCATGTAAAGCTGGATCGGGGCATCGGGCCCACCAATCTGGCTCCAGTTGGATATGGCTCCGGAAAATATTCGCGCTAGATCCTGTTCGGCGACTGCCCGCAGTTGGTTACTTTGCGATGTAATAACAACTAGACCGTCCAGCGCAAAAATTTTCTCGTTTTCACTCGTGGTGATATCCCCGAGTCCAGCCTGCGATGCGCTCGCCAGCTCGTCGGGTTGAGCAGGGCGTGTGGTCACGGCCAGTGCTGAGTTCCCATCGACCAGTTGTTTGATCCCGTCTGCGGAGTCACCACCCATCAAGGAGACTTCGGCCAAAAACTCGCCTAGCTCGTTACGGAGCAGTAGCTTATCGACACCTTCTTCCTCAGAGCGCAAAGCAGTGCCGCCAATCTCCTCACCGAATTGCGTCGTAAGATCAGCGAATAAGACATCGACCAGGCGAGAAGAACCTGAAATGCCATATTCGACTGGACCTTCGTTCCGACTGGGGCAGGCTTCGCCAATGCATTCAACTTTGAAAGCGTCAACCGTGATTGTACCAACCACCGTTCGGAGTTCGTAATTGGCGCCATCAAAATCTATTAGCTCTCCGGTCAGAGTCATTCCGCCGTCTAAACTGTTCAACTGAACAGTTTCAGCGTTTGCCATGGTCGCGACGGACAACATCAACGCACCAGAGGTAGTTTTCAGGACCCGATTTAACATTTTCCTAACCTCAAACTTCTGATTATTGATTCTCGTTTTACTCAAGGTTGTTTCGCAAAATCTGATACAACCTTCATAATTTCTTAATGACGTAGCGGTACCCGGGAAGTTTAGTCAAGGCTGCAGCGGGGATACATAAAATTGCCTTGCTTCCCCCCACTTATGGACACGTTTGAGGCAGATTCTGACCACAGTTGGCGCTCTTTCTTAGCTTGTATCCGAAGCTGACGCGATTCAACGTCGAATTGAGTCGTGATTTTAGGGGCTCAGGTTTTCCCTGAGATTTCCCAGAACGAACCTCATACCTTTCTTGCCACGCATTCGCAGCCTTTGACCCAGGTGATTCTTAACTATTTCGGGCACTCGAACGGTTCTGTTGGAAAGTTCTGAACCCGGCGAGCGGTTTCAGCAATCGCTCGTGAGTTAGGCCGCGAGCTTGGCGAACTGCCGAAACGGACAGAATCCGGGTGTGAATTGCCCCTTGCGGATTATGTGAGGGACTTCGATATCATCCAAAGTTGCCGCTGCTGAAGCGAAGGGGTTGTGTCGCAAACTTTAAATGACGCGTACGGCACATGTGTGGGTTCAAGCCATTTAGATCAGCTTCAGCCACACTGGATGGCATTGAGGTAGTCAACATGATCCGGAAGAAACAATTCTCTAGTAATACAACCTCTGGCTTTCGGGTGTTTGCTGAGATCGCAGGATAATTGGGTCTAGCATAACGCTGGTTCTAGTCTTCGAAAAGTTGGCGACACAACCTTTGGGCCAGTCGCAAACGCGTAGCACTCCAGTTGGAGTCGTAGATGCCCATCATCGAGCACAAGCTGCAACTACACTTCGATTGTGAGGTATATAATTTTTGACACTGAGTATAATATTTCATACAACGTGTAAGTAATAATCGACTCACTAGAAGTGTTCTGTCCAATAGGGATTTCAGAAATGACCTACCAAGATCGCAATACGGTCGTCTCGATCTTCGTGAACCTCGCCGTTAGTGCATTTGTCGTTTCACGGCTTCTGGATATGAATGCCTCTGGATTGTTTGATGGCCCAGACGCTGTAAACAACTGGGCCCGCATGGTGATCTGGCTGATCCCCCTGGGCGTCGTGGCCACCATCATCGGCACCATACTGTTCAACATTGGGTTTGCGATTGTTACTCACGAACCCAAACCCAGCTTCGTCGTTGATGAACGTGACAAGATGTTCGAGCGCCGTGGCAGCTACGCCATCATTATCTTCGCGGGTGCGGGTTTTATCTCAGCTGTCGTCGCCATGGCTCTCAACGCATCAGCGCTCACTGGCTTCAACATCATCTATTTCGGAATGGCCTTCGGATCCCTGTCAGCAGATATTGTAAAATTTGCTAGCTATCGGCGGGGGTACTGATCCATGGGCAAGCTCAGGATCACCAACAATATTAGACGTCTACGCTTTGACGCAGATGAAATGACGCAAAAAGAACTCGCCGAAAAGGTTGGAGTCACCCGACAAACCATCGTTGCCATTGAAAACGCCAAATATTCACCAACGCTCGAACTGGCGATCTTGATTTCTCGTGTATTCGACAAGCCCCTCGAAAAAGTCTTCGACATCCAAGACGCCAGCTAAATCATCGCGTCTGCTGCACCCTACCAAAGGATTAGATATGTTCATCAAACCCACCCGGTTCTGGAATCTGATGGCGAGATCCTATGCCCGCCGTCCGGTCCAAAACCAAGCCGCCTATGAATACAAACTGGACATAACTGCAAGACACCTGTCCCCCCAAGACCGCATCCTGGAATTTGGCTGTGGCACAGGTACGACGGCGCTCATTCACGCCCCAAAAGTCGCCCATATCGACGCCATCGACTATTCATCCGAAATGATCTCAATCGCCCGGGAAAAAGCCGACGCGCAGGGTAGCAAGAACATCAACTTTGAAGTTAGCGCGTTCGAGTGCTGGCCTATTCCGGCGAAGGGTCAACAGTATGATGCCGTACTGGCTATGTCGATCCTGCACTTGGTACTGGATCTTGACGCGACACTGGACCGTGTTCGTAGTTCCTTGAAGGAAGGTGGCCTGTTCTTCAGCTCGACGGTCTGCCTGGAAGGTCTCGAGAAGTTCGTCATACCAGCTCTCGGGACCATCGGCCTATTGCCCAAGATCCGCGCCCTGACGCAAGAAATCCTTGTAGAGCGTATGCAAGCTCATGGGTTCGAAATTGAACAAAAGTGGCGTCCCGAAACGGGTTCGACTGCTTTCATCATCGCAAGGAACAGCGGTTAGTCGTTCGACATCTGACAACACTGACCCAGCCGTTCATGCACGCCGCCGAGAACGGCTGGAGAGAGCCCTGATTGACCTATGCTGATACACGCATGAATGTCCGCTATGGGGCAAGCAAAGCAATAGCGATGGTTGAGGCGATGATGCGAAGTACAATGTGGCGACGGATTGATGTCGTGGGCACAGAAGCCTGTTCGGTTAACCGTAACGGAACGTCTCGCGTAATCTCGGGCATGGCTGTCTACGTAGTTGAAAATTCTCCTGTCAGAATAGCTTATTCCGTGACCTGTAATGACGAATGGGAGTGTAGCGCCGCCACCGTACAGCGTTGGATTGGGGCAGATAGGGTTGATCTTGTTTTAGTGAAGCAAGACGATGGTACATGGACCTCGAATGACAAAGTTGTGGATGCTGTTGATGAATTGCTCGACATCGATCTTGGGTTTACACCGGCCACGAACACGAATGCGATCAAGCGACTCCAGCTAGGGATTGGAGATCAGGCAGAGTTCACTGCTGTTTGGTTGGATGATAAAACCTGGACATTCAAACCGCTGAAGCAACGATATGAGCGGCTGAACGAGAATACCTATAGGTACACTTCGATCAATAGTGGATACGAAGCAAATTTGACTGTCGATGGATTTGGTTTCGTTCGAGTTTACCCTGAGTATTGGAAAGCAGTGATAGCTTAGGCCCAACAAGGGCTCTAAAGCTAAAACGATTGCCAGAAACGGACTTTCGTTTTTCCAGGTGAGCGGCAGTATAGTCCGTCTACCCGTCGTAAAAAGCCTCTAAAAATCGATCTCAACACCCGGCAGGTTCAGCTCTTTCATCATGTCGCGCAATTCCTGACGTGCTGCGATGTTCGAAATGTTCAGCTGTTTGATCCCGATATCCTTGAGGTCCAATAGGGTCAACCCGCGCGGGAACAGCTCTCGGAAAATAACGCGTTCGGAAAAGCCCGAAGCAACCCGGAAGCCGATCCGCTGCGACAGCATCTCGATCGCGCGCTGCATCTTTTCCTTGTTGACCATGCGTTGGGTACCGACGCGGTTGCGCACAACGACCCAGTCGATGGGCTTCAGGCCGGCTTGCGCGCGCAGCTGGCGTGCGTTCCAGACCATCTCGGAATAGACCGACGGGCCCAGAATTTTCTCACCCTTTGAATCGATGCGTGCCAGCAGGTCAAAATCGATAAAACTGTCGTTCAGGGGAGTGATCAGCGTATCAGCCAGCGAATGCGCCACCTGGCTGAGACGGGTATGAGAGCCGGGGCAGTCGATCAGGATGAAATCGCTATCGCTTTCCAGCTCGGACACGGCCGCTGAGAGGCGGTGGTCATAGATGTTTTCTCCCGGTTTCAGCGTGCTTGCATCAATCTCGGGCAGGTCATGGTGGCGGGGGCTGGGAAGGGTCAGGTCCGCGCTTTTCAGAAAGCTATTCCGGTTCTCGAAATACCGTCCCAAGCTGCGTTGCCGCAGGTCCAGATCCAGGGTGCTGACCTTGTGACCCAGGCGGGCGAGTGCGGTGGCCACATGCATGGACACAGTCGATTTGCCCGCGCCGCCCTTCTCGTTCCCCACTACGATAATATGTGCCATGCCTGTATTCCCAAGTCTCACCGTGTTTGCGTACACGTTGTTGCAGGCCACTATATGTTGTGGAAAGCGGGAAGGGAAGAACCCGAAACAAGGTAGGGCTGCATAAAAAGCCCCTGTTGCGGAAATCTCAGCCTGCCCTTAGGCCGCTGACTTGCGAAAGCCGGGACTATGTTTCAATCTCCAGGCTTAAGGACTGTGAGAAAGACATGGCTTGGAGCATCTGTTTCTGAACGTACTGAATGTGGTGCTGCCGGTGCTGATCTGTGCCGGGGCTGGGTATGTACTGGCGTTGACCAAAACGCCCTTTGACAACAAGGTCATTGGCGCGATCGTTTCGCGGGTTGGATATCCCACACTGATCATCTCGCATCTGTCGGCCACAAAGATCGCTGTTGGAACGTTTCTGGACGTGATGGCCGCTGCGGTTTTGGCGATTGCCGGGTTTGGTGTTCTGGGATTTGCGGCGCTGAAGGTTATGCGTCTGCCGGCGCGGGCCTTTCTGACGCCTCTGATGCATGGGAATGTGGGCAATATCGGATTGCCAATCACCTTGCTTGCGTTAGGCGATGCGGGGATGGCCTATACGATGGCATTTGTAGTGGTCGTTCTTGTCAGCATCTTCACTGTAGGGATGTGGATACCAGCCAAAGAGTTTTCGCCCAGAAAGCTCGCCACCTCGCCGATCATATATGCGGTGGTCCTATCGCTGGTGCTGATGGCCAGCGGCTATAGCCTGCCTCAGCCTGTTGCGAAGTCATTCGATATCCTGGGTGGGCTTTCCATCCCGCTGATGCTGCTGACATTGGGCCACACATTGGCCAGCCTTCGGGTCAACCGCCTTGGGCGTGCGGTGACGCTGACCGCTTTGCACCTGGTGATGGCAGTTGCAATCGCCAGCGGGTTGGTCTGGACCTTCGGCTTTACAGGCGCTGAGCGCGGCGCGGTGATCCTGTGCTGTTTGATGCCGTCATCGGTGGCGACCTATTTGTTCATAGACCAGCATGTGCCGGAATACGGCCCCGATGTTGCCGGGTTCATACTGGTTTCGACGCTGACAACGATCATCGCTTTGCCGCTGGCACTGTCATACTGGATCTAAAGCTAGGCGGCTTGCACATTCCTGTTAAACTATCGTTGTGACGATCCAAAACCGCCACCCGTATTTAAGGACGTATTTGATGTTAAAAGCGAATTCATCTGATGCTGGCTCACGCGTTGTATTGGTCATGACGGCGATTTGCATGGTTGTTGTTGGCTTCAATTCCACGGCGGTTGCGACCATCCTGCCTGATCTTAAGAATGAGTTCGATCTGTCGCCTTCGGACCTGCAATGGGTCATGGCCATCTATACCGTGGTCAGTGCCACGTTGGTGACGATTATCAGTCGGCTGGGTGATATCACGGGCAAGCTGGGCGTGTTTCTGGTTGGCATGATCGTTTTTGCCATAGGCTCTGCCTCGGCCTTGTTCGCGCAGGACGGGGCGATGATGCTGTTTGGCCGTGGGGCGCAGGGGGCAGGGGCCGCAGCGCTGTTTGGCACGTCGTTGCCCTTGTTGACGGCAGCGACCCCGGAGGAAAAACGCGCCAGCGTTACCGGAGCATGGGGCGCCATCGTCGGACTGTCGATCGGGATCGGCCCTATCCTTGGCGGCGCATTCGCCCATTACATCAGTTGGAGAGCCGTATTCGCCACCGATCTGATCCTGCTGACCACCGCGTTTATCATTGGCTTGACCGTGAGAAAACGGAACTATGTACCGAACACGCGACTGGCCGGTGCCCGGTTCGATTATCTCGGCGCTGTGGCTCTTGTGCTGTTTCTGGGGCCGCTGTCATTTGCCCTGAGCAATGGGGAAAGTGGAGGATGGCAGGCACCGTTGACGCTGGTGCCGTTGGGTGTGGCCATGCTGGCCATGGTCGGCCTTGTGCTGGCTTCGCGCCGCAGTGAAGATCCGTTGGTCGAGCTGCGCTATTTCCTTCATCCGCGCTATTTCATGGCGGCAGCGGGGATGTTCCTTACCGGCTTTATGCTGTTTGGTTTTTTCGTCTACTTCAACACATTCGTCCAATCGCCTGATACATTCGGATACACGTCTGTCGGGGCTGGGCTTGCGATTATGCCGTTGAGCCTAAGCATGTTCGCGATCTCGGTCATCGCGCCCCGATTTCTTGCGCCCTACAGCTTTCAATGGCCTGTTGTGATCGGGCTGGGCGCAATGGCCGCTGGGTTTTTGTTGCTGACCACGATTACAGTTCCCACTCAATATGCGCAGATCTGGTGGAAGTTGATGATCGTCGGCATTGGTCTTGGTATCTGTTTCTCGCTGCTACCGCGTCTTGGGTTGCGGCTTTTGCCTGATGAGCATGTGGGGCAAGGCTCAGGTGTAATCAATGCCTGCCTCTATTTCGGGGCTACGTTGGGGGCTGTGGTCTGCGGGCTTGCCGAAGCCATCACCTCTCGTCGGGGTCTTACCGAAGTGATCGACGCGTTACCGGCCGGCTCGGCCCCCCGTGAAGATCTGGCTCATGCGCTGACCCACGGAACGCCCAGTCAAATCCAGCAACTGATCGCCGGCATGGATCCGACGTCGGGAAGTGCTCTGTCAAATGCTTTACGCGACCTGCAGGACAACGCTTTTGACAGCGCCATGATGGTGACGGCGATTGCGGCGCTGATCGGCGTGACGCTGGGGTTGATGTTGCTGCGCGGCCCTGTGCCCCCGGTGCACAGCGCGGCGGATCTGACACGCGCGAAGAATTCCTGAGGGATTGATCCTGACACGTTTCTTGTCAGGGCGGTGTCAGAGGTTTCGGGTAAAACGAAAAAGGCCGCCCAGAAGGGCGGCCTTTCGCATTCGAAACGGGTCAGGCTTAGAAGCCCAGACCTTCGTATTTCTTTTTGAACTTCGACACACGGCCACCGGCGTCCATCAGACGCGCGCCGCCACCGGTCCATGCGGGGTGCACGGAGGGGTCGATTTCCAGAGCCAGCTGATCGCCTTCGGAGCCCCAGGTGGATTTCATCTGAACTATGGTGCCATCGGTCATTTTGACGTCGATGACGTGATAATCGGGATGGATGTCTTTTTTCATCTTTCCGTTCCTTACGCTTCGGCGCCAGCTTTGGGCTTGTAGTTGGTGACCTCTGCGATACGTGCGGATTTACCGCGACGAGTGCGCAGATAATACAGTTTGGCGCGACGAACGCGGCCACGGCGGACAACGGTGATGCTGTCGATATTGGTTGAATACAGCGGGAACACACGCTCCACGCCTTCACCAAAGGAAATCTTACGCACGGTGAACGCACCGGCGATGGTGTTGCCACCTTTACGGGCGATGCAGACGCCTTCGTAGTTCTGAACACGGGTGCGCGACCCTTCGGTCACTTTAAAGCCGACACGAATGGTGTCACCGGCTTTGAAATCAGGGATGTCTTTCCCCAGGGCGGCAATCTGTTCCGCCTCAAGCTGTGCGATCAGGTCCATCGCAGGTTCTCCTATCTGCTCGTGGTTGGTCCACGAAGTTTGGGCACGGCCTGAGAGCTCTTGGTCTTCACCGGGTCCTGCGTACAGCCCGCCAGAGGTCAGATCGAATGTTCACTTGGTCTCTGGCCTGCCCGCCGCGCCGTGGCTGAAGAAAGCCGGGCGTCACGACATGATGCAAACCAAAACACCGGAGTCGCGAAGTTGCGGCACCGGATTGCGGTCATTTACGGGCATCGGGGGCAGGGATCAAGCCTAAATCGCCATGCAAGGCGGGGAAAACGGTGGGTTTCCGCCGCACGCAATCAGAACCATTGCCTTGCGGGGCTGATCAGGCAAACTGGACGTAATTATAAGAGCAGTCATTTGATACAGGATTAGATCATGCGCACCGCATTGATGCTCGCCGTCATGGCCTTTGCGACCCTGTCCTGCGGTCGCAGCAGCCCGCCGCCGCAACTGGTCGAGGCCCAGTCGTTTCCAGATGCTACGCCGCCCTCTGTGATCTTCCCAGCCTTTGCAGATGCAGACCCCCACGAATGGGAAGGGAGACATCCGGGGCATTACCCGGTGCACGGGCTGGACGTATCGCGCTGGCAAGGAGCGATAGACTGGCGCACCGCCAAGCAGTCCGGCGTTAGTTTCGTCTTTATCAAAGCGACCGAAGGGGGCGATGTCGCCGACCCCATGTTTGCCAGCCATCGGCAAGGTGCGCAGGCTGCGGGCGTGCCGTGGGGGGCATATCATTACTACTATTTCTGCCGGTCGGCGCGGGAACAGGCCCGCTGGTTCATCCAGAACGTACCCAAGGGATCGGATCTGCCACATGTGCTGGACATGGAGTGGACCCCGCATTCTAAGACCTGCACCTTGCGCCCCGATGGTGCGACGGTCCGGGCCGAGGCTCAACAGTTCCTGGATATCCTCGAACGCCACTATGGGCGCCGTCCGATCGTCTATACGACGGTGGATTTCTATGGTGATACGAATATCGGGCGGCTGCCCAAGACTGAGTTCTGGTTGCGTTCGGTCGCCGGTCATCCGCGAAATGTGTATCCCAAAGCGGTGTGGCGGCTCTGGCAATACACCGGCACCGGGCTGGTGCCCGGTGTTCAGGGGAGGGTTGATATCAATGTCTTCAACGGGCCACCGGAAATCTGGGCGCGCTGGAAATCTGGTAGCCCTTAGACTTTGGGCACCCCATAGGTTTCGATGGTGTCGCCCACGACGAAGTGATCAAGCCTGCATTCGCGCTTTTCCCCCCCGAATAATTCGGCAACCGGGACCGCTCAGCTGCGGGGCTCATATCACACGGGGGATGTCAGTCAGACGTCTCTTCCCGTTCACTCAGATAGGCCTCCCACAGATCGGGTCGCCGTTCGCGGGTGATCTGTTCGGACATATCGTGACGCCATTCGGCGATGCGACCATGATGGCCTGACATCAAAATCTCGGGGATTGGGCGGCCTTTCCATTCGGCCGGGCGGGTGTACTGGGGGTGCTCCAACAGGCCCGACGAAAAACTCTCTTCTTCGGCCGAGGCCTGATTGCCCAGAACGCCGGGGATCAGACGCACCGTGGCGTCGATCAGCGCTTGCGCGGCAATCTCGCCTCCGGTCATCACGAAATCCCCCAGCGAGACCTCTTGGACGCCGTAATGCTCCAGCACCCGTTCATCAACACCTTCAAACCGCCCACATAGCAGGGTCATGCCATCACAGCGCGCGAGGTTCTGCATCATGCGCTGGTCCATGCGGCGACCGCGCGGGCTAAGGTAGATCAGAGGCCAGTTTCCTTGCGCCTCGGTCATCGTGTGCTCGATTGCTTCGCCCAATACATCAGAGCGCAACACCATCCCCGCTCCGCCGCCGGCCGGGGTGTCGTCCACATTGCGATGCTTGCCGACACCGAACTGACGCAGGTCAACGGTTTCCAGCTGCCACAACCCTTCTTGCAGGGCTTTTCCAGTCAGGCTTTCGCCAAGAACTCCGGGAAAGGCCGACGGAAACAAGGTGATGATCTTGGCCTTCCACACCCCATGCAAATCGGGCGTGGGCGTAAGCAGTTCGCGCGGTTTCAGCGTAGGACGGATCGCCTTGCGACCATGAGATTTCGGGGACGTATCAGTCATGATGTACCAATCAGGTCTGTCTGCGCGCGTTCAATCACGGCAGTCTTTTGCGCCACCAGAGCCGCTTCGTCCAAGCGCGAACGGTTCAGTTCCAGCAACTCGGACAGGACGTCTTCGGGGAGCCGGGTATTGACCTGAGTCGGAGGCACCAGAAGGTTGGCCTTTTCACGCGACAGGTCCATAAATTCGGCAAAGGGGTCGCCAGGTCCAAGCCGTCGCAGTTGCAAATCTTCCAGCCATTCAGTCGTAACAGAGACGGAAGGCAGCTTTTCCTTGATGCGGCTGACGGTGTCTTGCAGCGGGGGCAGGTGGTCCAGGTTGTCGCGAAAGGTTTCAAAGTCAAAAACCTGTCGCATCCGTTCCAGATCATGTGCCCACAGGCTGCGCAACCAGCCTCCGCGCTGGCGCAGAGACAGGTATATCGTGATCTCAACCTCTTGCCCTGAAAATCGCTGGCGAATTGAATCCACCAGACAGGCAGCCAGATCGGGGGCCGCAGCATAGCCTTGGTCGATATTGCGGCTGGGCCTGAGGCCGGCGAAGTTTTCTTCGCTCAGGATCAGTCCCCGCTTGTCGCCGAAATCCAGGCTGTCCAGAAATTCGCGCAGCTGACTGCCAAACTCGGAGAGGGTTCCCACTGTTCCATAGACGGAATGGTTGGTGGCCGCGCGGGACAGGCCGGAATTGCGGGTGCGATACGGTAGGACCAGCGCAAAATGCGGCCAAATCAGCTCGCGATTTTCATAGAGGAAGGATTGCGCTGCTGTTGTGCCAGTTTTGTGCAGGCCCAGATGCAGCAGGACCCGACGCATCAGATCAGCCCTTCGGGCGGGTCGGCGACGATGCGGCCCTGTTCCAGATCAACTGTAGGAACCGACTCGAGTGTGAACGGTAGCAAAACAGTGGAATTCAGGCCCGGCCCGTGCAATTCCAACAGGTCCGCCGCACCGTGGTTCTGGACAGATTTAACCTGACCCAGCAACGCGCCCCCTGTGTCATAGACCGCAAGCCCGATCAGATCTGTGTGGTAGAACTCGTCATCAGGTAGCGAAGGCAACTGATCGCGCCGCGCAAACAGGCGCAGCCCCTTCAGGTCATCTGCCTGTTCCTTGGTTTCAACTCCGCCCAATCTGGCGGCAAAGCCATTCTTGATCGGACGAGTCAGGACCAGCGGATAGCGTTTCGCGCCCTGTTCATCCGTCAGCGGCGAATAGGCTTCGATATCCTCAGGGATCGCGCAATAGCTTTTCAGGCGCACTTCGCCGCGCACCCCGTATGAGCCCGCAACACTTCCTACGCAGATCAGGTCATTCATTTGGTCCATCCACCGTCACACATAGCCCGTCTTGCCATAACCCGCGTGCCTCACACGCTTCGCGCTGGTTCGAGCGTTCGAAAAACACGCCCACAATAAAGGCGATCATCAACAGGATAGGAAGCCGTAATAGTCCGAACATACGTCTATCGTACCTCCACAAGCAGGTTGTCGTCGCGGAATTCCCAGCCAGATTGCTGCAACTCGGGGGTTTCCGAGTGCTCTTCGGGCCATCCGACACAGAAGTAACCGATCAACCGCCAGCTATCCGACACGTTCAGATCACGCGCCATTCGTTCGGGGTCCAGAATAGACACCCATCCCAACCCCATCCCTTCGGTCCGCAAGGCAAGCCAGAACAGGGTGACTGCCGAGACCACGGAATAGCGCCGCATCTCGGGCATCGAACCTGCACCCAAACCGCGCCCCTTGTCGGTGGAATCGTCGCAGAACACGGCCAGCTGCACCGGTGCTTCCTGCATTCCCGTCAGTTTCAGCTGACTGTAGAGCCGCGCATTGTCGCCCGAGTATCCCTTTAGGGCCTGGGCATTCGCCGCCTGAAAGTTCTTAAGCGCAGCCTCACGCGCGGCGGTACTTTCGACTCGGACCACACGCCAAGGCTCGCTGAGCCCAACAGACGGCGCCAGTCGAAATGCGTCGAGGCAGCGCGTCAGCACTGCCTCGTCCACAGCATCGTCGCGAAACCGGCGCACATCGCGCCGGAGCCGCAACAACAGATCGAACTGCGCGCGAAAATCGTCGGTAAAGGTCTGATCCCGCACGCGCCGCCCTGCTTACTCTTCTGCTGCTGCTTCTTCAGCAGGCGCAGCAGCAGCTTCGGCAGCTTCAGCGGCCTTTGCAGCTTTTTCTTCCGCGCGCTCCTGAGCTTTCTTGCCCGGGGTACCCTTGTTGGGGTTGCTACGCTCAGCTTTTTCCTTGGCGCCGGCTGCTTCCAACATGCGGGCGATCCGGTCGGTGGGCTGGGCGCCCTGGTCCAGCCAGTACTGGATGCGCTCCATGTCCATTTTAACGCGCTCTTCGTTGTCTTTCGGCAGCAGCGGGTTGTAGGTGCCCAGCTTTTCGATGAAACGGCCGTCGCGCGGCATGCGGCTGTCGGCAGCCACGATGCGGTAGAAGGGACGCTTTTTCGAGCCGCCGCGGGCGAGACGAATTTTCATTGCCATGGTGGTATCTCCTTTAGATGGCGTGTGCCGGGAACGGCCCGGTCAATTCTGGTGTTTCTTATGGTGTCGGATGACTTCCTGAATGATGAAATTCAGAAAAGCCTTGGCGAAATCGGGGTCAAGATCGGCCTCTTTCGCCAGGTCTTCTAACCGTGCGATCTGCGCAGCTTCGCGCGTGGGATCGGACGGGGGAAGGTCGTGTGCCGCTTTCAGTTTGCCAACGGCTTGTGTGTGCTTGAACCGCTCGCCCAGTGTGTAAACCAGAATCGCGTCCAATCGATCGATGCTTTCGCGGTGGTCCTTGAGCAACGCGGCAGCCTGAGTCACGGGATTGGTCATTGGCCGGTCCTTTCGGTGGTCAAAGCAGGTTCGGATAAATCGAGCGTGGGATGGCGCCAGACCTGGCAGGGCTTGCCCATCACTTCGCCTTCGCGCTCGAAGCTAGCCCCCATACGCTCGGCCAAGGCACGAGAGCGCGTGTTTTCATGCGCGATATAGCTGATGACGCCATTCAAACCCTGTTGGCGCGCAGCATAGTCGCGAGCTGCAAGGGCTGCCTCGAAAGCCAGACCTTTGCCTTCCGCCCCGTCCATCAGGGTCCAGCCGAGTTCGGGTTCGTCCCAGCCAGGTACATCAATGATGCCAACCGCGCCAACAAAGCGACCGCTGGAATTCTCGGTCAGATGCCAAAGGCCGTAGCCTTTCAGCGCCCAGTGACCCAGACGCGTTGCCAGAGAGCTCCAGCTGCCCACCTGATCCCGCGGACCGCCAACCATATGGCTGCGCTCGGATGCATAGAAGGCAGTCAACTCAGGCAAGTCATCCGCATGCGGGGCCCGCAGAACAAGGCGTTCAGTTTCGATGATCGGGATGGAGAACGTCGTCATGCGTATGCCTCCACTCCACCGTTCTCAAGGTCTGATGGAGCCGGATGCCGCCAAACCTGCATCTCGCCATAGGCCGGGTGTTTATAGATGCTGTCAAACCGCGCACCCAATCGATCGGCCACGGCTCTGCTCGCCAGATTGTCGGGGTCGATCAGAGAAATAGCAGTATCCCAGCCCAGTACGTCATAGGCATATGTCCGTGCTGCGAGCGCCGCCTCGGTCGCGTATCCTTTGCCTGTTGCGCTGCTCATCAGTGTCCAGCCGATTTCCGGCTCAGGCCAGCTATGCGGAAACCACAGCCCTACATGGCCGATGTATTTGCCGGCGCCTTTTTCCTCTACCGCCCAATACCCATAGCCGCGAAGGGTCCAGTGACCCAGCAGTAGGGCAAGTGTCCGCCATGTCTCATCCGCACGTTTGGGACCGCCGACGAATTTCGATGCGTCGCTGGCAAAGAATGCTTCCAGCGCGCTGAAATCGTCCTCGCACGGGGCGCGCAGGATCAGGCGTTCGGTTTCAAGCCGGGGGATATGAGGTGCAGCGGCGGTCATTTACTTCTTTTTGCCAAATCCGCTGAGGCCCGGAGGCAGGGCCATGCCTCCGCCCATTCCGGGCATCTTGCCACCCATCGCTTTGGCCGCCTGCTCCAGCGCCTTGGGGTCCATGCCTGCCGCCATGTCTTCTGGCGAGGGGCCGCCTTTACCAAACATGCCCTTCATGGCCTGTTTCAGCATCTTGCCTTTGCCCATCTTGCCCATCTTCTTCATCATGTCCGACATCTGCCGGTGCATCTTGAGCAGCTTGTTGAGGTCGCTGACCTCCATACCCGAACCCGCCGCGATACGTTTCTTGCGGCTGGCTTGCAGCAGTTGCGGGTTGGCGCGTTCACGCTTGGTCATGGATTGGATCAAGGCGATCTGGCGCTTGAGCACCTTGTCATCCATGCCCGATTCTTCGACCTGTTTGGCCATCTTGCCCATGCCGGGCATCATGCCCATCATGCCTTGCATGCCGCCCATCTGGATCATCTGTTCCAGCTGCATCTTCAGGTCGTTCATGTTGAACTGACCTTTGACCATGCGCTTCATCATGCGCTCGGTCTGTTCGATCTCCATCGTTTCCTGGGCCTTTTCGACCAGGGCCACGATGTCGCCCATTCCCAGAATACGTCCTGCAATCCGGTCCGGCTCGAACGTCTCAAGCGCGTCCATCTTTTCGCCCAAGCCCACAAAGCGGATCGGTTTGCCGGTGACCGCGCGCATCGACAACGCCGCGCCACCGCGCCCGTCGCCATCCATCCGGGTCAGAACCACGCCCGAGATACCGACCTTGGCTTCGAATTCCTCGGCGACCTCAACGGCGACCTGACCGGTCAGACCGTCGACGACCAGCAGGGTTTCGCGCGGGTCGACCGCGTTGCGAACCTGCTCGACCTCGTTCATCAGCACTTCGTCGATGTGCAGACGGCCCGCGGTATCGAGCATATAGACGTCATAACCACCCAGCGTCGCTTGCTGCTTGGCGCGTTTGGCGATGTCGACGGGCTTCTGGCCGGGAACAATCGGCAGCGTATCGACGCCGACCTGCGTGCCCAGAACGGCCAGCTGATCCATCGCCGCCGGGCGATAAACATCCAGCGAGGCCATCAGGACCTTCTTGCCCTCTTTCTCTTTCAGGCGTTTGGCCAGCTTACCGGTGGTTGTCGTCTTACCCGAACCCTGCAAACCGACCATCAGGATCGGGGCAGGCGGGTTGTCGATCTTGAGCGCACCGGGATCATCCTCACCGCGCAGCACGTCAACCAGCGTGTCATGCACGATCTTGACGACCTGCTGGCCGGGGGTGATCGACTTGGTAACAGCCTGACCGGTGGCCTGATCCTGTACCGTCTTGACGAATTCCCGCGCGACCGGCAGCGAGACGTCAGCCTCAAGCAAGGCAACCCGTACTTCGCGCAGGGCGGTCTTGACGTCCTCTTCAGACAGCGCACCCTGTTTGGTCAGCCGGTCAAAGACGCCAGAGAGGCGTTCGGATAGATTTTCAAACATGCCTTCGGCCTCCTTAGCCAGTTTTGATGTGGCACCACCTATCTAGGAAGCACCGGTTAAATTCGCAATTTCCCTCGCACGCACGGATAAACGTGCAAGCCTGCCAAAAGGAATTGCCCCCACGGGCGAAACTCGCTGGTGGGGGGCGATCCCTGAACGACTCAAGGGACCGGAAGATCTGAGGCTTCCGGATGTTGGGCAGGGATTTAAGCTGAACGGCTAGCGGTGTCAACCTTGCGCGCGGGAAGCCAGTTATTGACCGCATCAACCAGCCGATGCGCACCACGACCGTTCGAGAATGCTTCGACGATGGGATGACGTCCCGCGCTCATCCCCTTGTCCAATATTAGCACAGGGCGATAGAGGGTGGATGACCCTTTGTCGCTTCTCGATGTCGTGCTTTCAATCTCCGCATGGGATAGGTTTGAAAGCACATGCTCGACAGTATCATAGCCAAAAACCGACTGCCTGCGGATCATAATGCGGTCTTCCTTTCGGTCCAGGATGACCTGAACACGGCGCACAAAGGCGCAGAATGCTCCAAAGCCCATTCCGCCGCCGAACAGTGCGAAGAAGATGCCGAACAAGATGCCCTCACCGCCTTCGCTGGCCAAGAACAGGCCTGCGCCGACAAATGCCAGAATGAAGAAGACCAGCATGATGCCGATAAACCAAGGGGTATCGGAAAGGATCAACTGGTTAGAGGAATTGCGCGTCACTTTCATGGCGGCACGCTAGCACCCGTTTTGCGGTTTGTCTCGGCTTGAAATAGTGCCCGTGTTGGGCGATGAGCGAGGCAGACAGGAGGTTCCCATGGACGCATCATCCGCTTTTCAAGACACATTGCCGCTCAGTTCCGATGGGCTGTTGGCGCAGCTGGATGCGTGGGGCCTGACCTATAGGCTGCATACCCACATCCCGCTGCGCACGGTTGAGGATGCGAAAGGCGTCGAAGATCAGTTTCTTGTGCCGGGTGAGCGTACCCTGCGCCTCAAGAACCTCTATCTGCGCGATAAGAAAAAGCGGAACTATCTGGTGACGCTGGAACAGAGCCGCGACATCGACCTCAAGGCGCTGGGCGCCGAGCTGGGTGTCGGCAGCCTGTCCTTTGGCTCGGCGGATCGGCTGTTGCAAAACCTCGGCATCCGCCCTGGGGCTGTCAGCCCGCTGGCGATGATCAACGGGGTGCAGAATGATGTACGCTTTTACATGGATGCTGCCGCACAACAGGCCGATGTGATCAACATGCATCCCTTGGTCAACGACCGCACAGTTGCCATATCGCGCGCTGATTTGATGGCCTTCTTCGATCGGATTACATGCGCGGTGAACTGGCTGCCCTGATCAGGGCACTAACGCCTCCTCCAGGGCCGCGGCCACATGTGCAGCGGACGGGTTGATGAACAGATGCCCGTCAGCCTCGAACACAGGGTCGTCCAGATGATCGGGAAAGGCCAGCGGCAGTTCCGTGCAGGCCAGAAGGATTGCGGTTCCGGGTTCGGCATGCCGGTTACAAAAGGCCAGCAGGCGCACACGGGCGCTTTCTGACGCGCCGCCGTAGAAATCACCGTCGATCATCGCTTGCATCTTTGCAATTTCGCTTTCGGGCAGGCGGGCGTTTGCGCTGATGCCAATCTCGCCCAGTTTGTTGGCATAGTGCGTCGCCTGCATCGTTACCGTGGTGCCCAGAACCAGCGCGCGCGTGGCCTCTGTCGAGGCCGTAACCTCGGCGGTTGCATCGAAGATGCTGAGAATGGGCATCGTAACGCCCTGTCGGATTGCATGCAGCCGCGCGTGGGGTGTGTTCGAGGCGATAATCCCAAAGTCACAGCCAGCGGCTTCAAGAGTTAACAAAGCTTCCCGAAATACAGCATCAAATCCGGTCCAACTGGCCTCATCGCCCGCGACGCCGCGTAGGGCGCGGGTTTTAGCCTGGGTCACGGACTCGATGGTCATGGGTGGGATGGGCAGAGGGGATCCATGTCCGCGCTGGGCGAAAAACCGCCCCGCGCCTTCGGCAATCGCCCGGTAATAATCAACGGTCGAGGCCCAGCCCACGCCGCCCAGAATGCCGATCTTTTTCATTGCGTGCGTCCAGTCTGCCCATTTGGTATCCAGGACAGACTGGACGTTTTCTGAGGTGAAGGTCAATCAGGCTGCCAGTTGCGAAACCGCATTTCGTGCATTGCTGAGAGAACCTTCGGCATCCAGCGCCAACTGGTCGGCGGCGACGATTTCGACGTCATGGATACCGATAAAGCCAAGTACATGCTTGGCATAGGTGGTGGCAAAATCGACATCAGACCCGACAGCTGTGCCACCCGACGCCACGGCTAAAACCGCGCGCTTTCCATCCAACAGGCCTTTTGGACCGCTTTCGGAATACGAAAAAGTCACTCCGACGCGGGCAATCAGGTCGATCCAGGCTTTGAACGCCGCGGGCACCGAGAAATTGTAGATCGGCAGGCCTATGACAAGCGTATCGGCCTGCTGCAGTTCAGTTACCAGCTCGTCAGACAGGGATAACTGGTCCTGTTGCATGGCACTGCGCTGATCGGCAGGGGTGAAATTTGCGCTGACCCAGGCTTCGGTCAGCAGCGGTAGAGGTGTGGCAAGGTCACGGCGAATTATGCGGTCAGCGCCCAAGTGATTGACGATGCGTGCCGACAGGTCACGAGTGGTCGAGCCTTCGCGGCGGGCCGATGCGTCGATATGCAGGATAGTTTTGGTCATGGTTCAATTTCCTTTGGTGTGCAGGATGTGTCTTGGCCCGATATGAGCGTTGCGCGAGCGAACAAAACTCTGGTAAGTCAACAGGGTCTGTTAGAATTTGCACAATGGAAAACCGCAGTGGACAACTGGGACGAGGTAAGAACCGCCTATCAGGTGGCGCGTATGGGAACGGTCAGTGGCGCGGCCGAGGTCCTGGGTGTGCATCATGCCACCGTCATTCGCCACATTGATGCAATTGAGGCCCGGCTGGCGGTCAAGCTGTTCCAGCGCCATGCGCGCGGCTATACCCCGACCGAAGCCGGAGAGGACCTGTTGCGTGTGGCACAGGCGACTGAGGATCAGTTCAATCAACTGATCGGCCGTATGAAGGGTCGGGGTGATGACGTGTCGGGCGAGTTGGTCGTGACGTCTCTGTCCTCTCTGGCATCTCTGGTGGTGCCGGTTCTTGCCGAGTTTCAGCGACGGCACCCGGAACTGATCGTCCGGTATCTGACCGGTGATCGGCTGTTTCGTCTGGAATATGGCGAAGCGCACGTGGCGATCCGTGCCGGGTCAGCGCCTGATCAGCCCGACAACGTGGTTCAGTCCTTTATGAAGCAAGAGGTCGGGTTATACGCCAGCACCGATTATGTCGCGCTGCACGGCAAGCCTGGCAGTCTCGATGACTTTGCAGATCATTCTTTCATCAGTACCGATGACGAAAACAGCCGAGCGCCGTTTTCCCGCTGGTTGCGCCAGACCGTGCCAGCCGAGCGCATCACCTTCCGTTGTACCAACAACTTCTGTATCCGCGAGGCGGTCCTGTCCGGCGCGGGTATCGGTTTCATGCCACGTTGGTCAGCTGCAGGAGATCCGAACCTGGTCGAAGTGATCGACCCGATGCCGGAATGGTTTGGTGATCTGTGGCTTGTTACCCATGTGGATCTGCATCGCACGACCAAGGTACAGGCCTTTCTGACCTATCTGAAAGAGCAATCCAAGAGCTGGGCAAAATGAGTCAACAGGCGCGTGGCCATCTGGCCATGCTGATTTTTTCGGCCCTGGTTGCAGGGAGTTTCTCGCTGGGGTCACTGATCGCCAATCAGATCGCGCCCGAAGCCATTACCGCGGCCCGGTTCGGCATCGCATCCGTGGTGATTGGGGGTGCCGCCCTTATGACCACCGGTCTGCCGCGCAGCGCGGCACAAGCCCCGTGGCGCTATTTGGTTCTGGGCGGAGTATTCGCGGCCTATTTCGTGTTGATGTTCTACGGGTTGAAAACTGCACCGCCTGTCAACGCGGCAGCGGTCTTTACGCTGACTCCGGTTATGGCCGCATTCGCCGGTTGGATCTTGTTGCGCCAGATCACCACACCAAGGATGGCGCTTGCACTGACCCTTGGGGCAGTCGGGGCGCTGTGGGTGATCTTTCGCGCCGATTGGCAAGCCGTGCGCGCGTTCGATATCGGGCAGGGGGAAATCATCTATTTCTGGGGCTGTGTCGCGCATGCTTTGTATACCCCCCTTGTACGCAAGCTGAACCGTGGAGAGCCTGCAGTGGTGTTTACCTTTGGTACGCTTCTGGCGGGATGCCTGATGCTGACGATCTACGGGTGGTCCGAGATCCGTGCCACCGACTGGGCGAACCTGCCAGCGATAGTCTGGGTGGGTTTGATTTATGTTTCAGTCTTTGCAACCGCGGCCAGTTTCGTGCTGGTTCAGTATTCAACGCTGCGCCTGCCATCGGCAAAGGTGATGGCTTATACTTATCTGGTTCCCAGTTGGGTCATTCTGTGGGAAATCTCTCTGGGGCAGCAGGCGGTTGGCCCTGTCGTCTATTTTGGTGCCGGTCTGACGATCCTGGCCCTGGTTTTGCTACTGAAATCCGAGGAGGGCAAACCCGCGCGTCCTTTGCCGCAAGCCGATTGAACTTGTGAAACGACCAAATTGTGTCAGGCTTGGCCCTAGACCAGAATATGAAACGTCCAAGGGGACGACATGAAACCAGTTCTTTCCATAATGATATTGGTGGCTTGCGGCGCCTGTGCCGGGTCATCTGAAGCGGATTTACAAGCCAGTTGCGAGGCGCTGGTCGCAGCCGAAACTGGAACGCGGCCCGGGGATGTTCGGGCATTGTCCACTGATGCCGAACCGGGCGGGTCGGTCACGACGGTTTCCGTTACCGGGGCCCAGGCCCCGTGGTTGTGTCGGGCGGACCCTTCGGGGGTCGTGACCGGTGTTGAATACAGTCAGGAAGGCTAGCCCGTTTCAATGTTTGACCAAGCGGGCGACGGTGTTGAGGCAGATCAAGGCCTGGCACCCTCTGGTTTCTCTATGCTTCAGGCCAAGGAGGAACGTCCCATGTACAGTCATATCATGATCCCGGTTGATCTTCATCTGCCACCCGAGGTGCGCAAGGCCGCCAAAGTTGCAGCAGCTATAGCCGAATGGCAGGGGGCCAAGATTACTTTGGTCAGTGTCACCGGCACCCAACCGGGTGACCCTGTTCAGTCAGATGCTGCGATTGACAAGAACTTACGTGATTTTGCCAAACAGTTGGCTGAAAGCAGCGGGATCGAAGTGGCGTATCGCAATATCCATTCGGTTGATGTCGCCGCCGAAGTTGACGGTGGCCTGACACGGACTGCCGAAGAAATCGAAGCTGACCTTATCGTCGTCGGCACCCATGCGCCGCGTATTACCGACTATATATTCTCGAGCCATGCGGGGTATCTGGCGAAACATGCCAGTGTCTCTGTTTTTGTAGTCAGGTAGGCGGATCATTCCTCGGCTGCGGGCAGTTCAACCTCAAGAAATCGTTCGAACGCGTCCAGATTGACCGGCTCGAACTGCCCGAACCCTTGCATCCAGACGGATGCGGATCGCAGCGCGTCAGGCTCCAGCTTGCACCACTTCACCCGTCCGCGCTTTTCCTGGCTGATCAAACCGGCTCTGGTCAGGATCACCAGGTGTTTTGAAATCGCGGCAAGCGACATCTCGAACGGTTCGGCGACATCCGTCACCGCCATGTCATCCTCCAGCAGCATCGCAAGGATGGCGCGGCGTGTGGGGTCGGCAAGGGCCGCAAAAACGGTATCGAGATCGTTGGACATACTCCTTTCCTAAAGCGCAAGAACCGGTTTGACAATTTTCGGTATGAGGTCACTGTGCCCCGGCATGTGTATCGGGGGTTGGGATGTCACTAAAATACTGGCTGGTGATTTGTATTCTTGGCATCGGCTGGGGCATGTCTTTCATGTTTAATGCCATTTTGCTGCGGGAACTTGGGCCGCTTTCGGTGTCGATGGGACGGGTTGCATTTGGGGCGCTGGGGTGCTGGGTCTATGTGATCGGGGCGCGATTGCCAGTCAATCTGACACTGACACGTGCGTTTGGGTTGTTGGGATTTGGTGCGCTCAGCTATGCTGCGCCCTTTGCCTTCTATGCGCTTGGGCAACAGCATATCGCTTCGGGTGTGGCAGGGATCGTCAATGCAACGACACCGGCCTTTGCCGTCATTGTTTCGCATTTCTGGCCCGGAAGTGAACGTGCCACCCTGTTAAAGTCTTTGGGCGTGGTTTGCGGTTTCACCGGCATCGTTGTGCTGTCCCTGCCTGTACTGGGCGGTGGCGCGTCGTCCGAATTTTGGGCGATCCTTCTGACACTTTGCGCACCGATCTGCTATGCGTTCTCAGTCAACATCGCGCGGGCCTTCCGGGATATGCAACCTGTGGTTCTGACCGCCCTTGCATTGACGGGTGCTACGCTGGCCATCACGCCCTTGGCGCTTTGGCAAGAAGGACTACCCCAAATAACCCGGGCCGAGACTTGGGCCTCGCTGGCGATGATCGGGTTTGTGCTGACATCCGCCGCCTTTATCGCGTTCTACTGGTTGCTGCCCAAGGTTGGCCCGACCAATATCTCGACAGTGACATTGATTGCGCCTGTTTCGGCGCTGGTGCTTGGAACATGGGTGCTGGGAGAAACCCTGCGGCCCGAGCATCTGCTGGGAATGGCAGCGATCTTCGCCGGTCTGCTGCTGATCGACGGGCGCGTGATCAGACGTATCTGGCAGGGGGTGTCGGGCAAAGATCAACCAAAAGGTTGAATATGCGGATTCCGTACCTTTGTACCCGCTTCCTGTGGTTCGGGCTGATCACGTCTATGCTGACTCGGAAAAAATGTCTTTAAAAACAATAGAGTAAAGTGCGGCAATTCGGGCTGCCAACGCCGTTGACTCTGCGCTCTCCGCCCCTTAGCACCGTGCCCAAGACTGTACGAGGGAAACGCCCGTGACTGATGATGACCAAAAGCAGCGTATGGCGCAGCTTGAGGCTAAGATCACGGCGGCAAAAAAGGCCAAGTCAAAGCCTGAGGCCCGTGCGGACGCCGATTATTCGGGAGGCGAGCTTGCCTGGCGGATGGTCATCGAAATGGTATCCGGTCTGGGGATCGGATTTGGCATCGGATACGGGCTGGACAGCCTGTTCGGGACAATCCCGATCTTCCTGGTGCTGTTCACATTGCTGGGTCTGGTCGCCGGAGTAAAGGTTATGCTCCGCAGCGCACAACAGGCGCAAGAGAAACAGATGGCCGACAAGGCCGACGAAGACGAGAGGGACTGAACGTGGCAACTGAGACCACCGCAGCAGAAGGCAGCAGCCTGGTTTTCCATCCGATGGATCAGTTCATCGTCAAACCGCTTTTTGGCGACGGTGCGATTGCTTGGTACACGCCCACTAACGTCACTCTGTGGCTGTTTTTCGCAATTCTCGCCGTGATCGGCCTGCTGGTGCTCAGCACGTCCAAGCGCGCCATTGTCCCGACGCGCATGCAGTCGGTGGCCGAACTGGCCTATGGCTTTATCTACAAGATGCTTGAAGACATCTGCGGCAAGGATGGCGTCAAATACTTCCCCTATGTCATGACCCTGTTCATGTTCATCGTGACCGCGAACTTCCTGGGTCTGATCCCGACCTCGTTCACAACTACATCGCATTTCGCCGTGACCATCCCACTGGCGCTGGCCGTGTTCCTGACTGTGACCATTCTGGGTTTTGTCAAGAACGGCGCCGGGTTCCTGGGCCTGTTCTGGGTCTCCAGCGCGCCGCTGGCGCTGCGCCCGATCTTGGCGATCATCGAGCTGATCTCGTATTTCGTGCGCCCGGTCAGCCACTCTATTCGTCTTGCTGGTAACGTCATGGCAGGCCACGCGGTTATCAAGGTTTTCGCAGGCTTCGCCGCGATTGCCGTGATCTCGCCAGTGTCCGTTCTGGCGATCACCGCAATGTACGGTCTTGAGGTCCTAGTGGCCTTTATCCAGGCCTACGTATTCACCATTCTGACCTGTGTATATCTGAAGGATGCACTGCATCCGTCGCACTAAGGTCCGATACCCAAACATCGAAACTTCCAATTCGTAAGGAGAAACATCATGGAAGGCGATCTCGCACACATCGGCGCAGGCCTGGCAGCAATCGGTTCCGGCGCAGCCGCAATCGGGGTGGGCAACGTAGCAGGCAACTTCCTGGCTGGCGCTCTGCGCAACCCTTCGGCGGCTGCTTCGCAGACCGCAACCCTGTTCATCGGTATCGCATTTGCAGAAGCCCTGGGGATCTTTGCATTCCTAGTTTCGCTGCTGCTGATGTTCGCCGTCTAATCTGCGGAACCTGATCCTTACGCGCAGGTGGGCCCAAGCCATAGCGGCCCACCTGTTGTAAAGACAACGTTCCGACGGAGGACATCATGGCGACAGAACCCGTATACGAAGAGGTGGCTGGCACCTGCGTTGACTCTCATGGGTCGGCGATTGGTATGCCTCAGCTTTGCTTCGATTGGTTCCCCAACCAGATTTTCTGGCTGGTCATCACGCTGGTCGTCATCTTTCTGGTCCTGTCCCGCGTGGCTCTGCCCCGCATCGCGGCAATCCTGGCGGAACGTCAGGGGACCATTACAAATGACCTGGCTGCGGCCGAAGATCTAAAGGCCAAAGCGGTCGAGGCTGAAGAGGCCTATAACAAGGCGCTGGCCGATGCCCGTTCTGAGGCACAGCGTATCGCTGCCGAAGCACGCGCCGAAATCCAGTCTGGTCTGGATGACGCGATTGCCAAGGCAGATGCTGAAATCGCTGCAAAAGCGGCTGAATCGGAAAAGGCTATTGCCGACATCCGTGCAGGTGCGCTGGAAAGCATTCAAATCGTTGCCAAGGATACGGCAGTAGAACTAGTTACCGCTCTGGGTGGCGAGGCTGATGCCAAAACCATCAACGGTGCGGTTGACGCGCAGACAAAAGGATAAGTGACATGCGGAACACTCTTGCCCTTATCCTGACATTTGCTGCCGCCAGCCCCGCGCTGGCCGCAAGTGGCCCGTTTTTCTCGCTTGGCAACACCGACTTTGTGGTTCTGCTGGGCTTCATCGTTTTCATCGCAGTCCTGTTCTACTTCAAGGTCCCGGGCATGATTGGTGGAGCGCTGGATAAGCGTGCCGAAGGCATCAAGTCCGAACTGGACGAAGCTCGCGCCCTGCATGAAGAAGCGCGCAGCCTGCTTGCCTCGTACGAGCGCAAGCAACGCGAGGTTCAGGGTCAGGCGGATGCCATCGTGGCCGCCGCAAAGGAAGATGCGGTTCTGGCAGCTGAGCAAGCCAAGGTCGATCTGGAGAAATCCATCGCGCGCCGTCTGGCGACCGCGCAGGACCAGATCGCTTCGGCTGAAGCGTCGGCTGTCAAGGAAGTCCGCGATCAGGCCATCACCGTTGCTATTTCTGCAGCCAATGCTGTGCTGGCCAAGCAGATGACCGCCACGCAGGCCAACAAGCTGATCGACGCATCCATTGCGGATGTGAACGAAAAGCTTCACTAAGACAATTCCGGCCCGGCAGCACATCTGCCGGGTCCGGACATTGGGCTGCGAATCTCGCGCCCCGCTTCCCGATTTGACCGGGGACCGATTGTCTGCGTTACATATTCGGAAACACTCCAACCAAATTTTGCGCCCGTGCGACGGCATATGCCGAAACCGGACTGGATAAGAGCCCTTTATGACCGAATTGCCGACGATCAGTGTCGTTATTCCCAACCTGAACTGCGTCGATTTCATCGAACGGACAATCCTCTCTGTGCTCGAGCAGGAATATCCCAAGCTGGACCTGATCCTGTCGGACGGCGGTAGCGCCGATGGTTCGATGGAGGTGGTCGAAAAGTACCGCGATGCGTTTTCACATATCATCTCGGGCCCGGATACCGGGCAGGCCAACGCTGTAAACAAAGGCTTTGCAGTGGCCACGGGCGACGTAATGGGTTGGATCAATTCGGACGATGTTCTTATTCCCGGCGGCCTTGCCACGGTAGGATCGCTGTTTGCGTTGAACAAAAACATGAATTGGATGACCGGGCGGGTCACGTGCATTGACGAGGAAGACAATGTCCTGACTGTACGGCGCCCAAAGCCTGTTTCACGGGTAAGACTGCTTGCCGGGGATTATCAGTGGGTTCAGCAGGAATCGACCTATTGGCGGCGTGACCTATGGGATCAGGTCGGGGGCCAACTGAACGAGAACCTCAAGCTTGCCGTCGACGGAGAGTTATGGCTGCGGTTTTCGCGACATACCGATTTGGTGCCCGTGCATGCTCAGGTTGGGGCTTTCCGGTTCCGCAAGGGCCAGCGGTCCGAAGCGGCTGAGGCTTACCATGCGGAAATGCTTCAGGCGATTGAGGTCGAGCGTCAGGCGCAGAGCCGGTCGGATGACCTGATCGGGGCGATATTGGACACGCCGTTGGAATTGCGCTCTCGGACCGAAGCTGAAGGGTTGTTTCCGTCGCTGTCCAGTCAGGACCCGAAGGCAATGAAACGGCCAAATTTGTGGGTTCACAGTCTTAAGCGGCGGCTGAACGGAATTTAACCCTCAAGGCCCTGCTGTTTCTTGCGCCTGCTGGTCCACCACACATAGGCCGCCAGGAGAGTGACTGCGATTTCGATCTTGAAGGTCCAATGGCTTAGAAAAGATAAAATCCAATGAGAATGCGTGGCCTGAACAACCACCAGCGGGTGGGTGAATTCGGAAATTGGCCAAGCCCATGCCACTTCGCCAACGATCGAATCCAAGGTCATATGCACCAGACCCCCGGCGCCGAAGGCTGCAGTAATGAGACCTGCGCGCGGGAATCTTAGCCGCAGCAGCAGGCCGAGCGTCAGGATGCCGAGCCAGAGCAGAGGGCGGTGTGTGAGGTATTCGTGATGGTGGTGGCTGCGATTGTCTACGAAATAGAACCACAGCAAATCGATATCCGGGGCGATGGAACCAATCATCGCAGCGGCAAACGCAGCTTTATCCAATCCGGGCGTCGTAGTGCGAAAGACCAGATACGCACCAGGTAGGTGCCCAATGAACATCAGTGCTGTCCTGTCTCATGGTCCAGGCGCTGCTGCGCAATGGCTTCGTTCCGCAGGGCTTTCTGGTGGTCTTCCATGCAGATGCGAACAAAGCCCAGATGCTCCTGGACTGCAACGCGCGCCGCCTCAGGGTCGCGAGCCTGCAGCGCTGAATTGATTTCCCGGTGCTGATCCAGAATGGCGTCTCGCGTCGTACGCTGCCGGAACATCATCTGCCGATTGTAGAAGACACCCTGTCGTAGCAGGTCGAACATCGACCGCATCATATGCAGCATGACCACGTTGTGACTGGCTTCAATGATGGCCATGTGGAACTGCGCATCCAGATGGGCCTCTTCCTCGGCCGCATTGCGGGCATGGGCGGCTTCCATCTTGTCAAAGATCGCCTGTACGACCTTCAGGTCGCTTTCCGACCCCAGTCTTGCCGCGCGTTCTGCTGCAAGCCCTTCCATGTCCCGACGGAAGGACAGATAGTCGAAAACCGCCTCGTCATGGCTGCTGAACAACCGGATCAGAGCCGGTGAAAAAGCCGAGCCTAAGACTTCGGCAACATAGATTCCTGACCCCGCCTTGGCTGTCAGCAAACCCTGATGCTGAAGATCAGAAATCGCTTCGCGCAGTGAGGGGCGTGAAACGCCCAGACGGTCGGCCAGTTCCCGTTCTGCAGGCAAACGTTCTCCCGGGCGCAGAATCCCGCGCAGAATCAGCAACTCGATTTGTTTGACCACCGCAATGGACAGCTTTTCAGTTTGGATCTTTTGGAAGGGCATGGCGGCGCGTTTTCGAAATTGGTCAATTCATATGACCACGTATCCGGGTCTGGTTCAAGCAGGGGGGTGGAGTTGAATTTAGGTCAGCAATATTGACATTATAAAATTTGCACCTAGGGTGGGTCGCAACAGGGCAGGAGGAGGCCAAGGATGACCCAGAATCTGTTTGCAACGCGCGCGTCCCGGATGAAAGCATCGGAAATTCGCGAGTTGTTGAAACTTCTTGATCAGCCGGGAATCATCTCGTTCGCCGGCGGCATCCCAGACCCAAACCTGTTTCCCACCGAGGCCTTTGCCCAAGCTTGTCAGGCCGCTTTGAATGCTGGGCCGCAGGCGCTGCAATATTCAGTCAGCGAGGGCTATGGTCCATTGCGCGAATGGCTTGTGCAGCATATGCGCGAGATCGGCGTCGATTGTAGTGTCGATAACATCCTGATCACCTCGGGATCGCAACAGGCCTTGGATTATCTGGGCAAGCTCTATTTGTCGCCAGGGGATACTGCGTTGATCGGCTGGCCGACCTATCTGGGGGCGATCAACGCCTTTGATGCCTATGAGCCCCGGTTCGACCGTCTTATGCTTAATGGCAATAGAGGTGCCGCCGAATATTCCGAAGCCGCAGGCGAGGGCGCGGTCAAATTCGCTTATCTGTCGCCTGATTTCGCAAATCCAACCGGTGAAACCGTTGACCTGCGTGGTCGAGAATACCTGCTGGATCTTGCCGATGATCTGAATATCGCGGTGATCGAGGACGGCGCCTATCAGGCTCTGCGCTATGAGGGTGACGCGATTCCTCCGGTCCTGGCGTTGGAACAGGCGCGAAAAGGGTCGATCGAGGCCTGCCGTACGATCTATTGCGGCAGCTTCTCGAAAACGCTGTCTCCGGGTTTGCGCGTTGGTTGGGTGGTGGCTGCCAAGCCTGTCATCTCGCAACTGGTGTTGGTCAAGCAGGCGGCGGATTTGCATTCGCCCACATTGAACCAGATGGCGGTTGAGCAGGTTGCGCGCACGCATTTTGACACACACATCCCACTGTTGCGGCAGGCCTATGGTGCCAGGCGTGATGCGATGCTGGAGGCGCTGCAACAGAACATGCCCGATGGTGTTCAGTGGACGCATCCGCACGGGGGCATGTTCATCTGGGTGACTCTGCCTGCCGGTATGAACGGGGCAGACCTGCTGGCCTGTGCGCTCGACACAGTGAAACTGGCCTTTGTGCCGGGTCGGGCCTTTTTCGCAGATGGTTCGGGCGCCAATACGATCCGGTTGAGTTTCTCGAACTCGGATGAGGATACGATCCGCGAAGGTATTCGCCGCTTGGGAACAGTACTTAGGGCCTGAGCGAAGGAAAGGTTCTGTTAACCAGTTTTGGCAATGATGCGGATATGATCCGGATTTTGTCTTTTCTGATGCTGGCAGCATGTTCGGCCGGGACCCCTCACTTTCGCGATGTTCAGGTGACGCGTATCGCTGTGAATGGCAGCGTATTTGATGTTCGCGTGCGCGGAGATCTGGCCGAAGCCGTTCGGGTTAATTCGCAATACGCTCCGCGTCTTGGCCCGATCCGCGAACGAGCGGCCATGGCGATGGCTCAGGTCTCGGGATGCCCGATACTGGATGTCCTGGGCGACGCGGCCGTGACCGTTGGCGTTTTGGGTTGTGACCGCGCCATGGGCAAGCGGTTGCTGCTGACGGCGGTTTCAGTCCCGAATTACGAATGCATTGATACCGGGCTGTTTCAAGACCTTGGTAACGGCGACGGCTATCAGGTCTTTGAGTGTACAGCCTACTGAATCGCGCTTTTTCTTGCGGATTTAGGCAAGATGTTGTGGATAAGTGGGCCATATATCCCATATCCTGCGCGACTCCGTTGACTCACCCCCAATCCGTTGCGCAGACTTCGAAGGTATAGGAATCACGGGACCCATTGCCTTTGCGCTTTAGCAAACTCAAACTCACCGGCTTCAAAAGCTTTGTTGATCCGACCGATCTGATTATCGCGGATGGGTTGACCGGTGTTGTGGGCCCTAATGGTTGTGGCAAATCCAATCTGCTGGAAGCTCTGCGTTGGGTGATGGGGGAAAACCGACCCAAATCCATGCGCGGTGGCGCGATGGAAGATGTGATTTTCGCCGGGGCCGCCACGCGGCCGGCCCGCAATTTTGCCGAAGTTGTGCTGACCATGGACAACTCCGAGCGGCTCGCGCCCTCGGGTTTCAATGACAGCGACCAGCTTGAGATTGTCCGCCGCATCACCCGAGATGTCGGCAGCGCCTATAAGACCAATGGCAAGGATGTGCGGGCGCGTGATGTGCAGATGTTGTTCGCCGACGCCTCAACGGGTGCGCATTCTCCGGCGCTGGTCGGACAGAACCGCATTGCCGAACTGATTAACGCCAAACCCCGCTCTCGCCGCCGCATTCTGGAAGAGGCGGCCGGAATTTCGGGCCTCTATCAGCGCCGACACGAGGCCGAGTTGAAGCTGAAGGGTACCGAGGCCAACCTGACTCGTGTGGATGACGTGCTGGAACAACTGGGCGGACAGCTGGCGCAGCTGGCCCGTCAGGCGCGTCAGGCCGCCCGCTATCGCGAAATCGGAGAGCAGCTGCGCCAAGCCGAAGGCTTGTTGCTCTATCGTCGCTGGAAAGAGGCCGACATGGCCCGCCAGCAGGCCGAGGAAAAGCTGCGCGAACGCCTGACCGAGGCGTCGCGCGCCGAAGCTGAAGCACGCTCTGCCGTCGCCAATCGGGCCGAAATCGAAGAAACCCTGCCGCCCCTGCGCGAGGAAGAGGCCATTGCCGCCGCCGTCCTGCAGCGCCAACAGGTGCAGCGGGATCAGCTGTCGGATCAGGAAACCCGCGCCCGTCAGACGATTGAAACATTGACTAATCGCATTCAGCAGCTTGGTAAGGATATCGAGCGCGAGGCCGGGCTGAACCGCGATGCGGGGCAGATGATCGAACGGCTGGAATGGGAAGCTCGTGAATTGGCCAAAGCTGCCGATGGCCACGACGAAAAAGTCGCCGAGGCCGCCGAGGTCGCGCGCGAAGCGGCCGCTGTCCTGCAAGACCGCGAAGACCACTTGTCACAAGAGACTGAGGATATGGCGCGTCTGGTTGCGCGCCACCAGTCCGGCCAGCGATTGGTCGACGACAGCCGCAAAACGCTGGCCAGGTCGGAAGGTGAAGAGGAAAAGGCCCGCGCAGCGGTGGATGAGGCGAAAACAGCCCTGACCCGCGCCGCCGAGGCATTTGAGGCCGCGCAAGAGGGTGAAGAAGAGGCTCGCGAGGCCTCTGAAGCCGCCGAAGAGGCACTGGCCGCCGCTGACGAGTTACGCAATGAGACCCAGGGCCGCGAGGCCGAGGCCCGTGCGAAAAGATCCGAAGCTGAAGGTGAGCTGGGTGCGATCCGCGCCGAAACCACAGCTCTGGCCAAGCTGGTTGAACGGGATACCGCAGAAGGCGGGCAGGTGCTCGACATGCTGCGTGTGGCTCCGGGTTATGAAAAGGCATTGGGCGCTGCGCTTGCGGATGATCTGAGGGCACCCTTGGTCGAGGGCGACGGGCCATCAGGCTGGGTACCGGTTGCTGGCTATGATGCCGATCAATCGCTGCCCAATGGGGCCGAGCCGCTGGCCTTGCATGTATCCGGTCCTGATCGCCTCAGCCGCCGGATCGCGCAGATCGGTTTGGTTGACGCGGATCAGGGCGCACGCTTGCAAGCCTCGCTGAAACCCGGTCAACGGTTGGTTTCGCGTTCGGGCGACCTGTGGCGGTGGGACGGATTCCGTGCCTGGGCCGAGGATGCGCCAAGTGCGGCCGCCCTGCGGCTTGAACAGCTCAACAAACTTGAGGCACTGAAACAGGAACTGGCCAGGACCGAGGCGCAGGCCGACGGGGCCCGCGCCGCGCACGAGACGCTGTCGCAACAACTGGCCGACGTGACCGAGGCTGACCGCCGCGCCCGCGAGGCACGCCGCGCCGCCGATCAGCGCATGGCTGAAACCGCGCGTCTGCTCAGCAGGGCCGAGGCCGATCGCAATCTGGCGCAGGGCAGGCTGGAAACGCTGGCGCTTGCCGTTGATCGCCACAAAGAGGATGCGATGTCCGCCCGCGCCCAACTGCGCGAGGCCGAGGGCGCCTTAACCGGTCTGGGCAATCTCGACAATGCCCGCGCGCAGGTCGAAGACATCAAACAGACGGTCGAGGCGGCGCGGATCACGATGCTGACTCACCGCTCGTCCCATGACGAGCTGCGCCGCGAGGGCGAGGCCCGTACCCGCCGTACACAAGAGGTCACCAAGGACCTCAGCGGTTGGCGGCACCGCCTGGACAGCGCCGAAAAGCGGATCTCGGAACTGGCCGAGCGCAAAGAAAGTTCCGAGGAAGAGCTATCCGAAGCGATGGCTGCTCCGGGCGAAATCGCCGAGGCGCGTGAAGAGTTGAACGAATTAATCGAAACTGCCGAAGCCCGCCGGGCCGAGGCCGCCGACAAGCTGGCTGCCGCCGAGTCCCGCCAGCGAGAGATTGTGCTGGCTGAGCGCGAAGCGGAACGTTTGGCTTCGGAAGCGCGCGAAAGCCGTGCCGCCGCTGAGGCGCGCTGTGATGCCGCCAAAGAGGCCGTATCGGCAGCGGCCGAGCGTATCGCTGAGGATCAACAGCTAACCCCGAACCAGTTGCTGAACCAGCTGGATGTGAATCCCGACCAGATGCCAGCTGCTGATGCTCTTGAGGCCGAGGTCAACCGCCACAAACGCCAGCGCGATGCGATGGGCGCAGTAAACCTGCGTGCCGAAGAGGACAGCAAAGATGTTCAGGAGGAATTCGACACGCTGGACGGCGAAAAGGCCGATCTCGAAGAAGCGATCAAAGCGCTGCGCAGCGGCATCTCCAGCCTCAACCGCGAAGGACGCGAACGGCTACTGACCGCGTTTGAACAGGTGAATTCGAACTTCGCCATGTTGTTCAAGCATCTCTTTGGTGGTGGCGAGGCCAATCTGGTCATGGTCGAAAGCGACGACCCGCTGGATGCCGGCCTTGAAATCATGTGCCAGCCGCCGGGCAAGAAACTGTCGACGCTCAGCCTGCTTTCGGGCGGTGAACAGACCCTGACCGCGACGGCCCTGATCTTTGGCGTCTTTCTGGCGAACCCGGCTCCGATCTGTGTTCTGGACGAGGTCGATGCGCCGCTGGATGATGCCAACGTGACCCGGTTCTGCGACCTGCTGGACGAGATGTGCCGCCAGACCGACACACGGTTCCTGATCATCACCCACCACGCGGTGACCATGGCGCGGATGGATCGTCTGTTCGGCGTCACCATGCAAGAACAGGGTGTCAGCCAGCTGGTCTCGGTTGATCTGAAGAAAGCCGAACAGATGGTCGCCTGACCTCTCACTGCAACGTTATGAGCGGTTTCGTAAGAATTGGGTTAGTCTGCTGCCATGACCCGTTTCCTGATCATCGCCCTACTGACTGCTACCCCTTTAGGGGCCGCGGAATGGACGACCAAGCCCGATGACGTCCCCCTGACCCAACAAGAGTTAACGGCGCTGGCGGGTCGGACGCTGACCTTTTATGATGACGGGCAGTCGCGATATTCGGCTGGCGGGGCCTATTCCTATACCTATGCCAGCGGAGAATCTGCGTTCGGAACCTATTCCATCGCGGAGGATGGCAGTATCTGCGTCCAATACAGAAACGGGTTCGGTCGATGTGATCTTTATGTCCTGAGTGCTGGACGCCTGATCCTGATCACGGAAAAGGGAGAGCGTTTCCCAGTACGGCCCGAGTGACATTCAAGAAACCGGGGCATCTGTTGAAAATGATCTGAAAATTTGGATCTTTGGTGGTCATTTAATCGTAATATTTCAAAATTAGATGGGGATCAGGGGCGAATTCTCACCCCGCGTTGTTGTAAGTTCCCGTATCAACAACGGATCAAAAGAGGCGGGTCGATGTGCAGATTTCTGGCTTGGGCGGGTGCGAAACGGTTTCTGGACGAACTTGTCATGGACCAGGAACAGTCGCTGGTGCATCAAAGCAGAAACGCCCTGATTGGCAAAACACCGATCAACGCGGATGGTTTTGGGTTGGCCTGGTATTCCGGGCGCGAAACGCCGTGTTTTTACAAAGACACCAACCCGGCTTGGTCGGATGCCAACCTGAAACAGTTGACCCATCACACGAAATCGCACCTGTTCCTGGCGCATGTACGTGCCTCAACTGGGACCGCCACGTCGCGGAACAACTGCCATCCTTTTGGCTGTGGTAAGTGGAGCTTTATGCATAACGGGCAGGCAGGTGGCCATGACCGTATCCGCCAACAGCTTGACGGGATGATACCGGGCCACCTGTACGATCATCGCCTTGGCGCAACTGAAAGCGAGGCGATTTTTCTGATCGCCCATGGCGAAGGGTTGGACGCCGAACCCATCGCCGCGATGGAGCGTGCGGTGCACCGTGTCGAAGTGCTTGCCCGCGCCAAAGGAAGCCTACCCCATATGCGCTTTGCCGCCTGCTGGTCCGATGGAGATCGCCTGTTTGCTGCGCGCTATGCCTCGGACCGTTTCGCACCCAGCCTGCATTACAGGCCCTGCGATGATGGGATCATTATCGCGTCTGAGCCGCTGGATGCGAAGAATGGCGATTGGGCCGAGATCCCGGCAAATACCGCCATCGAGACACGCGGCGATAGGCTGCAGATGCATGTGTTTGAGCCGAACGGGCGATCTTTGGACGCCGAAGTCGCCTAGATCGCCGTATCGAAGAGCGACTAGAGCCGGTTCAACAACTCAGCCGTTGGCCAGGCATCCGCAGGCAGGCCTAGTCGTGCTTGCTCTGACTGGACAGCCGCGCGGGTCCCTGCGCCCAGAATCCCGTCGATCTTGCCCACATTATGGCCGCGCGCCTGCAGCTTGCTTTGCAGCTGCTTCATCTGTGCACCAGATAAGCCTTGGGCCGCGTTGCCCGCGTCATAGACCTGTGCCCCTTCAAGCCGGGTGCCGAAATAGGCTGCGGTCAGCACATAGACAAAGCTCTGGTTCCATTCGAAATACACATCGAAATTTGGATAGGCCAAAAACGCCGGCCCGTTATGCCCCTGCGGCAGGATCAGCGAGGCGGGCAGGTTGGACAGCGACCCGTTGCGCGCCTGAACGCCCATCGCCTGCCAGTCAGAAATCGAACGCGGTTTGCCCGGGCCCGATAGCGACCAATCCATCCGTGCGGGTACGGTGACCTCTTGCAGCCAAGGCTGCCCCGGTTGCCAGCCCAGATGCGACAGCATCTTGGCGCCCGACATAAGCGCATCGGGCGCAGAGGTCTTTAGCGAAACCTTGCCGTCACCATCGCCATCGACCCCGTTTTCCAGAATGTCTCGGGGCAGCATCTGTACCATTCCAATCTCGCCAGCCCAAGCACCTGACGTGCGGGCCGGGTCGAAATTTCCCCGGCTGTACAGCTCAATCGCGGCGAACACCTGAGGCCGGAACAATTCTGGACGACGGCAATCATGCGCCAGTGTCACCAGCGCATTGCGGGTGTTGAAATCCCCCTGAAACGACCCGTAATCCGTTTCGAACGCCCAAAATGCCAACAGCACCCCGCGCGAGACACCATATTGTTGCTCGATCCGGTCAAACACCGCGTCGTATCTGCGCGACATGGCCTGACCCCGGTCGATCCGGTTTTGTGAAATCAGGTGTCGCGAAAAATCAATGAACGGTTTCTGGAACACGCCCTGTGCCCGGTCGGCTTTCAATACCGCGTTGTCTTGTTGCACACCTTTGAAGAAGGCATTGACGGTGGATTTGTCAAAGCCTTGCTGAACGGCCTCGGCCTTCAACCCCTTCACGAAGGAATTGAAACCCCCGCCACATTGGGCAAACGCAGGTGAAGCAAACAAGGCGGCGGCAACAAGGCCGGAAAGAAAACGCATGGACAGGTCCGTCAGATTATGAAGCTGACCCCAACCCACACTGACACGAGGCCAAGCGCAAGCCCCCATATCCTCCAAAGCATGTCGCATGCGCGGAAAACCTCTGGCGCGCCGATGTCGCGCGGGGCCTCGCCGTTGACCCAAGCCAGATCCCTGAGCTGCCCGTCATAGCTGCGCGGCCCGGCAAGGGCCACGCTCAGCGCGCGTGCCATTGCCGCCTCGGGCCAGCCAGCGTTGGGAGAGATATGGCGGCGCGCATCGCCCACCATCTGCTCCCATTTCGCCCATTGGTTTGACAAGATGACGATCAATAGAAAGGTCAGTCGTGCCGGAACCAGGTTCAGGACATCGTCCAACCGCGCAGCTGCCCATCCGAAATCACGGTATTTATCCGTGCGATAGCCGACCATGCTGTCGGCGGTATTGATCGCCTTGTAGACCAGAAGCCCTGGCAGGCCACCCACCAGAAACCAGAAGGCCGGCGCGATGACTCCGTCGCTGAGGTTTTCAGCCGCGCTCTCGATCGCGGATCGGGCGACCTGTGCTTCGGTCATGTCCTTGGTGTCGCGTGACACGATCATGGCGACCTTCGCGCGCCCATCGACCAGCGAGGTCTGCAAACCCTCGCCAACAGCGCGAACATGTTCCACCAGCGATTTTTGTGCCAACAGCACAGCGCAGATGATGGTGCCGATGATCGGGCCAAGCAAAGACAGAAGCCCCCCAAGCCCAGCGGCACCTGCGACCAGCAGCGCGGCAACAGCTATGCCCTTAAGGCGACGGTACGAGCCATGGTTCAGGCGGTCGTCAAGCCACTCGATGAGTTTACCAATCATAACGGCGGGGTGCCGGATGCGCGACCACAGCCAATCCGGCTCGCCCAGTGCCGCATCCAGACACATGGCGCAGACCAAGATAAAGGCGGTGCTCACAGGGCCGCCTCAAGCCGCGCCCAGCCATCTGCCGGTGGCAGGCCAAGGCGCAGATAGGTTTGCGAATAGGGGAATACACGACTCCAGATATGTGCGCGGGCCAGACGGTCTTGCCAGGCACTGGCGTCGTCGACCTGATAGAGCCGGAACAGGCTGGTGCCGCCGATCAGCTGCGCGCCTTTCTGCGTTACCATCCGATCCATCCGGGCGGCATCGGCCGCCAAAAGCAGGCGGGTCTCGTCAGCCCAGGCCGTGTCGCGCAGCGCTTGCTCTCCGATCCGCAAGGCGGGACCTGAGACCGCCCAAGGCCCGGTCAGATCGTTCAAACGTGCGATCAGACCGGAGCGTGCGATGGCAAATCCCAGCCGTAGCCCCGCCAGCCCCCAAAACTTGCCAAAGCTTTTCAGCACGATAACTCCGGGCCGGTCGGCAAGATGGATCAGCGAGGCATCGGGCGTGACGTCGCAAAAGCTCTCGTCGATAATCGTCAGGGGGGCATCCACATCGCCCACGCTCCAGATGCGCCCATCTGGGTTGTTGGGGTGCACGATCACGCGTGCCTCAACTGGGCCGGAGTGCTGTAGCGTCCAGCCCTGCACGGCAAAGGCGGCGGCATGTTCGTTATAGGTCGGAGTGGTAATCTGAACCCGGCCGGTTGCAGCCAGCGCAGGAATGCGGGCGATCAGAGCAGATGCGCCGGGCGCAGGCAGGATCTCTGCACCCTCGGGAACTGACCAGAAACTGCGGGCCGCATCGGCCAGCCGTTCAAATGCGCCATGGTCGGGCAATTCCATCCAATCCGATGGGGTGAGCCCGGCAACCTCGTATGGAACCGGATTGATTCCGGTGGACAGGTCGATCCAATCGGTTCGCTTGCCGCCATAAACTGACATGGCCCCATCCAGCCCACCGCCATGGTCCCGAGCGGCCCGCGGATTCAAATCTCTATTTTCGCGCGCCATCGGGCCCCTCGCCGGAATCACCAAATTTTGCCTGTTTCAAGCGGATTTCTGCCAGTTTTACAAGCAAATCCGCGTGATCAGGGGCGTGCTCCGGCTCGGTTAACACTTTGTTAATGAATTGGCGTGAACACAAACCTTAGGGGTCGGCACCACTCACCATAAATGTGCCGAGGTTGTTGAGAATGAATGTATTGATTGTTGAGAGTAACCCCGATTTAGGTCGGGTTTGGAAAAGGCATCTTGAACGCCAGGGTGCCGATGTCACGCTTGTGGCCGGTCAGGAGGATGCAATCCTCGCCCTGTATGGGGCCGAGTTTGAAATCATCGTTCTGGATTTGGTGCTGGAGACCGGCAGCGCTTTGGCCGTGGCAGACTTTGCCAGCTATCGCAGGCCCGAGGCCCGTGTGATTTTCGTGACCAACACCACTTTCTTTTCGGATGGCTCGATCTTTGCCCATAGCCCGAATGCCTGCGCCTATGTGCAAAGCGGCACGCCGCCAGAGGATCTGGCGGCGATGGTTGAGCATTACGCGGCGGGGCGCTGATCGCGCCCATGGGGCTCCAGATAGTTCAGGATCGGGTTCGTCGGGATGATCCGGTGCGGGTTAATGCTCTCATGGCTGTAGTGATAGTGGCGCACGATATGGTTTAAGTTCACGGTCCGCGCAACACCCGGCCACTGGTACAGCTCGCGGGTATAGGCCCACAGGTTGGGATAGTCGATCAGACGCCGCCGGTTGCATTTGAAATGCAGATGGTAGACCGGATCAAACCGGATCAGCGTGGTGAACAACCGCCAGTCGGCCTCGGTGATGCGGTCGCCCATCAGATAGCGGCTGGTGGACAGCCGGTCTTCGAGCCAGTCCAGCGTGTCAAAGAGCGGGCCAACGGCTGCGTCATACGCCGCCTGGCTGGTGGCAAAGCCGGATTTGTAGACCCCGTTATTGATGTCGGAATAGATGCGGGCATTGACCTGTTCGATTTCGTCACGCATTGCCTCGGGCCAGTAATCATCGGTGTTCCCGGTGATCCCGTCAAAGGCCGAGTTGAACATCCGGATGATTTCCGAACTTTCGTTCGAGACGATGGTTTCCTGTTCCTTGTCCCACAGGATTGGAACGGTTACGCGCCCCGAATAGGTCGGGTCAGCCTTGGTATAGATTTGGTGGGCATAGTCCATTCCGTACAGTACGTCGCCCGCCGCCCCGTGTTCGTCGGTTGCAAATGTCCATCCCTTGTTCAGCATGTCTGGGTGTACGACCGAAACCGGGATCAGATCGGACAGCTCTTTCAGTTCGCGGAATATCAGTGTCCTGTGGGCCCAGGGGCAGGCATGGCTGACATAAAGATGGTACCGGTCAGGTTCGGCTTTGAAGCCGCCCGTGCCGGAGGGTCCGGCGCTGCCATCAGCGGTCAACCAGTTGCGAAATTGCGCCGCGCTACGCTTGAAGGCGCCGCCTGTGGATTTGGTATCATACCATGTGTCGTGCCATTTGCCGTCGACCAATAGGCCCATGCTTGGATCCTCCGTAATGCGGTTTCCCGGAACATACGCTTTGAAGGGAACCGATCCTATGCGAGCCGCCGCGCATTGTGCCTGCGTTTTCGCACAGGTTGGAATGGGATTTCCGTGCAACAGGTTTGGATTCGACCGCGTTGAGTGATCGGCTTCACTGGATTTTTACAGTCTACGTTCCAAAATAGAGTCCGCTGCGGGGGAGTTTTGATATGAGTACCTATGTTTCCAAAGAAATCAGCGCCGAATTGGATGCTGCGCGAATCGCGAGTCTGAAGAAAACCAGCCGACTTCGTGTCGAATTGGGTGACAATACCTACAAAATTCTCCGATTGTGGAAGGATGGCTTCACCGTAGAGGCCGCGACCACGCCTCGATTGCGCGGTTTGGTCGATATCTACGATGGCGCGCGTCACTTATATCAATGCCTGATCATTGCCGATGAATGTGAGGCAGGCGAAATGCGCTATGAATTCAAGCGCAGCACGGCCGCCTCCGACAAGGCCCCATTGGATTTCTATCGATCTCCGGACGCGCCCATCGCGCTGCTTGGAAACAAGGACTAGGCATTTGCCCATCGGGTCTGCCGATGGGCATCCCGCTATTGCAGATCGGAAAACGCGTGTTTCAGCCGTTTGCTGGCCTCTTCAACACGCCCGCGTTGCGTCGCAAGATTGAACCGCTCGAATGTCTCTCCGCCCGCACCAAAGCCGGGGCCGGGCGAGGTGGCGATTTTTGCATCCTCGCGCAGACGCCGGGTAAATTCTGCGTGGTCCATTCCGGTGCCCGAGAAATCAATCCAAGCCAAAAAGGTTGCCTGTAGGGGCATTGACCACAGGCCAGGGATTTCTGCGATTGCAGCGTCAAAGATTTTTCGGTTGCTATCAAGATGGGCGATCTGTTCATCCACCCAAGCGGCCCCTTCAGGCGAATAGGCAGCGGTGATCATTGCGACTCCCAATGCGCTGGGATCATAATCCAGTGTCTGGATTCGGCGGCGCATCGCGGCGCGCAGGTCCGGGTCGGGAATGATCATATTCCCCGTCCGTTGACCTGCGATGTTGAAGGTCTTGGACGCTGCCGTCAGTGTCACGGTCCAGGGCCGCGCATCCAGCGCGGCGACATCCATCGGAACAAAGGTCGTGCCGGGATAGACCAGATCGTGGTGAATCTCGTCCGAAACCAGAACAAGGCCGTTCCGTTCTGCAAATGCCGCGACAGCACGCAATTCCTCTGGCGTCCAGACCCGGCCCGAGGGGTTCTGAGGCGAGCACCACAAAAGCATCTTCTCGGTTCCGTCCAGCCGCGATTGCGCGTCTTCCAGATCAAGGCCATAGCCGTCGCCGTCGCGCATCAGGGGGCACTCCACTACGCGCCGACCTGACTTGTTCACCTTATGTGCAAACTCATGGTAGACGGGTGTAAAGATGACCACTCCGTCGCCCGGACTGGTCCAGACATCGAGGCAGAGCGCAATCGCATTTCCCAGACCCTGCGACGTCAGAATCCAATCAGAATCGATCTCCCACCCGTGGCGGTTCTTCATCCACCATTGGACGGAATTCAGGTAGTCCGGGTGCATCCAGGAATATCCGAAAACACCGTGATCCGCCGCGTTACGCACAGCGTCGATCACACAAGGCGCCGTAGAATAGTCGGAATCGGCCGTCCACATTGCCAGACTGTCATCCGGCGAAAGGCCATACAGCTTTTCAAGCTTGTCCCATTTCGAACTGTTAGTGCCGCGGCGGTCGATCAGGTCGTTGAATGTCATATCTGCTCCATCTGTCCGGATGAAAGCTAGCCGCATATTCGGCAGGTGCAAGGGGGGCGTTGCGGCTTAGGGCGTGATGGCCTAAATCAACCTCATGAAACGCAATATACTGATCCATCCCGACCCCCGCCTGAAAAAGATCTGCTCTCCCGTAGTGGATCTGACGGACGAATTGCGCCAGCTGGCTGATGACATGCTTGAGACGATGTATGATGCGCCTGGTATCGGGCTGGCAGCGCCTCAGATTGGGATGCTGGACCGGCTGATCGTTATGGACTGTGTCAAGGAAGAGGGCGAGGCTCCACGCCCGCTGATTATGTTCAATCCCGAAGTGGTCGCGTCGTCTGACGAGACGAATGTCTACGAAGAAGGTTGTCTTTCGATCCCCGAACAATTCGCCGAAGTCACGCGCCCAAAGGTCGTGGACGTGGCTTGGATCGATCGTGATGGTAACGCGCAGCGAGAAACATTCGATGGCCTTTGGGCAACCTGTGTCCAGCATGAGATTGACCACCTGAACGGGAAGCTGTTCATCGACTATCTCAAGCCTATGAAACGCCAGATGATCACCCGAAAAATGCAAAAGCTGAAACGCGAGCAGGCGCGCGAATGACCGTTCGTACCTGCCTGCCATGGCCTGATAAGCGCCTGCGGACCAAAGCCGAAGATATCACCGAAATTACTGACGAGGTTCGTGCCATCTGGGATGACATGATCGACACGATGGAGGCGATGCCCGGCGTCGGCCTTGCCGCACCGCAGATCGGCGTGATGCTCCGGCTGGCGGTGGTCGATGGCTCGACCGAGAGGGGGCGGGCCGTGCGGCTGGCAAACCCTGAGATCCTGCACAGATCGGTCGAATTGCGCGAGCATGAAGAAGCCAGCCCAAACTTGCCTGGCGTGTCGGCTAAGGTGAAACGTCCCCGGGCTGTGACGGTAAAGTTTCTCAACGAAAAAGGCATCATCGACCGCCGTGACTTTGTCGGGATCGAAGCCACCAGCGTGCAGCACCAGATCGACCATCTAAACGGGCAGATGTATTTCGACAGGCTCAGCAAGGTCAAACGCGACATTCTGCTGCGCAAAGCTAAAAAGCTGGGGTAGGCATGCGGCTGATCTTTATGGGGACACCCGATTTCTCGGTTCCGGTGCTGGACGCGCTGATTGATGCGGGGCATGAGGTTGCCGCCGTCTACTGCCAGCCTCCGCGCCCAGCGGGCAGAGGCAAAAAGGATCGTCCAACCCCCGTTCATGCTCGGGCCGAGGCATTGGGGCTGACCGTTCGGCATCCGGTCTCATTGAAATTGGCGGAAGAACAGGACGCCTTTGCCGCGTTGAATGCGGATGTGGCTGTCGTCGTGGCCTATGGCCTGTTGTTGCCACAACCGATTCTGGATGCGCCATCGCAGGGATGCCTGAATATTCACGCGAGCCTGCTGCCGCGCTGGCGCGGGGCCGCGCCGATCCATCGGGCGATCATGGCGGGTGATGCGCAGACTGGTATTTGCATCATGCAGATGGAGGCTGGTCTGGATACCGGGCCAGTCCTGTTGCGGCGGGCCACCGACATTGGTGCGCAGGAGACCACAGGGCAGTTGCATGACCGGCTGTCTGAAATGGGCGCTTCTCTGATCGTCGAGGCACTGTCCAAACTGCCGAACCTGACGCCCGAGCCTCAACCCGACGACGGCGTGACCTATGCCGCCAAGATCGACAAGGCTGAGGCGCGTGTTGACTGGGCCAGACCCGCGGTCGAAATTGACCGTCAGATCCGTGGCCTGTCCCCCTTTCCCGGCGCCTGGACCGAGATGAATGGCGAGCGGATCAAGCTGCTTGGTTCCAAATTAGCTGAGGGGCAGGGTGTTGCAGGAGAGGTTCTTGACGACCAACTGAAGGTTGCCTGTGACGATGACGCGATCGAGCTGCTGCGCTTGCAACGGGCGGGTAAAGGGGCGCAGGATAGGGAAACTTTTCTGCGGGGGTGGCCGATTGCCGTTGGTACCCGCCTGTCATCGGAGTAGGCCGCCATGTTCATGATCCTGATGGGGACTGTCGTTATTGCTGGGATTGTCGGCTATCTGTCCGAGAAATCCGGCTTTACCCATAATGGCATTCTGCAGTCGATCATCATCTGCTTAGGTGGTGCATTCCTGTTCTATTTCGTGCGCATCATGTTCGGGGTCAGCTTTGGCCCGCCCGGTCTGGATGCAGTGCTGTCCTCTGTCGGGGCGCTGATCATCGTTCCGACCCATTGGAGGAAGTGACATGCCCCTCATCGCCCTGATCGTCATCGGCGCAGCTGCGGGTTTTCTGGCCACCCGCCTGATGCGGATTGAGGCAGATATCCCAACCACCATGCTGATCGGTATCATTGGTGCCTTGGTTGGTGGGTTTCTCCTGCGGGCATTGGTCACGATGATGGGCTGGCTGTCCGGGTTCATCGGCGCTGTGCTGGGCGCGCTTCTGGTGATCTGGATCTGGCAGACCTATATGCGCCGCTAAGCCTTGATCAAGGGCGACTGCGTGGCGGGCGGCTTTTGTAGACGGGCAGTTTCCAGCCGAACAGCAGCGATCCTGCCCGCAATGCCCAGCAGATCAGGGCGCAGGCGACAAGCACGGTCAGTTCCTCGAACCCCATCCGTTTGGCAATAACGGCCGCTACCGAGCCTGCAAGGGCGCAGGACACATAAAGCTCACCCTGTTTCAGCACCAGCGGAACCTCGTTGCAGACCACGTCCCGCATCAGGCCGCCAAAGCATCCGGTGGTGACACCCATCAACACCACGATCGTGCCGGATTGGTCCAAAGATAATGCGACGCCCGTGCCGGCAGCTACTGCAATGGACAGGGCGAAACTGTCCAACCAAACCAGCCAGTTATATCGGCTTTCGACCAGATGGGCTGTAAAGAACACAAGCACCGCCGCACTGCAGGCCATCAGGACATAGCTGGGCTGGCCAACCCAGAACACCGGATTCCGATCCAACAGCAGGTCACGCACCGTGCCGCCGCCAACGGCGGTCAGGCAGGCGATAAAGGCAAACCCTACAAGATCAAGCTGCGCGCGACTGGCGACCAATGCGCCAGTCAGCGCAAAAACCAGAACCGAGGCATAATCGAGCAGGTCCAAACCGCTCATGTCTGTGCCTTCTTTGGTTTGAATGGGGCCATGCCTGCGCGGGCAAGTTCATCGGCCTTTTCGTTTTCCGGGTGACCCGCATGGCCCTTGACCCATTCCCAAGTCACATCATGGCGCATCTGCGCCTCATCCAGCCGTTGCCACAGATCGACATTCTTAACCGGCTTCTTGTTCGAGGTCTTCCAGCCATTCTTTTTCCAGCCGAAGATCCAACCGGTGACGCCGTTTTTCACATAGGCGCTGTCAGTGATTACGGTGATTTTAGAGGCACGTTCAAGCGTTTCAAGCGCGCTGATCGCGGCCAGCAGTTCCATTCGGTTGTTGGTGGTTTCAGCTTCGCCGCCGCTCAGTTCACGCTGTTTCAGGACGGTGTCGCCTTCCATTGCACGCAGCAACACGCCCCAGCCACCCGGGCCTGGATTGCCGGAACAAGCACCGTCAGTATAGGCAAACAGTTCAGGCATGGGCCAGCACCAGAATGAAGCCATCGTAAGAACCCGCCAGACCTTTGCCGATCCCGGTCCTAATCCCGTCGATGGTAAAGCCGGCATCTGCCAGGGCCTCCTCGATCTCGTTCTGCGAGAAGTAGCTATAATAGCGATCCAGATGATCGCGATGTTCGCCCGTGCCCAGTTTGAGGCCCAGGAAAAAAACGCCCTGCGGTTTCAGCGCCCGGTGGATGGCCGCCAAATGGCGTGGGAAATCCTTGCGAGGCGCGTGCAGCAGCGAGAAGCTGGCGTAGATGCCGTCATATGCGGCCACTTCGGTCACGTCGTCGAAAGTACCCAGATGCGCGTCCACGCCATTGGCACGCGCATAGTCAACAAAAGCGGGCGTCGCATCCAGCGCATGCACGCTCAGGCCCTGGCGTAGAAAGAACGCGCTGTCTGACCCGGGGCCCGATCCCAGATCCAACACATGCCCCTTACCGACGGCATCGGCAAATTCCTGACGCGATGTCAGCTGCTCCGGTGGTAGAGGAACCTTGAGGTATTCGGCCACGTTGTTGGTATAGGCGTTGATAGTTTTGGGATCGCTCACAGATAGACTCCGACGGCAAGGCAGGCCAATACGACTGCGGTCAGCAAAATGCGCAACCGCATCCACCAGACTGGTGTTAGCCGCCAATACGAAAAGATGGCATCCAACACCAGTAGCCCGCCAAACCCCCACATCAGATTTGTGCCAGTGCTGACAGGCCCGCTGCCGGTTTTCAGAAAGGCCCACAGGGCGGGTAATGTGGACAGCGCATAACAGGTCGCGGCCTTGCTGCCAGAGGTTTTACTGGAAAACCCCCACAGCACGCCGGACATAAAGCTGAGGATGATCGCCCCATAATACAACTGGATATACGGACCGACAAAACGTGCGCCCAGTGCCTGTCGGCCCCAGTCGTTCAGATCGCCGTTCAGATAGGTCAGCGCGCCCCAGATGAAGGGGATCAGCCCGGCCAACCCCAGAAACAGCGGCGCCCTTGGTATGCCACTCATGCGGGTTGGCGCAGGACGCGCGGGACTTTGAACTCGACATTCTCGGTCGCTGTTTCGACCATCTCGACCGTCACATCGTAATGCTGTCTGAACGCATCAATAACTTCGTTGATCAGAACCTCGGGGGCAGAAGCGCCTGCTGTCAGAGCGATCGAAGAGATACCTTCGAGTGCGCGCCAGTCGATGTCGGTCGCGCGTTGCACCAGTTGGGCATAGCTGCATCCCGCGCGTGCCGCGACCTCGACCAAACGGCGCGAGTTTGATGAATTCGGCGCCCCCACAACCAACAGGGCATCGGACTTCCGGGCCACAACCTTGACCGCCTCTTGCCGGTTGGTTGTGGCGTAACAGATGTCTTCTTTGTGGGGGCCGACAATGGACGGGAACCGGGCCTGAAGTGCCTCGATGACATCCTTTGTGTCGTCAACCGACAGGGTCGTCTGAGTGACAAAGGCCAGTCTGTCAGGGTCGCGGACCTGGACGTCGGCGACATCTGCAACGGTTTCGACCAGCAAAACCTCTCCGTCCGGGAGCTGTCCCATGGTTCCGATGGTTTCGGGATGGCCCTTATGACCGATCATGATCATCTGCAGCCCGGCTTCGGCGTGGCGCTGTGCTTCGACATGGACTTTGGAGACCAGCGGGCAGGTGGCGTCTACATAGACCATCTGGCGCTGCGCCGCCGTCGCGGGTACCGATTTGGGAACCCCGTGCGCCGAGAATATCACTGGGCGATCGTCGGGGCAGTCTTCCAGCTCATCGACAAAGATCGCACCTTTGGCGCGCAGTCCATCGACCACGAATTTGTTATGGACAATCTCGTGCCGAACATAGACTGGGGCACCCCATTTCTGCAGCGCCATCTCGACAATCTTTATGGCCCTGTCGACACCAGCACAGAACCCGCGCGGGGCGGCAAGATAGAGGGTCAGGGGGGGCTTGGTCATGTCGCGTTCTCCTTACCGACACAGGTAAGTCTTTTCACGGCCATGGTCCAGTCAGGACAATGTCATTGATCCGACATGGTTCAATGCTAGCCAATAGGTGTTTTCAGCACCTGATCTTTGTTTAAAAGCGCGGCCAGGGTTTCCCCTGACCGCGCTAATTTTCAACCGAGTTTGCTTTGGGGCCAGGTTATTACCCGCCTGCGGCAACGGTGCGCGGTTCCATCGGCATTTCGCGCGGCGGGCGACCGATCACGTCGCGGAGATCTTCCAGCTCAATGAAGTTGTCGGCCTGGCGGCGCAATTCGTCCGAGATCATGGGGGGCTGGCTGCGGATGGTCGACACCACAGAAACGCGTACCCCCTGACGTTGCAGGCTTGCGATCAGCGGGCGGAAATCTCCGTCGCCGGAAAACAGCACGATATGGTCTACACGTGGTGCAAGCTCCATGGCATCGACGGTCAGTTCGATATCCATGTTACCTTTGACTTTCCGACGCCCCATGCTGTCGGTGTATTCTTTTGCCGGTTTCGTAACCATGGTGAAGCCATTGTAATGCAGCCAATCAACCAGTGGACGGATGGGCGAATACTCGTCATTTTCAAGTAGCGCTGTGTAATAGAAAGCTCTGAGCATCTTACCGCGGCGCATGAATTCCTGGCGCAGCAGTTTATAGTCAATGTCAAACCCCAGTGCTTTTGCGGCTGCATAAAGATTCGAGCCGTCGATGAACAGCGCTAGCCGTTCGTCTTTATAAAACATAAATAGATCCTTCCGGTACAAATCAGCGCGCTGCGTGTTACGTGAGTGAGGCTTGGGAAAATACAGCGCATTGATATCCCCATAATTAGGGGTTTTATGGTGTATCGCAAGTATGCAATTCGCCGAATATAGGGAGTAGGATGCGCAAAACCACCTCAAAAGCAGTGCTTGCCCTCGGCGCAAATCTCAAAGTGAGAGGTTTTGAGCCCCATCTGACGCTACGGCATGCCATTGACGCGATTTTGCGCCAGGGGCTGTTGATTCGGGCTGAAAGCCGCTTTTATGCGACCCCTTGTTTTCCTGAGGGCGCGGGCCCGGACTATGTGAATGCGGCCGTGTTGATCGAGACTGAAAGGTCACCCTTTGAGTTGCTGCAGATATTGCATGGAATTGAACATGATTACGGGCGTGAGAGGATTCAGCGCTGGGGAATGCGGACGTTGGATCTGGACCTGGTCTGTTACGATGATCTGGTTCTGCCCGACCGCGAGGTTTTTCAAAGCTGGTTATCTCTGCCACCCGAAGATCAGAAACAGCAGGCGCCGGATCAGTTGATCCTGCCGCACCCAAGGGTACAGGATCGTGCGTTTGTGCTTGTTCCCATGGCGGATGTTGCCCCGAACTGGCGGCATCCGATACTGGACCAGACCGTCATGGAAATGCTTGCGGGGCTTCCTTCGGACGATATTGCGGCAGTTACCCCGTTATGATTGGTGCATTTGCAGCATTTCCTGCTTGTCAAGGCAGGGATTCGCCCTTAGATAAACCTCTTCCTGACATGGATTCAGTAACGGAGAGCGCCCCATGGCCCGCGTGACGGTTGAAGATTGCGTAGACAAGGTTCCGAACCGGTTTGAACTGGTGATGCTTGCCGCCCATCGTGCGCGCGAGATTTCCGCCGGTGGTCCGATCACCGTTGACCGTGACAACGACAAAAACCCGGTTGTTTCTCTGCGTGAGATCGCTGACGAGACTCAAAGCGCTGATGAGCTGCGCGAGCGGCTGATTGAGGCCAACCAGACCCAAATCGAGGTCGACGAGCCTGAAGAAGACCAGATGGCGCTGCTGATGGGTGCGGAAACAGACAAGCCTGCGGATGACGACATGTCCGAAGAAAAGCTGCTGCGCGCTCTGATGGAGGCTCAAGGCCAGGGGTAATCCCCACAAATGAAGGTGCGGACCGGATGATTTCTGCTGAAGACCTGATTGCGCTGGTCCGCAACTACAATCCCAAGACGAATGCAGACCGCATTGCCAAAGCTTATGAGTTCGGCAAGCAGATGCATGATGGGCAATTCCGCCATTCTGGCGAGCCCTATTTCACCCACCCTGTTGCCGTTGCCGCCATCCTGACCGAACAGCGTCTGGATGATGCGACTATTATCACGGCGCTGCTGCACGATACGATCGAAGACACCAAGGCCAATTACGGCAAAGTGTCTGAGCTGTTTGGCGAAGAAGTCGCCAAGCTGGTTGATGGGGTCACCAAACTGACAAACCTTCAGCTGTCCAGCCGCGAAACCAAACAGGCCGAGAACTTCCGCAAGCTGTTCATGGCGATGTCCAAGGATTTGCGGGTCATTCTGGTCAAGCTGGCAGACCGTCTGCACAATATGCGCACAATCAAGGCGATGCGGCCCGAAAAGCAGATCGTCAAAGCGCGCGAGACGATGGATATCTACGCGCCGCTTGCAGGCCGTATGGGTATGCAATGGATGCGGGAAGAGCTGGAAGACCTCGCCTTCCGCGTTCTCAACTCTGAAGGCCGCCAGTCCATCATCCGCCGCTTCATCACGCTGCAGCGCGAAACGGGTGACGTGATCCACCGGATCACCGGCGACATGCGGCACGAACTTGAAAAGGCCGGGATTGAAGCCGAGGTTTTTGGCCGTGCCAAGAAACCCTATTCGATTTGGCGTAAGATGCAGGAAAAGGACCAGGGGTTCTCGCGTCTGTCCGACATCTACGGGTTCCGCATCATTACGCAAAGCGAAGAAGACTGCTATCGAACCCTTGGCGCGATCCACCAGCGTTGGCGCGCCGTGCCGGGGCGGTTTAAGGATTATATCAGTCAGCCGAAATCGAACGGTTACCGGTCGATCCACACCACCGTTTCAGGCCGTGACGGCAAGCGGGTCGAGGTTCAGATCCGCACCCGTCAGATGCATGATGTCGCCGAAACTGGCGTGGCCGCGCACTGGTCCTATCGGGATGGCGTGCGTTCGGAAAACCCCTTTGCAGTCGACCCGGCTAAGTGGATCGCCAACCTGACCGAACAATTCGACAGCGAAGAGGATCACGAGGATTTCCTCGAGGCGGTCAAGCTCGAGATGTATTCGGACCAGGTCTTTTGTTTCACGCCTAAGGGGGACGTGGTGAAACTGCCGCGTGGTGCGACGCCGATCGACTTTGCCTATGCCATCCACACGCGCATCGGGCACGCCTGTGTGGGGGCCAAGGTTGATGGTATTCGCGTGCCACTTTGGACCCGGATCAAGAACGGGCAGTCGGTGGATATCATAACAGCTGACGGTCAGACTCCCCAAGTCACGTGGTTGGAAATTGCCGTCACCGGCAAAGCCCGTACAGCCATTCGTCGCGCCCTGCGCGAGGTTGACCGAGAGCGGTTCATCAAGCTGGGCAAAGAACTCGCGCGATCGGGATTTGAACATGTCGGGCGCAAAGCGACCGACAAGGCGCTGGACACTGCTGCCAAGCATCTGCGCCTGAAAGACCGGCATGAGCTGCTGGCGCGCCTGGGCAGTGCAGAACTAACTGCCCATGATGTGGTCAGCGCCGTCTACCCAGAACTGACGCAGGATGATGGTGATGCCATTCCGATGCGCCGGGCCGTGATCGGTCTTGAGCCGGGGCAGAAGTTTGACCGCGCCCCTTGCTGCCAGCCATTGCCGGGTGAACGGATCGTCGGGATCACTTATCGCGGCAAAGGTGTTGTCGTGCATGCAATCGACTGTGATCGCCTGAGCGAATACGAGAGTGAGCCCAAACGCTGGGTCGATCTGCACTGGCACTCGGGAACTCACCCGGCTGTTTACGGGGCAACGATTGATGTTACGATTGGCAATGACGCAGGTGTGCTGGGTCGCATTTGTACATTGATCGGCGAGAAAAAGGCCAATATCTCGAACCTAGAATTTGTGGATCGCAAACCGGATTTTTACCGCCTGCTGGTCAACGTAGAACTGCGCGACCTTGAGCAGTTGCATTCGTTGATGTTGATGCTTGAGGCCGAAAGCGATGTTGCAGCGGTTGAACGTTTCAGAGACAGAGCTAAATCCGCAGTTGCGGCTGGCTGAGAAGGGGTGATCAGGAGTGGTATTCAAGCGCCGAGATCGACGCTCGCCTGTCCAGATCGCATCGGAATTCGTCTATCCTCGTGGTGGCTGGACCCGGGCCTTCCACTATGTGAAACACCGCGTCCGGCGATTGCCGGATTCACCTGAACGCATCGCCCGCGGGGTAGGGTTTGGAGTGTTTGCGGCCTTTACACCTTTTTACGGGCTGCATTTTGGCATTGCCGCCCTGGCTGCGCGATTGTTCAACGGCAATATGCTGGCTGCACTCAGCGGTACGTTTTTCGGAAACCCTTTGACCTATGTGCCCATCGGGGTGGTTTGCCTTCAGACCGGGCATTTCCTGTTGGGCACCGAGTTTGAAGAGGGCGACACCCATGGGCTTATGGGGAAGTTTGCCAATGCGATCGGTGATCTCAAAGACAACCTGATTGCAGTATTCACTGACCGGGTAGCTGACTGGCACGGGCTGGGAATTTTCTACGACGAGGTTTTCTTTCCGTACCTGATTGGCGGCATTCTTCCCGGATTGCTGGCTGGGGTGGTTTGCTACTATCTCAGCCTGCCGCTGGTCCACACCTATCAGCAACGGCGTCGCGACAGGATCAAAAAGAAGTTTGAAGAAATCAAACGTCTGGCTGAATCCGAGGCTGCCGTTCCAGAGTCAAACCAACTAGGCTCGAGCCAGGATTTGGGAAAGGAATCAAAGGATGTCTGAGAACCGTTTGCGTCTCGGTGTGAATATCGACCATGTGGCCACAGTGCGGAATGCACGTGGTGGGGTCTATCCCGACCCTTTGCGCGCGGCCACGCTGGCCGAGCAGGCCGGTGCAGATGGCATTACTGCCCATCTGCGCGAAGATCGCAGGCATATTTCGGACGCAGATATTGACGGGTTGATGGAGGTTCTTTCGGTACCTCTGAATTTTGAAATGGCAGCCACGCCCGAGATGCAACAAATCGCTTTGCGCCATAAGCCGCACGCGGTCTGCATCGTCCCCGAAAAGCGCGAGGAACGGACCACCGAAGGCGGGCTGGAAGTCGCGCGCGAAGAAAACAAACTGGCCCATTTCATTGCACCTTTGCGTGATGCGGGCTGTCGCGTGTCGATCTTTATCGCCGCCGACCGTCGCCAGATCGAGGCCGCGCATCGCATCGGCGCCGAAGTGATCGAACTGCACACAGGCGCCTATTGTGACGCCCATGCCGAAGGCAAACTGGATGAGGCAGCGCAAGAGCTGGAAGGCCTGCGCGACATGTCCACCTTTGCCCATTCGCTTGGCCTCGAAGTGCATGCCGGACATGGTCTGACATACGACACGGTCAAACCTGTCGCTGCTTTTCCCGAGGTGCGCGAGTTGAACATTGGTCACTTTCTGATTGGCGAATCGATCTTTTTGGGCATGACCCCCGCCATTCAGGAAATGCGCCGCCTGATGGATGAGGCGCGGGGATGATAACCTCGGGTTTCATAGCAATCTGGATCGCCTGGTTGATGGCCGGAGGCTCACCCGGTCCGGCAACCATGGGCATCGCCGGAACTGCAATGAACGAAGGCCGCCGCGCCGGTCTGGTCTTTGCACTGGGCATCTGTGCTGGGTCCGCTGCCTGGGGCATCGCCGCCGCGCTGGGCCTGTCGGCGATCATGTTGGCCAATGTCTGGGTGTTCGAAATGATCCGCTATGTCGGTGTAGCCTATCTGGGCTGGCTGGCGCTCAAGGCCCTGAAACGGGCGCTGTCGTCGGATGAGATGGCGTTGGGCAACCCGGTCACCGGCTCGCTACGCGCCATCTTTGCCAAAGGCGCGGCGATCCACCTGACCAACCCCAAGGCGATCCTCAGCTGGGGCTCGATCTACGCTATCGTTGCCCCGAATGACGCCAGCTTGCCGATGCTGCTTGGCTATTTCGGCCTACTTTACGCGGGCTCGCTTCTCATTTTCATCAGCTATGCATTCCTGTTCTCTTCCGAACGCACAGTCCGCGCCTACCGCCGCGCCCGCCGCTGGTTCGATTTTGCCTTTGCCGGGTTCTTTGGGGTGGCAAGTTACAAGATTTTGACGGTGCGGTTGTCATGATCCTAGGCATCGGCACAGACCTCGCAAACATAGACCGCATTCAGGGCACGCTCGACAGGTTTGGTGACCGATTCCGTAACCGCGTTTTTACCGACACTGAACAACGCAAGGCCGAACGCCGTGCAGACACAGCAGGCACATACGCCAAGCGCTGGGCCGCGAAAGAGGCGTGCTCCAAGGCGCTGGGCACCGGGCTTCGTATGGGGATTTCCTGGAAGGACATGGCTGTCACCAACCTTAAAACCGGCCAGCCAGTGATGCATGTGACCGGTTGGGCGGCGGAACGGCTCAACGATATGACCCCCGAGGGTCATGCGGCGATCATCCACGTCACCCTAACCGATGACCACCCCTGGGCGCAGGCCTTCGTGGTGATCGAGGCGCGCCCAATTCGCGAACGCAGCGCTCTGTCTTGACTAACCCCGCCGCGCCGCGCATGTAGCACCCCAACAAACCAAGGACCGGAGAGCAGCATGGCCGAAGACGTCAATACCGGAAATCCCGTTTGGGAGACGATCAAAACCATCGTCTATGCGCTGTTGATCGCGGGCGTTTTCCGTACCCTGTTCTTTCAGCCGTTCTGGATTCCGTCAGGGTCGATGAAACAGACCCTGTTGATCGGGGATTTCCTGTTCGTCAACAAAATGGCCTATGGCTATTCCTATGCTTCTTGCCCCAGTCTGATCATCCCCAGCGTCGGCCTGAATATCGACGCCGAAGATGTTTGCGGCTGGATGCAAAGCGATGACAACTCGCGTATCTGGGCCGGTGATCCCGAGCGCGGCGATGTGATCGTATTTCGCCATCCGGTGACGGGCCGCGACTACATCAAACGCCTGATTGGCCTGCCCGGTGATCGTATCCAGATCATTGAGGGCCAGATCATCTTGAACGGGACGCCGGTTCCACAGCAACCCGATGGGGTCTTTACCGAGGTCGCGGCTCCGCAAGGTCCGCAGGGTCTGCGCCCGCGCTGTGAAAACGGCCCGGTTGGCCGTGGTGGCGTGTGTGAGAAATCCCGCATGATCGAAACCCTGCCCAACGGGGTGTCCTATGATGTGCTCAATATCGGTAATCAGGGGTCGGACAATACCGGCGTCTATACAGTGCCCGAAGGCGAATACTTCTTTATGGGCGATAACCGCGACAATTCCAGCGACAGCCGCCTGCCGCAATCGGCCGGGGGTGTCGGATATGTACCCTATGAAAACCTGATTGGTCGTGCAGATCGCATCATGTTCTCCTCCGCTGGCCGGTCGATGCTGTTCTTCTGGACCTGGCGCGGAGACCGTTTCTTTAAGGCCGTGAATTGAAGCTATCCGCCGAAATAAAGGCGTTTCAAAAGCGTCTGGGGTATGAATTTGCCAACCCCGAGCTGTTGGTGCGCGCGTTGACCCATGGATCGGTTTCCTCGGCTACGCGCCCGGACAACCAGCGGCTCGAGTTTCTGGGCGACCGGGTGCTGGGTCTGGTGATGGCGACGGCCTTGCTGGAGGCGGACAAAAAGGCCAGCGAAGGTCAGCTTGCACCCCGGTTCAATGCGCTTGTGCGCAAAGAGGCCTGTGCAGATGTGGCGCTGCAGATTGATTTGGGTGCTGTACTGAAACTGGGCCGGTCTGAAATGCTGTCCGGTGGGCGGCGCAAACAAGCTTTGCTTGGCGACGCGATGGAGGCGGTCATCGCTGCAGTTTATCGCGACGCCGGGTTCGAGGTCGCCAGCGCCGTTATCCTAAAACTCTGGGGTGATCGCATCCACGATGTCGAGGCCGACGCCCGTGACGCCAAAACGGCGCTTCAGGAATGGGCGCAGGCACGGGGCCAGAAACCGCCCAGCTATGTCGAAGTCAGACGCTCTGGCCCGGACCATGCGCCGGTCTTCACCATTGCTGCGCGTCTTCAGGACGGGGCAGAAGAGCAGGCAACAGCAGGGTCAAAGCGTCAGGCCGAACAGGCGGCTGCCAAGTCGTTGCTGGACCGTTTGCAGAATTAGTCTACCGGGTAAAAATAGTCGGTCTCCTGAGGGCTGGCCGGAAATGCCTATCGGTCGAACCCGGGTCATTTCCGGTGACGGGTCGCCCACTATACCCCACCCAATGCCATCCTGAACGCATGTGCCAAAGCTGCAAATCGCTCTGGTCCGCTGCCTCTTTCTGCGATAGGGAGGCCCATCTGCAAACAGGATCAAACCCCAGATGACGACACGCGCCGGATTTATCGCCCTGATCGGAGAGCCCAACGCAGGCAAATCCACCCTTCTGAATCGCATGGTCGGGGCCAAGGTCTCGATCGTGACACATAAGGTTCAGACGACCCGCGCCCGCATCCGGGGCGTGGCGATGGAAGGTGATGCACAGCTGGTCTTTGTGGACACGCCGGGCCTTTTCAAACCGCGCCGCCGTCTGGATCGGGCAATGGTGGCCGCCGCATGGGGCGGGGCCGCGGATGCCGATGTGGTTGTCCTGATGGTCGAAGCGCATCGTGGCATTACCGAGGGCGTAGAGCGCATCCTTGAAGGTCTGAATGAGATCGGGCAGGGCCGCACCGTCGCGCTGGCCATCAACAAGATCGACAGGGTGCAGTCCGAAGTTTTGCTGGCCCTGACCAGCAACCTCAATTCGCGCTACGCGTTTGCCGAGACCTTCATGATCTCGGCCGAGAAAGGCCATGGGGTTGACGATCTGCGTAAATGGCTGGCAGGCGAATTGCCCGAAAGCCCGTGGCTGTATCCCGAAGACCAGATCGCTGATCTGCCATTGCGTATGATTGCGGCGGAAATGACACGCGAAAAGCTGACCCTGAGGCTGCATCAGGAACTGCCCTATCAGCTGACCGTCGAGACCGAGAATTGGGAAGAGCGCAAGGACGGGTCGGCAAAGATCGACCAGATCATCTATGTCATGCGCGACGGCCATAAAGGTATCGTTCTGGGCAAAAAGGGCGAGACCATCAAGGCCGTCAGCCAGGCGGCCCGTGCCGAGCTGGAAGAGTTCCTTGATCGCAAGATCCACCTGTTCCTGCAGGTCAAAGTCCGGCCAAACTGGCTGGAGGAATCTGAGCGCTATTCGGAAATGGGTCTGGAATTCAAAGACGGAAACGCATGACGCGACTGACGGCAGACTTCTGGGTTCACGCCTATCTGGCACGGTTGCGATTTCAGGAAATACCGGCCTTTGTTGTGGCCCATGGTGACGACACAGCCGGCGCGGTTTTGATCAAGCTCAACACGTTGGACGGTCAGGCCACAGCCTTCCAGCGCAGCTTTGATCTGATGAGCGGTGAGCGCAAGTGGGTTGAACTCTCCTCTGGTCCCGAGGCCGATGTGGACGAGGCGATCCAACGCCAGCGCAGCTTTGACCCTGACCTCTGGGTGATAGAGGTCGAAGACCGGCAGGGGCGCCATTTGCTGGGTGAGGACGGTCTGGATTAGCGGTACTAGCACAGACGCGGAGCAGGCCTCTGCCAAAGTTATGGCATAGGTCTTGGTAAGACGGTCCATTTTGCTATTTGTACGCGTATTTAACGGATGGTGCGGAAACGGGTCGTTGCAGCCTATGACAAGGATAGAGGTCTTACGTTGGCTGAAACAATTGGTCAGAAGTTCATAAAGTCAAACCTTGGTCTTGTGATGAAGCACTTCGAGGGCTTCATGGTATTTGTCGGCATTTTAGGCCCATTTGCCACGCTTCCACAGCTTGTGAAGCTCTTCTTTACCCACTCTCAACTCTCAACATGCGTCGGGCCAATCGCTGTTAACATGGTCGCTCTATGCGGCGTTGTCTTTGCTTTGGTTCATCTACGGTCTGATCGTCAAGAAGTTGCCCATCTATATTGGCAACGGCATTTCTATGGTGCTGAACCTTCTTATGGTACTGGGTATCCTGATCCACGCGGGGGTCACGTTCTGACCCAATAGGTCGACGATTTCCCTGTCTCTCTTGCAGTGGTCCCGGCTTTGCGTTCTTTTGCTCGGGCAGGACTGACCCACAAGATTGGACACGCTTTGGACTGGCGCGACCACGGCATACTTCTGACCTCACGCCGCCATGGCGAAACGGCGGCGATTATCGAAGTCTTTACCGAAGGCCACGGTCGTCATGCCGGCGTCGTACGTGGTGGAACCAGCCGCAAGATTGCGCCGATCCTGCAGCCCGGGGCACAATTAGATGTGCTTTGGCGCGCACGGCTCGAGGAGCATATCGGCACTTTTCAGGTCGAGCCCCTGCGGTCGCGGGCGGCGGCGGCGTTTTCGGGTAGGCTTGCGCTGGCCGGATTGAATGCGGTGGTGGCCCTGCTCTCGTTCTGTTTGCCTGAGCGCGAAGCGCATCCGCGCATCTATAAACAAACCGAACAGTTGATGGACCTGCTGGGTCAGGACGAAATTTGGGTGCTTGCCTATCTGCGGTGGGAATTGTCGCTGTTGGAAGAGCTGGGGTTTGGCCTTGACCTGACACGCTGTGCCGTGTCGGGGGTAACAGAAGGTTTGGAATATGTTTCTCCGAAAACAGGTCGTGCGGTCAGCGTTGATGGGGCAGGGGACTGGGTGGATAGGTTGCTTCCCTTGCCACCTTGCCTGCGTGGCGTGGGCGACGCGCCGGATACCGAATTGGTGCAAGGATTGTTGACCACCGGACATTTTCTAGAGAACCGTGTTGCTCCGTCGTTGGGGAACAACCCTCTGCCCGGCGCACGGGCGCGGTTTATTGATCAGATCAATCGGCAGCTTTGAACACCATTTCCTGCCCGTCCTCATTGCGCAAAATCAGCAGGTTCCCTGATACTTCGGATTGGGTCATGACAAGCAAGGCGGCGAAATAGATCCCTTCTGCCTCAAGCCCGGCACAGGCGGCACGGGTCGCTGTCAGGCTGGTCAGCTCAAACCATGGATAGGGCGCGTTAAGCCTGCCCGTGTAGCTGTTGCAGGGGGCGCTGCCCGCTACTTTGCCTTCTTCCGGAAATCGCAATAAGGCACTGGCATTGTAGGGCTGACCGTTGATCTCTTGCAGGGCCCATTCCCGTTCGGCAGCACCATAGGCCGCAACGGTTTCATCCTTCTGACAATGGAGTAATCCGGAAAGGGAAAGCAGCATTATGTAACGCAACATGGCAGAATTCCTGAAATCAGCGAAGAACAGTTTCCTGGGCTTGGACACATTGTTTTGAACCGACTAAGTAAAGGGTCGGATACAATGCTGACCGTTGACTTGTAAAACATCTTAGACATATTGAATGCGAATAATGGGCCTTTCTTTGGATTTGAATAGCTCCTGTGAGTTTTAGTGCCGGTAATTGTATCCGGTTGTGTTTTGTTCTGATGTGGTAAGGTTGGAGCTTCGTTTTGACCAGAAATGACGATGTTGGCAACGGGCGGACACGAACAGCTGTTAAGGTTTTTGTGGCTCTATTCTATGTGCTCTTTCTCTTCCTGTTGGTGGAGCTTCTTTCATACTATGCTGTGGTTCATGTGTTCGATAACTCGCTGGGAAATACGGCAGAGCGGCATCTATACTCTTCGATCCGTGGTCACAAACTGAACCCAGAGTATCAGCGCGGATTTGATACTGGCGGACAGCGTATCCATTCCGATCAGGGGTTCCGCCACGATACGCTGATTGAACAGCCAAAACCCGACGACACGTTCCGCATCTTTCTGATGGGTGGCTCAACTGCTTATGCCATCGGATCGCAGGGCAGTATTTATCCTGACCATCCTACGCTCACCAATCAGGAAACGGTTGCATATTTCCTGCAGCAGGACCTGCGCGAGCGGTTGGGCGATCAGATGCCCGGTGTGACGATTGAGGTGATCAACGCCGGAGTTGTTGCGTATCACAGTTTTCAACATGTGTTGTACCTGTACGAGACGCTATATCAATACAGCCCGGACATGATTGTGTTTCTGGATGGTCACAACGATTTTTACAATGTCGGAGTTGATAACCCGGTTCAAAGCTATGGCTATTCATCGGCAAGGATGGTTGACGCTTTGAACGATCGTAAGCCGTTCTTTTCCTTGTACGCATTTCTGAGATACCCGGCGCAATATTTCTATACCTTCAAAATGGCGTCAAAGCTCACACAAGGTCTTTACGACCGCTATGAGGCGCCCAAATATAATACCTCTGGGGATGTTACAGCCTTGCAAAGAGACTTTTCAGCAGAGCTTGCGCAGACTGCAAAGGTCGGATTTTTGCGCAATTACAAGCTGATCGAAACATTCGGCGACTACCACGGGTTTTGCTATCACGTCTTTTTGCAGCCTGAGGTCGTCTATGAGGACACCAATGTCCTAAGCGAGACCGACCGCGAAATCGCCCAGCTCACGCGGGATTGGTACAAGCCGGGACGCGAAGATCTGATGCATCGCGCGCGGGTCGATTTCCCTGCTTTGTTTGAAGAGGCCAATGTGCCTTTCACCGATATTGCCGAGATCGGCGGTCCCCTCCACAAAGACAAGGTGCTGTATGTCGATTACACGCATCTGACGCCCGAAGGGTCAAAGCTGGTGGCTGCGCGGATGCTGCCCGTGGTGGCGGAACGGATCAGCCAGTGTAAGACCCCGTCCTGACCTCAGTAGGGTTGCTCTCCGTTTAGCAAAGCGGTGCGCACCTCCATGCGGGTACGCCAGTTGTATCGCGTATCTTCGCGCGTTGGCGCCCATGTCAGCGCGCCACTGTTGCGCCATGGGTCAAGGATGATGCCTTCGAACATCGTGTCGCCCTTTGCGCTGATCACTGCGGAATGGTGGATGATCCTCAGCGGCGTTGGCGGTGATGTAGCCCAGTGCATTTCCAGGGTGCGGAAGTTTTCTGCCCTTAAACGGCTGGTCATCGCTTCGGCCCAGTCGTTGCACAGGCCGCGCTCACGAAATCCGTTAATGACCTTGGCGTTGTGGATGATGGCCGGGTCGGTAACCTGCCATTCTCGGGCCAGACGCTGCGAATAGGTATAGGCAATGGTGGCCGCCTTCTGTGCCTCGGCTGGATCAACCGCGGGACCCATGGAACGGATGGCCAACGCCAGTTCGTCTATGTCGTTCTGCGTTGCTGTCGGCTGAGAGGTGGTGGCACAGCCAGCAAGGGCCAAGGCCGCAAGCGTGGCCAGAAGGGCAAGAATGGATCGGGTCATGTGGTTCGCCGCTGGTTCGTGATCGCACGCTGATCTACCGGGAATATCGGCGCTGCGATAGGGGGAAGTTTCTGCCGTGGCTGGTCATGGCTGAACGTAGACAGCAGGGAAGGTAAGGGCAGGATTTCGAGGATCTGAGGGCTGCAGTAGTTTGGGCAAAAAAAGACCCGGCGCGCGCCGGGTCAAGTCGGGGAAACAGGGTTGCCGTTACAGGTTAGCTCAGCAAACGCCGCGCGATCACCTGTGCCTGAATTTCGGCAGCCCCTTCAAAAATATTGAGAATACGTGCGTCACACAGCACGCGACTGATCTTGTATTCCAGTGCAAAGCCGTTGCCGCCGTGGATCTGCAGGCCGTTATCGGCAGCAGCCCAGGCCACGCGGGCGCCCAGCAGCTTGGCCATCCCGGCCTCAAGATCGCAGCGATGACCGTTGTCTTTTTCCCAAGCCGAGAAATAGGTCAGCTGTCGTGCGATCATGATCTCGACCGCCATCATCGCCAGCTTGCCGGACACGCGGGGGAAGTTGATCAGCGACTTGCCGAACTGTTTGCGGTCCTGCGCATATTGCATGGCGATGTCCAGCGCGCTTTGGGCCACACCGATGGCGCGGGCTGCGGTCTGAATGCGGGCGGATTCGAAGGTTTCCATGAGCTGCTTAAAGCCTTTGCCTTCTTCGCCGCCCAGTAGGTTCTCACCCTTGACCTTGAACCCATCGAAGCCCAACTCGTATTCTTTCATCCCGCGATAACCCAGAACTTCGATCTCGCCACCGGTCATGCCTGGGGTGGGGAAGGGGTTGTCGTCCGTGCCGGGCGTCTTTTCCGCCAGGAACATCGACAGGCCGCGATGATCGGAAGTGTCAGAGTTGGTGCGCGCCAGCAAAGTCATCACATGGGTCCGGGCCGCATGGGTGATCCAGGTCTTGTTGCCGGTGATCTCGTAATCACCTTCGGCATTCTTGACTGCTCGGGCGCGCAAGCTGCCCAGATCAGAGCCTGTGTTGGGTTCAGTGAAAACTGCTGTCGGCAGTATCTCGGCGCTGGCGATCTTGGGCAGCCACTGCGCTTTTTGCTCATCCGTTCCACCGGCAATGATCAGCTCGGCCGCGATCTCGGACCGGGTGCCCAGCGATCCGACGCCGATATAGCCGCGCGACAATTCTTCGGACACCACGCACATCGAGGCCTTGGAAAGGCCAAACCCTCCGAACTCTTCGGGGATGGTCAGGCCAAATACACCCATCTCGGCAAGTTCCTCGATGATCCCCATCGGGATCAGCTCATCCTTGAGGTGCCAATCATGGGCGTTTGGTTCGACCTTTTCCTGGGCATAGCGGCGGAACTGGTCGCGGATCATTTCCAGTTCTTCGTCCAGGCCCGACATTCCGAACATCGTGGCACCGGCCTGTTCTTCCATCAGTTCAACCAAGCGACCGCGTGCGGCCTGTGAATTGGCCTGTGCCATCAGTGTCTGAACTTCGGTGCATTGGAAACCGGACAGCGCGTCCCAGCCCAGACCCATGTCCTGAAGACGCAAAATCTCGCCCTGGTTCATTGGGATGCCGCCCGCGACCTGATGCAGGTATTCACCAAAGGCGATTTGGTGCAGCAGCTGTTCGATCTCGCCGAATTTGCCTTCTGCCTCCAAAGCATCGGCCCAGCGCTGCATCTGCTGCAGCGACTGGTTGTATGTCGCCAGCCATGCCAACCCATGGGCGGCGGTCTGATTGGCCTCGATCAGAGCACCGGACACGCGACCATCTTCTGTCACCATCACGCGGACCGACTCGCGGGCGCGTTCGAATACGGTGTCCACGGCGGGCAGAGCCGCACGTGTCAGCGTTAGAAGCTCGGGCAAAATCGCGGATGTAATCATCTGGGTCATATCCTGTCCGTCATGGGCCATGAATCAGCTCTCTCCTAAAGTCGTCTGGTCATATCATGCTGCACATGCAGCGCAACAAAAATACGAATTATGCGACTAAAAAGTTCTAAAGTTGCTTGATCATTTTTGCAGTGCAGCACCTGTCAGGAGTGATATCAGGGGGACATGACGTTGTTTTCTATGCTCTCTGCCCAAGAACTGCTGCTGGCCTGTGGGGTTGCCTTCATTGCCGGTTGGGTCAAAGGCATGGTCGGGTTCGCCATGCCAATGGTTCTGATCTCGGGGCTGAGCATGTTCCTTTCGCCGGATATGGCGATCGCGGGGCTTATCCTGCCAACCCTGGTGACAAATGGGGTGCAGGCATTGCGCGGGGGTGTTCCGGCCGCCGTGTCCTCGATCCGTCAGTTCCGTGTATTTCTGGTTGTCGGGTTGGTGTTTCTGCTGATTGGTGCTCAGTTGGTCAGCGCAGTGCCAGCATCAACTTTTTTGTTGATGATTGGCATCCCGGTGACAGTCTTTGCATTGATCCAGGTATTGGGGCTGCGTCTGAAATTGGCCAGCCCATCTGCCCGAATAGAGGGCATGATCGCTGCGGTTGCAGGCTTTGTCGGGGGGATGTCTGGAATTTGGGGACCACCAACCGTGGCTTATCTGACCGCCTTAAACACCCCGAAAGCGGTGCAGATGCGTGTGCAGGGGGTCATCTATGGTTTGGGGGCGCTGGCGTTGCTGTTCGCGCATATGGGCTCCGGGATTTTCCGCGCCGAAACCGCTCCGTTCTCGGCTGCTCTGGTGCTGCCGGGGCTGGCGGGCATGTGGGTGGGGTTGCAACTGCAGGCGCGCATAGATCAGGCGCTGTTTCGCAAGATCACCCTGTTCGTGCTGCTTATCGCAGGGCTGAACCTGTTGCGACGCGGGCTGATGGGCTAGGCACGCCGATCTATCGCGCGCAGCGTGAAATAGAGCCCCAGCATCAGAAAGAACAGGCCCGAGATATCGCCGATCAGGAAGGCGATATATTCCAGCCCACCGCTGCCAAAAGCCAGGTTGGTCAGTACGGACACCAATACTGACGTGACGATCCCGACCCCCATCACGCAGGACCAGCATGGTTTGCGGTCCGGGTGGGGAAACAGATCGAAGCCGACCCATTTGCATAGGTAAAATACAGCAGGAACGGTTGTGACGGCGATTGCTATGGCGGCCAGACGGTTGGGCAGGAAGACGTCGCTTCCGCCGAGAAAGGCAAAGACAAGAAAGACACCGGGCAAGAGCGCTAAAATCGCCCGCCACCCCAACAACCAAGCAGAGAGCACACGCACACCATGCGGGAGAAACAGCAGGCTGGCCTTGCTGGGATATTCGGGGAAGAATACGTTCTGCAGTGGCATCAGAACCTCGAACGTAAGGAACGAGGCAATTACGTAGGCCAGTGAGGCAAAGAACGTTTCAGAGGCCCATCTGCGCACGGCGGTCAGCCAGCAATGCGCAGATCAAACGCTTTATTACTTAGGCGCATGCACAACATACCGTCCACGGTTCGCGCTACCGCTTTGTGACAAATACCCCTTCTGCACCAGCGACTTCAGAGCACGAAAAAAGGTCGGGCGCGAGACGCTTTGCACAAGCGTGTGTTCAATCAACCCAAATGTCCGAACTTCCTGGTCAGCTTTGGACAGTTCTTCGGCGGCGTAATAGATATCGCGCTCTACCGGTGAGAGTTGTTCCAGCCCCAGCGTGCGCTCCATGCTTTGCATCAGTTTGCGCAGTTCGGTCAGTTTCAAGATTTCAGTCATTTCGTTACCTGTCGTTTCCCATGTCACGCGCTGCGACAAAGCAGCGGTATGAGACGAACTGAAATCTGAATGTTCAGAAAGTCTCATATTGACACTCATCCCCATTGGCATACACTTGCTATCTGATTAGGTTTCTCAATTCGCGAATGTGAGTGCGCGGCTGAGTTACCCAAGGTATTTTTAAACAACGCCCGGCGCGATTGCGTCGGGCGAATTTGTCTTAATGACATCATTGGATAGCTTAAACCGGCAAATCGGGCAACGAATTTGTAGGGACACCTTACGTTAGACGTATAAGGACGATTGCCAACAGATGTGCTGTCCGAAAAAAGGGGAGAGGTTTGCCCCCCTTTTGCAACATTAACCGATTGCTACGGCTTTGATGTCTTCATCGATAAAAGGCAGATACTGCTCAAAGTTTTCAGCAAACATCTGAACCAGCTTCTCAGCCTGTTTATCGAAAGCGGCCTGGTCGTCCCAGGTGCGTCGCGGATCCAGCAGAACTTCGGCGACACCGGGGACGGAAACCGGCACATCAAAGCCAAAATTCGCATCCTTGCGGAATTCCGCATCCCGAAGCGATCCATCCAGAGCGGCAGTCAGCAAACCGCGGGTCGCACGGATCGGCATCCGGCTGCCAACGCCATAGGCGCCGCCAGTCCAGCCGGTATTCACCAGCCAGCAGGTCGCGCCGTGCTGGGCGATCTTGTCGCGCAGCAGGTTGCCATAGACTTCTGGGCGACGCGGCATGAACGGCGCGCCAAAGCATGTCGAGAATGTGGGTTGGGGCTCGGTCACGCCGCGCTCTGTGCCAGCAACCTTCGAGGTGAAGCCCGACAGGAAGTGGTACATCGCCTGAGCGGGGGTCAGCCGCGCAATCGGGGGCAGAACACCAAACGCGTCACAAGTCAGCATGATGATGTTCTTCGGATGCCCGCCCAACGCGCTTTTCGAGGCATTGGAGATATACTCGAGCGGATAGGCGCAACGCATGTTTGCGGTCAGCGAGTCATCTTCGAAATCCAGCTCCTTGGTCTCGGGATCGAAAACCATATTCTCGATCACGGTGCCGAATTTGCTGGTGGTTGCATAGATCTCGGGTTCGGCCTCGGCGTTCAGGTTGATCGTCTTGGCATAGCACCCGCCCTCGAAGTTGAAAGTGCCACGGTCTGACCATCCATGTTCGTCATCGCCAATCAAGGTGCGGGCCGGATCAGCGGACAGGGTGGTCTTGCCAGTTCCCGAGAGGCCAAAGAAGACCGCGGTATCTACGGGGTTACCGACCGCGTGGTTCGCCGAGCAATGCATCGGCATCACGCCTTTTTCAGGCAGCATGTAATTCAGTAGGGTGAAGACGGATTTCTTGTTTTCACCGGCATATTCTGTGCCGCCGATCAGAATCAATTTGCGGTCGAAGTTCAGTGCGATCACTGTCTCGCTACGGCAGTTGTGCTTGGCCGGATCAGCCTGGAAGCTGGGACAGTTGATGATTGTGAAATCCGCGATGAACTCATCCAGGTCTTCACGATCCGGGCGGCGCAGCAAGTGACGGATGAACAGATTATGCCATGCCAGTTCGGTGACCATGCGCACGTTGATCGAATAAGCGGGGTCGGCGCCGCCGACCAGGTCCTGCACAAAATAGTCACGACCCTTCATGTGCTCGATCATATCGGCATAAAGCGTTTCGAAACCCTCAGGGCTCATCTCGGCGTTGTTTTCCCACCAGATCGAATCGGCGACACTGTCGGTGCGGACAACATGTTTGTCCTTGGGAGAACGGCCAGTGAACTTGCCGGTACTGACAAGAAAAGCTCCGCCATTGCCAAGTGTACCTTCACCCCGCTTGAGGGCTTCTTCAATCAGTGCCGGTTCCATGAAGTTGTAATAGACATTGCCCAGACCCTCGATGCCCTGATCTTCGAGGCGGAATTGCGGGTTCACCCGTCCAGATGTCATGTGTGTCTTCTCCTGTGGCGGCGCGGCGGCAGATTGGCCAAGGTGCGCTCTTGGGGCAGTGTACCGGGAAAACCGGCGATTGGGCGGGTCTTATCATGGTCGTTTAGGGCGTGAACAGGACGGTTTGGCGCAGTTAGCGCAACCAAGTTCAGGTTTAGCGCCACCATGTTTTTTCTGCCGGAAATACAGACACTTTTCGAAGACCATTAACGGCTTTTTTGCCGCATGTGTGTGACAACAATCGCACGATTCGTAGATGGTGATTGATTCGCGGCCATAAAAACGACAAAAATGCCCTACAAATAAGCGAATTGTTTCGTATGAGAGCAGGAATAGGGGTTAACCCGATGTCAAAGATTGCACTGGTGGATGACGACAGGAACATTCTGACGTCCGTATCCATGACGCTCGAAGCCGAGGGTTTCGAGGTAGAAACGTATAACGACGGGCAGGCTGCTCTGGATGCGTTTAACAAGAAGCTGCCCGATATGGCAGTGCTGGATATCAAGATGCCGCGTATGGATGGCATGGATTTGCTGCAGCGACTGCGGCAGAAGACCCAGATGCCGGTGATCTTTCTGACTTCGAAAGATGACGAGATCGACGAAGTTCTGGGTTTGCGTATGGGTGCTGATGATTATGTCAAAAAGCCCTTTTCGCAACGGTTGCTAGTAGAACGGATACGGGCCTTGCTGCGCCGTCAGGAAGCGACCTCGGGTGATCCCGTGGCTGCCAACACAGGCGACGCCAAGGTGATGGAACGAGGCGAATTGCGGATGGACCCCTTGCGCCACGCGGTGAGCTGGAAGGGATCGGATGTCTCTTTGACAGTGACCGAGTTCCTGCTGCTGCAGGCCTTGGCGCAGCGTCCGGGATTTGTCAAAAGCCGCGATCAGCTGATGGATGTTGCCTATGACGATCAGGTCTATGTAGATGACCGCACGATCGACAGCCACATCAAGCGTCTGCGCAAAAAGATGCGCGCTGCTGATCCGGAGTTTTCGGCCATCGAAACGTTGTATGGTATTGGGTATCGGTACAACGAAGAATAAGCGTGGCCTAAGTTAAGGGGTTACTGGGTCTCGTGCGCGATACTGAGCAAGAAAACGAGTTACGCGACGGTGACGTCGTTCTTGGGGATGACTGGGTCATCCCCCAGAGCGACGATTCCGCCGAACTCAGGGCCACACGCGGCCGCCGCAATCTGTTTTCCCTACGGGGCTCGCCTCTGGCGCGCAAGATCATCACATTCAACATGATTGCATTGGTGATTCTGGTCACCGGATTGCTATATCTGGATAATTCGCGAGAAGAACAGGTGCAGCAGACCGCCCGGAACTTGGTTGGTGATGCGCAGTTGGTCAGCAACGTATTTGAAACCCAGCTGCGACAGAATGTGACTGGCATTACCCGCGACGCGGCCATCCTGGATGTCAAAGATACGTTGGCTGGTCTCAGCCTGCCGGTCGGCGGTGAAGTCTTTGTTTACGATGCTCGTGGGACGCTGATTGGTTGGACGCGCGGCGCGCCTGCGGTCTCAGAGATGCCGGTCATGCTGCGCTCAGAAGCTGATGCGCAGACTGGAAGCACACTGATCAGTGATGCCTTGAACGCGGTCTGGACCGGGCTGTCCAAAGTGTTCAAACAAGATGAAACCAGCGAAGCGCCAACCTTGGCCCAACGCGTTCAGGCCATCATTCCACAGGCGCTGACCGGACATATTCAGGTTCAGGCGGTTCAGGATGACGCAGGCGAAACGGTTATCGTTGCTGCGGCCCCGATCCAACTGGATGGAAAGCCCGTTGGCGCGGTTGCCATGGCCGGTCCCGCCGGAGAAATCGACGCATTGGCCCGCCGTGATCAAGAGCGGATCCTGCGCATGTTCGTCGTGGCGCTTTTGGTGTCAGTCGGATTGAGCCTTGTCCTAGCATCGACCATCGCCAACCCATTGGCCGACCTGGCATCCGCCGCCGAGATGGGCAAAGACCGCGGTGCGGGGGTCAACCCGGGCCGCATCCGCATCCCCGATCTGAGCGCGCGACCGGACGAAATTGGACGACTCAGCCGAGCTTTGCGCGGCATGGTTACAGCGCTGTACAACCGGATTGATGCAAACGAACAATTCGCGGCAGATGTGGCGCATGAGATCAAAAACCCCCTAGCCAGCCTTCAATCTGCTGTGGGCACGTTGCGCATGGTTAAAAGAGACGACCAGCGCGATAAGCTGATGGGTGTGATCGAACATGATGTCCGTCGGCTGGATCGTCTGGTCAGCGACATTTCGAACGCCTCGCGCCTGGATGCCGAACTGGTCAAGGAGGAAGAGCAGCCATTTGATTTGTTGAACCTGATCGGAAACCTCGGTCAGTATCTGGGCGAGGATGCGCGCGCCAAGGGAATCGATTACATCACTGATCTGCCGCCCGAACCAATCACCGTGACCGGGCTTGAGGCGCGATTGGCGCAGGTGTTCGTAAACCTGATCACCAATGCGATTTCCTTCTGCGAAGAAAGCGATGCCATACGTGTGTGGGTACGCCGGCGCGAGGATCGGGTTCTGGTCGTTGTAGAAGACACCGGCCCAGGCATCCCCGAGCAAGCCCTGACCAAAGTGTTCAAACGGTTCTATTCCCAACGTCCCGTTGAACATTTCGGCAATAACTCGGGGTTGGGTCTGGCGATCTCGAAACAGATTGTCGAGGCGCATGGCGGGGTGATTTGGGCCGAGAATATCCGCCCGACCGAAGCGGACATAACATCAGACCCTCAGGGCGCGCGATTCGTCGTGGGCCTGCCGGTTTGACGCGGTGAGCACGTCCGCACTCTCCTCTGTTGAACACAAAGATACTGCCATCGTTCACGCCTCTTGCGTCGCGGTAGCAGACCGTGCTGTTTTGATCGTGGGGCCTTCGGGCACCGGGAAGTCAGCGCTGTCTTTGCAGATGATGGCGTTGGGGGCCGATCTGGTCGCGGACGATCGGGTTCGGTTGTATATGGATGGCAATCTCGCCTTGGCAGAGGCGGCTCCAAATATCGGTGGACTGATCGAGGCAAGAGGTCTTGGCCTGTTGCGGGCAGTCTCGGTTGGGCCGGTGCCGGTTGGCTTTGTGGTGGACATGGCGCAAGAAGAACCCGAGCGCCTGCCAGAACCCCGTTCAATTCTTATCCTGAGGCAAACTGTTCCCTTGCTTCGGGGCGCTGGCGTCTCCAATTTACCAGCAGCGCTATTGCTACTGATGAAAAACGGGTGCGCAGACCCGGAATGGCCCAATCAATGACGACCCAAAGACGCATCGTACTTGTCACCGGCCCATCCGGCGCAGGCCGGTCCACCGCAATCCGTGTGTTAGAGGATCTGGGGTTCGAGGCCATCGACAACCTTCCCATGGGTCTTTTGCTGCGTCTATTAGACGGGCCAAAAACCGACCGTCCCATGGCGCTTGGTATTGATGCGCGCAACCGCGATTTTTCCACGATTGGCGTCATCGAATTGCTGGCTAAGCTTCGGTGGATGGAACAGGTTGACCTGACCACGCTTTATCTCGATTGCAGCGATGAAGTCCTGCTGCGCCGGTATTCGGAAACCCGCAGACGTCACCCGGTGTCTGCGGATGCCAGCCCTGAAACCGGCGTGCGCCAGGAAAAAGAGTCGCTGGCCCCAATTCGTGAACTTGCAGATACGTTGATCGACACCACGCCACTGAATGTTCACCAACTGCGCGAAGAGGTAGAGCGTTGGTTTGCACCTCAGGGTGGGCGGCATCTGGCGGTAACCATCGAATCATTTTCCTATAAGCGTGGTTTGCCTCGCGGATTGGATATGGTCTTTGACTGCCGTTTTCTCACCAACCCGTACTGGCGTCCCGAGCTTCGGGCCGAAGATGGTCGCAATTCGGATGTGGCGAGCTATATTCAAACCGACGCGAACTATGCGCCTTTCTTCGAAAGGGTAGTTGACCTGCTGACTTTGTTGTTGCCCGCCTACCGGGCCGAGGGCAAAGCCTACCTGTCCGTGGCCTTTGGCTGTACCGGAGGGCAACACAGATCGGTTGCAATGGCCGAAGCGGTTGCAAGGGCCCTTGCAGAGGGGGGGCAGCAAGTGGCAATTAGGCATCGCGAAATGGAAAGACGATCGTTGAATGTGAGGCCGGATTGATCGGGATCGTACTCGTAGCACATGGTGGGCTGGCCAAAGAATATTTGGCCGCGATGCAGCATGTGGTCGGCAATCAGCCCGGCCTGGCCGCGATCTCGATCGAGGCCGATCATGATCGCGAAGCGAAGCAATCGGAAATCTGTGCGGCCGCCGACAGTGTTGATGTTGGTGACGGTGTTGTCGTCGTGACCGATCTGTTTGGCGGAAGCCCGTCGAATCTCAGCCTGCGTGCCTGCGCGCCGCAGGATCGCCGTATCCTTTACGGCGCAAATCTTCCCATGTTGATAAAACTGGCCAAATCCCGCCACCTGCCGATTGGCGAAGCCGTGCGGCAGGCAATGGAAGCTGGACGTAAGTATATCAATGCGCAAAATGTGACGTTTGACGAGAACCGGACAGATAAAGAATGACCACCCGAAGCTTGAAAATTATCAATGAAAAGGGCCTGCATGCCCGCGCCTCTGCCAAGCTGGTTGAGTTGGTAGAAGGGTTCGACGCTCAGGCCGAGGTGTCGAAAGACGGGCTTTCCGCATCCGGCGACAGCATTATGGGTCTTTTGATGTTGGCAGCGTCTCGTGGAACGACTATTGACGTCGAGACGTCCGGACCGGATGCTGAGGCGTTGGCTGATGCGTTGGAGACTCTGGTGAACGACAAGTTCGGAGAAGGTTTCTGACCGCACCCGCCGTGATACGAAGAACGGGATAACCAGGAATTGGCGGAAACAACGCACGAGACCAAGACAGGCCCGGTGGTGGATGGGACCAAGGACCAGGGCGAGATCTATGATCGTAAGACCCTGACCTACGCAAACTCGTTCGACGACCCTTGGACTGCAACAGCGATCCGCACCATTGAATGGTGTACGGGTAAGTTGACCATTTTGGGTATGGTTAACAAGTTCGAGAAGCAGAATGAACAATTCCGCGGCCAACGGTTCTGGGCAGGTGCGCTTAATATAATGGGCATCGACCTGACCACACCAGAGGAACAGATCGCGCGTATTCCAAAAACGGGGCCCGTGGTCGTCGTAGCCAACCATCCCCATGGCATGGTCGACGGCATGATTTTGGCAGAGCTGATCGGCAGGGTCCGCAGCGACTATCGGATCTTGACCCGTTCGGTTCTGACAGGTTTGGACGAGGCGGCGACGTCGTTCATGATTCCGGTGCCCTTCCCGCACGATCCCGAGGCACAGGCCAAGATGCTTGAGATGCGCGGCAATGCGATGGAGCATCTGAAAAACGGGGGCGTTGTGGCCTTGTTCCCTTCAGGCGTTGTGATGTCTTCGGATGACTGGTTCGGGCCGGTGATCGAGCGTGAGTGGAACGTGTTCACGGCCAAAATGATCCGTCGATCCGGCGCGCAGGTCCTGCCGATCTTTTTCCCTGGCAGGAATTCGCGTGCCTACCAGATCGCCAACAAACTTTCTGCGATTCTGCGCCAGGGTTTGTTGCTGCACGAGATCGTTCGATCCTGCAACAAACCGCAATCCCCGGTGATCGGAGAACCGATCTCGGATGAGGATATGCAGCTGCTGGAGCGAGATCCGCGCGGCTTTATGGCTTGGCTCAGAAAGCACACGCTGGGTCTTGGGCAGGCAACCAAGCTCTGACCTGCAATTTCACCTGATCAGGACAATCTCGTGGCTGCGCCCGGATGAATTCCGGGCGGTGGCCTTTACCGGGTCGGCACTGGCGCCTCGCCCCGATAGTCATAAAAACCACGCTGCGTTTTACGTCCCAGCCAGCCCGCTTCGACATATTTCGTCAACAGCGGACAAGGGCGATATTTGGTATCGGCCAATCCATCATGCAGCACGTTCATAATGGCCAAACAGGTGTCCAGACCGATAAAGTCAGCCAGTTCTAGTGGTCCCATCGGGTGGTTTGCGCCCAATTTCATCGATTGGTCAATCGACTGAACATTCCCCACGCCTTCATACAGGGTGTATACGGCCTCGTTGATCATCGGCATCAGGATGCGGTTGACAATGAAAGCCGGGAAATCTTCGGCGCTGGCGGCGGTTTTGCCCAGGCGGTCTACAACGGCCTTACAGGCAGCAAATGTTGGTTGATCCGTAGCAATGCCCCGGATCAGTTCAACCAGTTGCATCACCGGAACTGGGTTCATGAAGTGAAAACCCATAAAGCGTTCGGGCCGGTCTGTTCGGCTCGCCAAACGTGTGATCGAAATAGATGACGTATTTGACGTCAGGATTGTATGCGGTTGCAGATGTGGCAGCAAACTTTCGAAAATGGCTTGTTTGACGGTCTCACGCTCGGTTGCGGCCTCGATCACCAGGTCAGTCTGGCCCAGCTGTGGCAGCTCCATTGTGGTCGTGATGCGTTTCAGCGCGGATTGCATCTCCTCATCCGAAATTTTTCCGCGCGATGCCTGGCGCGCCATATTTCCTTCAATCGTCGCCATGGCGCTGTTCAGCGCGTCCTGGCTAACGTCGTTCAGCAGAACGTCATATTCCGCCAAAGCCAGTACGTGGGCGATACCATTGCCCATTTGGCCTGCGCCAATCACTCCGACTGATTTTACATCCATTTTTTGATGCCTCTGTGCCACGGGGTAGGATGACACTATCGGCAGATCGGGGCGGGCGGCAAGGGGATCAGACCGTTCGACTTTGCTTCAAATGCGCACATTAGGAGATTCTCAAGACTTGCGGCTGCAAGATGGCATCCGGGTGAAAATTGGGTGAGTGATATGAGCTATCATCAAGCTGGCTCGGGGCGACTCGAGCATGACGTGTGCCAATACGGTGAGTCACGATTGTGGTTTCGTGGGCCAATGCGTTCGCTGGAGAAGTCATTTGTGGCCTGCGCAGGTGGGACCGAAACATTCGGGCGATTCGTCGAGCAGCCATTCGCGGCAGTTCTCGAAGAGAGGTTGGACAGACGGTGCCTGAATTTCGGAAGCCTTTTTTGCGGCGTAGATGCGCTGTGCTATGACACGGAGTTGAGGGGTTTACTGAACCAAGCAGAGCTCTGCGTGGTGCAGCTTAGCGACATATTGGGGCAGTCCAATCGATTCTACCGGGTTCATCCCCGACGCAACGACCGTTTTCTGGCTCCGACAGAGGATCTGAAATCTCTCTATCCCGAGATCGACTTTGCCGATGTCCATTTCGTACATCACCTGATGATTTTGTTGCAGGGCCGCAATGATGCGCGGTTCGAGGTAATCGCAGAAGAGCTGCGACGGAATTGGATCGACCGCATTGGGGGGCTTGTTGAGGCGCTTGAAGCGCCTGTTGTCTTGTTGAATTTGCAGGTCCTGCGTGAGGCAGAAAGTGATCAGCCCAAGCACGGTGCTGATATTCGGATCACGCCACAGATGATCGAGGCCCTGCGCCCTCTCAGCGCCGAGATCGTTGAGGTGACGGTCAGCGTGTCGGGGCAGTCCGATGAGCTTGAAGATATGCTGTTTGGAACACTGCAACAGCCCATGGCGGAATATATGATAGGTCCTGCGGCACACAGGTCGATTGCTGACGCCTTGGTCGGTCCGATCAGAAACCTGCAATGAAAAGGGCCCGCCGATGGCGGGCCCAATGCAAGATTCTTCGTGGAAAAGTCTAGCCCGTTGATCAGCCGAGTTTCTCGGTCAGTTCCGGAACGGCCTGGAACAGGTCGGCGACCAGACCGTAATCGGCAACCTGGAAGATCGGCGCTTCTTCGTCTTTGTTGATCGCCACGATGATTTTCGAGTCTTTCATACCTGCCAGATGCTGAATCGCACCCGAGATGCCGACAGCGACATACAGATCCGGGGCAACAACCTTGCCGGTCTGACCCACCTGCCAATCGTTCGGAGCATAGCCCGAGTCGACTGCGGCGCGCGATGCGCCTACTGCGGCCCCCAGCTTGTCAGCGAGACCTTCGATCAGCTTGAAGTCCTCTTCAGAACCGACACCACGGCCACCCGACACAACAACGCCAGCCGAAGTCAGCTCGGGGCGGTCGCTTGTGGCTACCTTGTCTTCGACCCAGGACGATAGACCGGGGTTCTCGCCGACCGAGATGGTCTCAACTGCTGCCGAGCCATCTTCGCCCGCAGCATCAAAACTTGCGGTTCGGAAAGTGACGACTTTTTTGGCGTCCACAGATTTGACGGTTTGGATCGCGTTGCCCGCATAGATTGGGCGTTCGAAGGTCGAGCCGTCGACGACACCGGACGCGTCCGAGATGACCATGACGTCCAGCAGCGCGGCAACGCGCGGCATAACGTTCTTGGCATCGGTGGTGGCGGGGGCAACGATGTGCTCATAACCATCAGCCAGACCTACGATCAGCGCAGCGGTGGATTCTGCCAGGCGATGGCCCAGCGATTCGTCCTCGGCGACCAGAACCTTTGAGACGCCGGTGATCTTGGCGGCAGCTTCACCGGCAGCAGCAGCGGAACCGCCTGCGGCCAGAACGGTTACATCACCCAGTGCCTTTGCTGCGTTTACAGCTTTGGCGGTTGCGTCCAGCGCCAGTTCACCATTGTTGACTTCGGCGAGAAGAAGAACAGCCATTACACAGCCCCCGCTTCTTTGAGTTTCGCGACAAGCTCGTCTACCGAGCCGACGATGATGCCAGCGGCACGTGCCTGTGGTTCTTCGGTTTTGACGACTTCCAGGCGCGGCGAGACGTCGACGCCGTAATCGGCGGCGGTTTTCTCGTCCAGTGGCTTTTTCTTCGCCTTCATGATATTGGGCAGCGACGCGTAACGGGGCTCGTTCAGGCGCAGGTCCACGGTCACGATTGTCGGCATTTTGACGCTGATGGTTTGCATGCCACCATCGACTTCGCGAGTGATCTTTGCGCTGTCGCCGTCGATGTCGATGTCGGACGCAAAGGTGCCTTGTGACCAGCCCAAAAGAGCTGACAACATCTGACCAGTTGCATTCATGTCGTTGTCGATAGACTGCTTGCCGCACAGAACGATACCGGGCTGCTCTTCCTCGACCACTTTGGCCAGGATCTTGGCAACGGCCAGGGGTTCGATGTCCTGATGGACATCATCTGCAGCAATGACCAGGATGGCACGGTCCGCGCCCATGGCCAGCGCAGTGCGCAGTGTTTCCTGGGCTTGTTTTACGCCGATAGAAACGACGACGACTTCGTCTGCCTTGCCGGCTTCTTTCAGACGGATTGCCTCTTCGACAGAAATTTCGTCGAACGGGTTCATCGACATTTTGACATTGGCGAGATCGACACCGCTGCCATCCGCTTTGACGCGAACTTTAACGTTATAGTCAATCACGCGTTTGACAGGCACGAGTACCTTCATTTTGCGCTAGCTCCTCACAAAAAACGGCAAGCCGCGTCGCGACTCCACCAATGTTCATGAGGGCTTGAATAGCGATTCAATTCAGGCGGCAACAGGGCAAAATCGTCACGTCATCTGCAACGGACGTCGCGTTTTGCTATTTTTGACGTGACCAAGCACCACACACCCACCCAAAAAGCCAGGAAGCTATCGGTTTGCACCCGCCCGTCGGGCCGGGGCTTCGCCCTTCCGGTCGCCGCCGCGTCCACTGGACGCAACGCCGCTTTCAGCGGTTCGCGCCCGGAACCCACAGAACATCTTCGGTTCCGTTTTCATTGGCACAACGGGCTGCGACGAAGAACCAGTCGCTCAGACGGTTCAGGTACTTGACTGCGGTTTCGTTGACCGGCTCCATGTTGGTCAGCTCAACCGCAAGCCGTTCGGCCCGGCGAGATACGGTTCGACATACATGCAGATGCGCCGCAAGACGCGAGCCACCGGGCAGGATGAAACTGCGCAGCGGTTCCAAGGCTTCGTTCATCGAGTCGATTTCAACCTCGAGCCGGTCAATCTGCGAGGGCACGATGCGCAGAGGCGGATAGTCTGCTTCGGCATCCTTTTCCATATCGGGACGACAGAAATCTGCGCCCAGATCAAATAAGTCATTCTGAATGCGGGCGAGTGCAGCTTCGACATCCCCATCTGCCTCGGTCCGGGCGACGCCGACAAAGGCGTTCAACTCGTCCACGGTGCCATAAGCGGTCACGCGGCCCGAGTATTTGGCAACGCGTTCGCCATTGCCGAGAGCGGTTTTGCCATCATCACCGGTGCGGGTGTAAATCTTGTTCAATACGACCATTTACTGACCTCCCTGACCGCGCAGCCAGACGTAAAGCACGATCAGAATCACGGCGATGAACTGAAACAGGATACGCAGGCGCATATACTTGTTGCTTTTCAGTGCCGCGTCCCTGCCGCTTTTGCCAAAATTCGAGATGCCAAGCGCCAATACGACGACAACCGCCGCCATGGCCAAAAGCAAAATGACCATCATTAGGTCCATGAGTACACCGTCCGCGTTTCTGTTTGCCTAGGGCTATCATCTAGCCCCGTGCGTGCCAAAAGCGAACGGGTTATTTCGCCTCAGACCCCTGCAAGGATGCGGTCAATCGCACGTGTCGATAGAATGCGGCGCAAACAACCGGCGATAAATGTAGGTGTTGTCACATAGTATCGGGGGCGCGGGCGCTTGGATTCTACGGCGTGGGCCAGCTTGGTCGTAACCGCTGATGCGGGCAGTTCAAACCGATCCGGCCCCGACGATTCGTACAGTCTTTTCAACAAAGAGGACTCATACCGCTCGCGCAGGGCCGAGTTTTGCCAGTTGATGAACCGCTCGAAGAATGGGATTGAGTTTTCGCGGATTTTAGATGTGATCGGGCCAGGTTCGATCAAAATGACCTTGATCCCCGTATCAGCCAGTTCCAGGCGCAGTGTATCCGTCAGCCCTTCGATTGCATATTTCGTGGCCACATAGGCGCCGCGCCACGGATAGGCCACCAGACCCAGCACCGAAGAGTTCTGAACGATTCGCCCGTGTCCTTGACTGCGCATAATCGGGATGACCTGCCTGGTCAGTTCGTGCCAGCCAAAGAAGTTCGCCTCGAAAATCTGACGCAGGCCTTCGGTCGGCAGGTCCTCGACCGCGCCGGGCAGGCCATGTGCGCCATTGTTGAACAGCGCGTCCAGGGTGCCTCCGGTGGCCTCCAACACTTCGTTCAAACCCGACGATATGCTGGCCGTATCGGTATAATCAATGCGCGGGCTTTCAAACCCCTGCGCCCGCAACCGGTCGCAATCGCGCTGTTGTTTGCACGAGGCAAACACGCGCCAACCCCGCGCGCGCATCCCATGCGCCGCATCCAGTCCGATGCCCGATGAGCAGCCAGTAATTAGAATGGTCTTCTGCATGATTTTCCCGATTCTGAACCAGCCCCAAGCTAGGGTGCACAGAGTATGGGAACAATCATTGCTCCACGTCAGTCTGGTGTTTTTCTGACCAAAGAGGTCGAAATCCACCCCACCTGTTGCTGCGGCAACACGCGCAGTCGCAACCATCCGGTGCCCGAGTCACTTAGCACCTCGACCTTCTGGCCGATGCGCGCTTTGCCAACAATCGGGTAGATCGTTCCAGGGCCGTCACGCATGTTCACGCGGGTCCCGGAGATTTCCCGGATATCTTTCCTGGGTTCAGGCTGGGCGGCGGGTTCAGGCTGCACGTCCTTGGTGATTTGCTTCAGGCCAGTTACACCGTCTTCCAGAGAAGCAAGCGTGATGCTGGCAGTCTGATCGTCAAACACCGAAAGCGCGTTGAAAGTGTCCAGACTGGCGGGTTCTGCGACAATCGCTGCGACTGCTGGCTGGGGATCAATCGGGCGCTCGCGCACGACCGGCGAGCGCATAGCGACATTTGTCACAAGCTCTTTTGCCGGAGACGGTGCTACGGTTTTTGGGGCCGCTTTCGAGGCGACTCGCACAGGCTGTTCCGACCGCACACCGCGCGGTTCGAAATTAGGCCCGCCACTCATGACGTAAAAGCACCAGCCAAGTGCAGCGAAACTCATTACAATCAGGCGCGTCATGGCGCATCCCCCGGTCGATCAATCAAAACAAAAAAAGGCAGCAGACTAATGTCAGACATCCTAGCATAATTCGCGACCCAAGTCGAAAAACGGGGGAAATCGGGGGGTTGCCTCCCCCTGTTGCAAAAAGCGCCACTTGTCCCCAGTAAAATATGTCTTGCTTGCTTTACCCGCGCGCCCTTGCGTCGTATCACATCATCTATGAATGATACGATCGACGACCCCAATATGGTGGCCCCCGAAAACGGGGGCGAAGTAGCCGAACCGCTGCGCCGCGCGATTGGTGAACGTTATCTGACCTATGCGCTGTCCACCATCATGCACCGGGCCTTGCCCGATGCACGGGATGGTCTGAAGCCAGTGCATCGTCGAATCCTCTATGCGATGCGCGAACTGCGACTCAGTGCAACGGGCGGGTTCCGTAAGTCGGCGAAAATCTCGGGCGATGTGATGGGTAACTATCACCCGCACGGCGATGCCGCGATTTATGACGCGATGGCGCGTTTGGCGCAGGATTTTAATGTGCGCTATCCGCTGGTCGACGGGCAGGGGAATTTCGGCAATATCGACGGCGATAACCCGGCGGCCTCTCGTTATACCGAGGCTCGGATGACCATCGTGGCCGAGGCTCTGCTTGAGGGTCTGAACGAGGATGCTGTCGATTTCCGTGACAACTATGACGGCACGCTGACCGAACCGGTGGTTCTGCCCGCGCAATTTCCGAATCTGCTGGCCAATGGCTCCAGCGGTATTGCGGTGGGCATGGCGACGAATATCCCGCCACATAACATCTGGGAACTGTGTGACGCCTGTTTGCATCTGATCAAGACGCCGGATGCGCGCGACGATACGCTTCTGAACTACGTGCCCGGACCGGATTTTCCAACCGGCGGCGTAATCGTTGAACCGCCTGCGAATATCGCGCAGGCCTATCGCACCGGGCGCGGGTCATTCCGCCTGCGCTGTAAGTTCGAGGTCGAGGATCTGGGCCGCGGTCAGTGGCAGATTGTCGTCACCGAGATTCCCTATCAGGTTCAGAAATCGAAGCTGATCGAAAAGATCGCCGAGCTGATTCAGACCAAGAAAATCCCGATCCTTGGCGACGTTCGTGACGAATCCGCAGATGACATTCGCCTGATCCTTGAGCCGCGTTCCAAGAACGTGGACCCCGAGGTACTGATGGGCATGCTTTACCGTAACTCAGACCTTGAGGTGCGGTTCAGCCTGAACATGAACGTGCTGATCGACGGGGTGACACCCAAAGTCTGCTCGATGAAGGAAGTGCTGCGCGCTTTCCTGGATCACCGGCAAGAGGTTCTGCTGCGCCGGTCGCGCCACCGGATGGCCAAGATCGACCATCGGCTGGAGGTGTTGGAGGGCTTTATCGTTGCCTTCCTGAATCTTGACCGCGTGATCGACATTATCCGCTATGACGATGACCCCAAGGCTGCGCTGATGCGCGAAGACTGGGGCATCGACCATGTCCGCGCCACCAATGAGGCCGACTATGTCTCGCCCAAACCGGGCGAGGGTGAGCTGTCCGAGGTCCAGGTCGACGCAATTCTCAACATGCGTCTGCGCAGCTTGCGCCGTCTGGAAGAGATGGAGCTGGTTCGCGAACGCGATGAGCTGATGTTGGAACGTGCCAATCTCGAAGATCTGCTAGCCGACGAAAGCCTGCAATGGGCCAGCATCGCCGAGCAACTGAAAGAGACCAAGAAAACCTTCGGCAAGGACTATGAGGGCGGAGCGCGGCGCACCCAGTTTGCCGAAGCCGGTCAGGTCGAAGAGGTCCCGCTTGAGGCGATGATCGACCGCGAACCGATCACGGTTGTCTGCTCTCAGATGGGCTGGATTCGCGCCATGACCGGCCATATCGACCTGAACCGCGAGTTGAAGTTCAAGGATGGCGATGGGCCACGGTTCATCTTCCATGCGGAAACCACCGATCGGCTGCTGGTCTTTGCCTCGAACGGTCGATTCTATACCATCAGTGCCGCGAATCTGCCCGGCGGTCGGGGTATGGGCGAGCCGCTGCGCCTGATGGTCGACCTGCCGAATGAGGCGCAGATAATCGACATCCTGATCCACAAACCGGGGCGCAAGCTGCTGGTGGCCTCGGATGCGGGTAACGGCTTCACCGTGCCCGAGGATGACGTGCTGGCACAGACCCGAAACGGCAAACAGGTGCTGAACGTCAAAGGCGACGAAACAGCGATTATCTGTAAGGCGATCGAAGGTGACCACGTTGCAGTGGTTTCTCAGAACGGCAAGTTTCTGGTCTTCCCGACCGAGGAACTGCCTGAAATGACCCGCGGCAAGGGCGTTCGCCTGCAGAAATACAATATGGCGCGCGGGCGGCAGGGGACGCTGGAATTGGACGGCGGGCTGTCAGATATCACCACCTTCAACTGGGAAGAGGGCCTGAAATGGTCCATGGGTGGCGACAAGACCCGGCACGAGGCAGATCTTTCGCAATGGCTGGCCAAGCGTGCCAGCGTCGGGAAAAAGCCGCCATACGGCTTCCCGCGTGATTTTAAATTCTCCTGATCAGGCCCGGTCACAGAGGATTTATGCCGATACGGCTTGGCACAAGCCGTATCGGTGCGTTAGATCAAAGAAAAACAGGCCTATCGAGACGAGACATGTTGCGCATTTTGACACTGATCACCGGATTGGCCCTGATGGGCGCCTGCACCCAAACGCAGGTTTACGAAGAGCCTGAGTCGCTGGGCGAATTCAAGTTGCGGGTAAACTATGCCTTTGCCGATAAGGCGGTGCAGGGGCCGGTAAGCCGGGATGCGACGCCCGACGAATGGACTGCGGCCATTCAAAACGCGGTGGACATCCGCCTTGGGCGCTATACGGGCGCTCAGGAATACGACATCGGCATCAGCCTCGAGGGCTATATGCTGGCCCCTCCCGGAATTCCGGTGATCTACAACCCCAAGAGCACTGCGATTGTTCTGGTCAACGTTTATGACGTGAACAAGAAAGAGTTTCTTGCCAAAGGTAAGCAATTCCAGGTGCTGGAAGACACAACCGGCGGCAGTGCCCTGAAAGGTTCGGGCCATGAACGGACAAAACAAGAGCAAATGAGCGGGCTGGCTCTGAAAGTTGCGGACCGAGTCGAAGAATGGTTGGCCGAGGAACATTTGGAAAACGGTTGGTTCGACCGGCGTCCCGAACTGATCCAGCCACTCGATTCAGGTGAAGCAACGCAAAATCCGGCTTAAAGAACGGCATTTCCCGCAGGATGTGCTTGATTTTCTCCTTTGAACCCAATATCTCGCGCGCGCAGATGTAACCACGGGACCAAGGGTCCCCCAAAGCACAAAAGGGCGCCTGAGGAATGGCAAAGGAAAAGTTTGAGCGTAATAAGCCGCACGTCAACATCGGCACGATTGGCCACGTTGACCACGGCAAGAC